>JAUWPQ010000146.1 GCA_030611515.1 Planctomycetota bacterium | reverse complement strand
CCGCGACGGGCCGTGGAGAGGCCAACGCGAGCATCACACCACCTGAATATAGGGTACGCCGGAATCGTCATTGCGTCAAGTCTAGGACCGTGCTTGAGTGGGGACGAAGTCAACCGGCATTGCGATACTGAAGGAAATCCGTCTCCTTGGCAAGTTGACAGGGACTATCCCCCAACTCCTCCGCGATTGCCACTTGCAGCGTTTCCCACACCTCCGCGTCACTCGCGGAGCAATTTGATTCCTCGGCGATAGCCTGAAAATTGTGAGCAAGGGTTAGCGACGTGAGTTGGCCCATCGTCGTGCAGTCTGAATGAAACTCGAACGCCAGCGGTCTGGTGAGCCACGAGAATAAATAACCGACCGCAATCATCGTGAGAATCGCCGTCAGGATCGCTCCGCCGAACAGACTCAACGAAAGGAGCACGGGCACCGCGATACCCAGCCCAAAAGTAGCCGAGACGGCGATCGTGGTCGCCCAAACGGGTCGTCGGAGTTGCGGCAGCCGTAGCCCGGTCTCCCGCCGGAGTGCTTTCCATGTCCGGCGCCGACGCGAGGGAATGATCTCCGATAGCTTCGTCGATACCCGTATCTTCTTCCTGGGGATTCGCAGGGCCGACATCATGGCGCGTCTGAGCTTGTAGAACGTGATGCTGCTCAAACAGTCTTCCTGGTATCCACGGAACCGATGGACAAGGATGTATTCGTAGAGCTTGCCGGTGGTGTCGAGTCTGGCGGCATCTTCATCCGGTATGGAGAAGCCGAACACATTCTCGACGGCCAGAATAATACCAGCGACATCCAAGCCCATCTCTGCCTCCTGCGAAGGGTCTGGTTCTTATGCCAGAGGTATTATCCGTAATTCGCCGTTAATTGGCAATCCCATTCTTCGCGCCGGCATTGGCCACTAAAGTGGCCAACCCTCGGGCCATCGGGTTTCCGCCCTCCGCCTTCCGCCCTCCGCCTTCCGCCCTTACAATGCCCTCATGCCATACTGCTGCTTATCAGATTTTCTGGAGGAGTTGGGCCATGCCGACGAGTTGAGTCGGGTGGAGGAGGATGTCGATCCGGCGTTGGAAGTGGCCGAGATCACCGCCCGGTCTGCCGAGTCGGGGGGGGCGGCCCTGCTGTTCGGTGCGGTCAAGGGACACGGCCTGCCGGTGGCAACCAATCTGCTGGCCACCGAGGGGCGAATCTGCCGGGCGTTGGGGGTCGCCTCGCTCGCGGAGATTTCCGAGCGGCTTGCCCGGCTGCTGGATGTCTCGGCTCCGGAGGGTTGGTTCGAGCGCATCAAGGCGGGCGCTCAGCCGGCCGCGCTCGGCAGCGTCTTGCCGCGAAAGGTCCGCGCCGCGGCCTGTCAACAGATTGTCCGTTTGGGCAGCGACATCGACCTGGGCGAACTGCCGTTGCTGCAAAGTGCGGCGGAAGAAACCAGCCGCGCTATCTCCTCGGCGGTGGTCTTTTCCGCCGAGCCGGATTCGCATCGGCCCCTCTGCGGCCGGTTCGACTTACAGCAGATCGACCGCTCGCGGTTGGCCGTATGTTGGGCTGCTTACGACGAACACGCCCGGCTGTTGGACGAGTATCGCGTCCGGGGGCGGAAGATGCCGGTGGCGGTGGTCATCGGCGGCGATCCGGCGTTTCAGTTGGCCGCGGCCGCGCCGCTGTCGGAGGATTCGGACGTTTGCGCGTTGGCCGGACTGCTGCGCGAAAAGGCGATCGACGTGGTAGCCTGCCGAGGCGTCGATTTGGAAGTGCCGGCCGAGGCGGAGATCGTCATCGAGGGCTTCGTCGATCCGGTAGAGCAAGGGGACAGGTCCGATTTGCCGCGCAGCGGCCCGAAGGGTGCTTCGCACAAATCGGACCTGTCCCCTTTCATGGTCGGTCCGATGTGCGCGCCGCTGGGTCATTGCACTCGGCCGCGTCCGGCCCAGGCGATGCAGGTCACGGCCGTTACGCACAGGGCCAATCCGATTTTTGCGGCTTTTGTTCCCGGTCGTCCGCCGCACGAGTTTTGCACGGTCGTCCGGTCGATGCAACGGGTGTTCCTGCCGCTATTGCGTTTGTCGATGCCGGAGTTGGTCGATTTCGATTTGCCGGAGTTCGCCGCGGCGCGTCATTGGGCGGCTGTGTCGATTCGCAAGACGTATCCGGGCCAGGGCCGTCGCTCGGCCCACGCCGCTTGGGGTCTGCGGCCGATGATGTTTGCCAAGACTCTGGTAGTGGTGGACGCGGAGGTTGACGTGCGCGACCGCGACCAGGTGTTGGCGGCAATCGTGGCGAACTTCCGCCCCGGCCAAGACGTAGTAACCGAGCAAGGCCCCGCCGATCCGTTCGATCCGACTTTGCCCACCGGAGAGCTGAGCGAACGGATGGCGCTGGACGCCACGCGGAAACAATAAAGCCGCGACCGCTGGTCGCGCCCAATGCGAAACCGCAAGCGGCGGTCGCGCCGAATATACCAAATGCCACTCGACAAATCCTCCGCCCGAGTGCGACGAATGTTCGGCGAGATCGCCGGGCGGTATGATTTTCTCAATCGGCTGCTGTCGTTGGGGATCGACCGGCGATGGCGGCGAAAGACCGTCAAACTCGTGCCGCCGATCGGCGACGCACCGATCCTTGACGTTTGCGCCGGAACGGCCGACTTGGCGCTGGCCTATTGGCGGGCCGCCGGCGGTAAGGTCCACGTCGTGGGGACCGACTTCTGCCTGCCGATGCTCGAAATCGGACGCGAGAAACGCCGCCGCGCCGGGGCCGATGCACAAGTCTCGCTGCTGGAGGCCGACACCCTGCAACTGCCGTTTCCCAGCGACACGTTCCAGATCGTCTCGGTGGCCTTTGGGCTGCGGAACCTGGCCGACACCGACGCCGGCCTGCGCGAGATGACACGGGTTTGCCGGCCGGGCGGGCGGGTGGCCGTGCTGGAGTTCTCCATCCCCAACACCCGGCCGCTGGGAATGCTCTACGGCTGGTATTTCCACCACGTCCTGCCGCGGATCGGTCAGGCACTAGCCCGAAACTCACAGGCGGCTTACAATTATCTACCGAGCAGCGTCGAGCAATTTCCCCAGGACGAGGCCCTGGCCGAGCGGATGCGGGCGGCGGGACTGACCGACGTGGAGTTTTATCGCTTCACCTGGGGAGTGGCGACGTTGTATGTGGGAAGGAAGGAAGAGAGAAGGGAGAAGGGAGAGGGGAGAAGAGAAAAGAGATGAACATTCAACAGGCTTACCTTTTGTTGTACTCTGGTTCCCACGCAGAGCGTGGGAACCAGGGAATCCCTCCTCTCTCCTCCCTCCTCTCTCTTCCTCTCTTCCCTCTCCTCTTCTCCCTTCCCCTCTCTTTCACCGTTTATTCCCGAGGTGATCCATGAAACGGAACATCGTGGTGGCGATTACCGGCGCGAGTGGCGCGACCTACGGCGTGCGCCTGTTGGAAGTGCTGCTGGCCGCCGGATGCGACATTCATCTGAGCATCAGTGAAGCCGCCGTCGACGTGTTCAAGCAAGAGCTTGACCTGACGGTGGACATGGACAATTTCAGCCCGTCGATGCTGATGCTCGACAGCGGGGCAATCCTCCGCGACCCCAAGCTGCAAGTGCTGCGAAGCACGTGCGGAATTTCCAGCGATTCGAGCAACGTGCTCGGGATGGGGATGGGCGATCCGGGTGGAATTCATTATTGCCATTGGCGCGACTTGCTCTCGCCGATCGGCAGCGGATCGTTCCAGACCGACGGCATGGTCGTCTGTCCCTGTTCGTTCGGCACGCTAAGCGCGATCGCCCACGGCACGAGTACCAACCTGATTCACCGCGCGGCCGAGGTGCATCTGAAGGAACACCGCCGATTGGTGCTGGTCCCCCGCGAGACGCCGCTTTCGCTTGTGCAGATCGAGAACATGCGCCGAGCCGCCGAGTTGGGGGCAGTGGTCCTTCCGGCCATGCCCGGCTTTTACCACGGCGTGAAGTTGATCAGCGATCTGGTCGATTTCATCGTCTCTCGCGTATGCGACCAGTTGGAAATACCTAATGCGTTGATACAGCGTTGGGGAGCGGGGGATAGTGGATAGTGAGGGAAGCACAGAAAGTCTTACTTGAGTATGTCATCTTGTTTTGCGAAACCGCAAGCGGCAATTTGAGCGTTTCGGAAAAGCACTATCCACTACCCACTATCCACTACCCACTATCCACTACCCACTATCCACTACCCACTATGCTCGTCCGTCTGTTGGAACTGATCCGCTTCAGCCACACGTTGTTCGCGTTGCCGTTTGCGCTGTTGGCGGCGGCGATGGCATGGTCGGCCAACCTGCGTAGCGATCCGCCCGTACCGTTTAGGCCACTGGACTTGCTGGGCATATTGGTTTGCATGGCGACCGCCCGGGGCGCGGCGATGGCTTTCAACCGGCTTGCCGATCGACATTTAGACGCTCTTAACCCGCGTACCCGGTCGCGGCACTTACCCAGCGGCGAGTTGAGCTTGGTCAGCGTGATCGCGTTTACGGTCGCCTGCTCGCTGGGGTTCGTTGCCGGTACGCTGTTGTTTTTGCCCGGCAATCCGATCCCGCTGCTGGCGTCGTTGCCGGTGCTGGCCTATCTGTTCGGCTACAGTTACGCGAAGCGGTTTACGGCCCTTTCTCATTTCTGGCTTGGCGGGGCTTTGATGTTGGCCCCGCTGGCCGCCTGGGTGGCGATCCGCGCGGAACTGTCGCTGGCGCCGATCGTGCTGGGCGCGGCGGTGATGTTCTGGGTGGCCGGCTTCGACATAATCTACGCCTGCCAGGATTACGAGTTCGACGTGAAGAGGCGGCTCCGCAGCGTGCCGGCCCGATTCGGTGTCTCCGCCGCCCTGCGGTTGGCCGCGCTCTGTCACTTGGGCATGGTGGTCCTGTTGTTCCTGCTGCCGTTGGTGTACGGTGGGTTCGGCGCGATCTACCTGACTGCCGTGGCGGCCATCGCTGTCTTGTTGGTTTATGAACACGCGATCATCCGTCCCGACGATCTGAGCCGCGTGAACCGGGCGTTCTTCCACGTCAACGCGGTTGTCAGCGTTGGTTTGTTGGCGGCGGGCGCGGCGGATTTGGTGTTGTGAGTTGTCAGTTATCAGTGGTCAGTTCAAGTAGGAAGTTGCGCCGGGGACGCGGGAGCGTCCGGCAAGTGCGTTCCCACGCAGAGCGTGGGAACGAGGGTGATTGTAGAGCGTGGGAACGAGGGTGATTGTAGAGCGTGGGAACGAGGGTGATTGCAGAGTGTGGAAACGAGGGTGACAATCACTCTTCCGGTGGATATAATGGATGGTTGAGGAATTGTCGCCATGTCTCGATCCATGCCCACCGTCCCGATACGTCGCGGGTTCTCGACCCGCAAGCTGCTGGTTGCGCTGGCGCTGGTGTTGGCGTTGCCGGCGTTGGGGTTCTCGTTGTGGCTGAAGTTTTCTTGGTCGAAGCCCGACGCCGGGCCGATGATGTACCGCGTGGAGCGGGGTGAGTTCATCCACGAGATCACCGATCGCGGCAACGTGGAAAGCGCCAACAACGTGGAAATCCGCTGCCAAGTGAAGTCCAAGGGGACCGGTGGCACCACGATTCTGGAGATCATTCCCGAGGGAACCACGGTCCAACCCGGCGACGTGCTGGTACGGCTCGATTCCTCCGCCCTGGAGAACGAGCGCACCTCTCAATTGATCGGCTGCAGCAACAGCGAGGCGGCGCTGATCCAGGCGCAGGAGGCCCACGACACGGCGGTCATCGCCAAGCGGGAGTACCTCGAAGGTTTGTACAGGCAAGAGGCGCAGACCATTCAGAACGAAATCTTCATGGCCGAAGAGAACATGAGCCGGGCCGAAGAATACCTGAAATACAGCAAGCGGTTGGCGGCCAAGGGATACATCACCAAACAGCAGTTGAAGGCCGACCGCTTTGCGGTGGATCAGGCCCGCAACTCGCTGGAAATCGCCAGGACCAAGTTGGACGTGCTACAGAGGTTCACCAAGGAGAAGATGATCGTCCAGTTGAGCAGCAACATCAAGACGGCCGAGGCGAACGCCAAGGCCAAACTGGCCGCGCACAAACTCGACATGGGACAGTTGGCTTTGATCGAGAGCCAGATCGAGAAGTGCGTGATTCGCTCACCGGAGGCGGGCCAGGCGGTGTACGCCAACGTCACCGGTTGGCGCGGCAATAAGGAAGTGATAATCGAGGCCGGCGAGCAGGTCCGCGAGCGGCAAACCTTGATTCGGCTGCCCGACCCCAAACGGATGCAAGTGGTGGCGAAGATCAACGAGTCGAAGATCACCCTGGTGAAGCGGGGTATGCCGGCCACGATCCGCTTGGACGCCTTCCCGGAACTCGAACTGCACGGCACGGTGGAGAAGGTCGACGAGTTTCCCGTACCCACTTCGTTTTTCGGTTCCAGCGTGAAGGAATACGAGACCACGGTGCGGATCAACGAATCGCCGCCCGGGCTGCGCCCCGGGCTGACCGCCGAAGTGCGCATCCGCGCGGAATACCTTCCCGACGTATTACTGGTGCCGGTTCAAGCCGTTTTCGAGCAGGACGAAAATTTCTATTGCGTCACCGGCGAGGGCAACCAGTGGTATGCCCGGAAAATCGCCATCGGAGCCACCAACGACAAAATGGTCGTGGTGCAAGGGGGCCTTTTCGAGGGAGAAGAAGTGGTGCTCAACGCCGCGGCCTATCGCGAAAAAGTAGACCTGTCGGAGACGGCCTTGGAACCTCGAGCCGTCACGGCGCCGGCCGCGAAACGAGCCGTGGCCGCGGATCGCGCAGCCGCAAAAAATCGGGCCGCGGACGCGGAGAAGATGTTCCGCCAGTTCGACGGCAACGGCGACGGGACGTTGCAACTCGACGAGCTGCCGGAAGGATTGCGCGACGCGTTGAAAGCGGCCGATGGGAACAACGACGGCGAGATCGACCAAACGGAATGGATCGCAGCCGCCGAACGTTTCCGCAATCAGGGCGGCGGTCCCGCCAAGTCGAGAACCAAACCATGATCCCCGCCGCACGCATGCTGGAGGCAACCAAGCAATACGTCATGGACGGCGGAACGGTCCACGCCCTGCGCGGCGTGAGTCTGGAAATCCCCACCGGCGACTACGTGGCGATCATGGGGCCTTCGGGGTCGGGTAAGAGTACGCTGTTGAACCTGCTGGGATGTCTCGATCGCCCCACTTCCGGCCGGCTCATGCTCGGCGACGAGGAAATCAGCGGCGCCAGCGACGACCGGCTTTCAGAAATCCGCGCCTCGCACATCGGCTTCATCTTCCAATCTTACAATCTGATCCCGCAACTGAGCGTGTTGGAAAACATCGAAGTCCCCTTGTACTATCAGGGGCGGATCGATCGGCGGCAACGGCAGCGGAGCCACGAGTTGGCCGAATTGGTGGGACTCGGCGACCGGCTGAAACATCGTCCCACTCAGCTATCCGGCGGCCAACAGCAGCGGGTGGCCATCGCCCGAAGCCTGATAAACGACCCGTATTTCATCCTCGCCGACGAGCCGACCGGCAACCTCGATTCCGTCACGTCCGAGGAGATACTTCGCTTGCTCAACGACCTGAACGAGCAAGGCAAAACCATCATCATCGTCACGCACGAGCCAGAGGTGGGCAAACTCGCCAAGCGCGTCGTGCGGCTGCAGGACGGATTGATTTGCAGCGACAAACGGACAAGAAAGTGAACGCATGGAATATATGCCGGGGGTGGCACGGGCATTTTGCCCGTGCTCCGGCCAGCACTGGCGAGACGCCAGTGCCACCCACGGCGGCTGAATGACAATCTCAAATATCAGATTTCAAATCTCAAACCCCTATCCTACCCCGCCCTCGATCCCCGATCTCTGACCTCTGGCCTCTGACCTCTGACCCCTCGAATGTCTTTCATTTGGCTACGCACCTGGCATTTGGGCGTAAAAAGCCTGCTGTTGCATCCGCTGCGCTCCTTGCTGACGGTGCTGGGTATCTTTATCGGCGTGGCCAGCGTGGTCTGGCTGCTGGCCATCGGCGAGGGGATCAGCCGCAAGGCCCAAGAGCAAATCGAAGGACTGGGAGCCACCAACATCATCATCCGTTCGATCAAGCCGCCGGAGGAGTCGATCGAAAACGCGGGTAGCTCGCGCTCGATAGTCCCCTACGGCGTTACCCGCGCCGACTTCGACCGGCTGATCACGACGATTCCCACGATCGACCGCGCGTTGCCTATCCGGGAGGTGCGTTATCGGTTCGGCTATCTGGGCCGGAACACCGAGGGACGGCTGGTCGGCTGCACCCCCGAGTACGCCGAGGTGAACCAGCTCGAGGTGGCCCGCGGACGGTTCCTCTCCGACACCGACGACCACGAGAAATGGAACCATTGCGTGCTGGCCGCCGGCACCGCCGAGAAGTTGTTTCCCTTCGAGGACCCGATCGGTCAAGCGATCCGTATCGAGCAGGCGTTCTATCTGGTCGTGGGAGTGATGAGGGATCGGACTCCGACGGCGGGCATCGGCGGCTCGCTGACCGCGCAGGAGTTCAACAACGACGTCTACATACCCATAAACACCTTCTGGAGCCGCATCGGCGATCTAATCATCACCCGGCGAACCGGCTCCCGCGAAGGCGAGTTGGTCGAACTCAGCCAGGTCACGCTCCGCGTGGACAAGGTAGAGAACGTCCTGAAGACCGCTGCGCTGGTCAAGGAGACCCTCAAGCTGCACCACCGCAAGCAGGATTACGCCGTGACCGTGCCGCTGGAGTTGCTCAAACAGGCCAAGACCACGCGGCTGATGTTCATCGTTTTCATGGGCCTGATCGCGGCGATCTCGCTGGTCGTAGGCGGCATCGGCATCATGAACATCATGCTCGCCACCGTCACCGAGCGGACCCGCGAGATCGGCATCCGTCGCGCGCTGGGCGCGAAGCGCGGCGACATCACCCGTCAGTTCCTCGTGGAGACCGTCGTGCTGTCGGTCATGGGAGGAGCCACCGGCATCCTGGGCGGTCTGACGTGCCGGCCGTTGATCGGCGCGATCCGCGGCGTCATGCAACGCGCCGCCCCGGAAGTCTTCGAGCAATTACCCGATGTCATCCGCGAAGTAACCCCCATTATCGTGCCGTGGTCGATCCCGTTGGCGTTCGGCATCTCGGTGACAATCGGGGTGATTTTCGGGCTGTATCCGGCGATCCGAGCTGCGGCGATGGATCCCATCGAGGCGCTAAGACACGAATAGGGCCCAGCCGACGCCCCCCTCTGGTCGGGGTGCGGATTTTCTTTGTCGCATCCGCGGCTTTTGCCCCTAATTAGAATAGAGGGAAGAGCCGCTTCCTGTCTATTCAACGGCCGGGATCCACATTTCAGGTGGGGAAAAGCAACGTGACCTCGTCTAATCCGTCCAGCAATGACCAGCGGACCCGGCAATACTTGACGTTGCTCGGGCAGCACGAGCGACGGCTGCGCGGACTGATCCTCTCCCTGGTGCCGAATTGGGCCGACGCCGACGACATCGCCCAAGAGGTGAGAATCCGCCTTTGGGAACAGTTCGACGACTACGACCCGGCCAAGGATTTCGGCGCCTGGGCACGTACTATCGCCTACTACCAAGTGCTCACCCATCGCGAAAAGCAGTCCCGCCGTCATGGAATGATCGGCGACCGGCTCGCCGAACTGGTGGCCGAGGAGGTCGCCGCGATCTCCGACGAGTTGGACGCCGCCGGGCAGGCGCTGAAAGACTGCTTCGATAAACTGCCGCAGGCCAAGCGGGATTTGTTGTTGCACTATTACTCGGGCGAGCGCACCACTCGAGAAATCGCCGCCGAACTGGGGCGGACCTTCGACGCCACCCGGCAAGCGATCCTCCGCACCCGCTCGACGCTAAGGGATTGCGTCGACGAAGCGTTGCATGGGGAGGGTGGCCAATGACTAATCACCTTGCCGGCCATAACGATCCCAAGCAGCGCGAGGTTTACGAGTTGGCAGACGCCCTGCTGAACCGCGTCATCACCGCGGAAAAAGCCGAGCGACTCGGCAAATTGGTGTCCGACGACGTGGAGGCCCGACGGCACTACGTCCGCTTCATGCACGACTCCGCCACGCTCTGCCAGTGGGGAAGAGGTTTAATAGGCACCGAACCGGTCGGCCCCGAACCCCGAACCCCGAACCCCGAACCCCCAGTCCCCCAAATTGTCCTCGATCTTTCCTCCACCAGCCACTATCCACTACCCACCAGCTACTTTTCCGTTGGCAGTTGGTCGTTCTCCTGCATGGTTGCCACGGTGATCATGGGCGTGATGCTGCTGGTGTTCTGGGCGATGAAAGTCACCCACCACCAACATATCGCCGAGGCGCCGTCGCAGTCGGTTCCGTCGGACGCCATGCCGGAGATGGTGTTCGTCGGCCGGATCACCGGCATGGTCGATGTGAAATGGTCCGACGACGAGGACTTCCTGCCGCCGCTGGGGTTCGCCCACGTTCCCTTGGGCCGCGAGTACATCCTCTCTTCCGGGCTGTTGGAAATCACCTACGACTCCGGCGCGAAGGTCATTCTCGAAGGCCCTTGCACCTACGAGGTAGAATCCACCGCCGGCGGCTATCTCGCGCTGGGCAAGCTGACGGCGCGAGTGGAGAAGAGGGGCGAGGGGCGAGGGGCGAGGGGCGAGGATGTTCCTCACTATCCACTATCCACTACCCACTACCCACTATTCTCCGTCCGC
>JAUWPQ010000244.1 GCA_030611515.1 Planctomycetota bacterium | reverse complement strand
GGGCCTTGATGGCCCCATCACGAATAGGGGGCGAAGAATACCGAAAGGCCGCCGAAGCCGTCAAGGCCGGATTGGCCAAGAACCCCCATAAAACCGCGACCGGTGCGACCGTCCTCATAAAGCCGCGACCGGTGGTCGCGGCTTCATGGGAGGGCGATCAAATTACATGGAGAAAATCACACTAGATTGGCTGCACAGAATACACCAACTGGGTTGCCCGGGATGTATTTTGCCAGTTCTGCCGGATTTTCCAAAGAATCGTGTTATATCGCGCCGACCATTAGACTTCAGGCAGGTGTCTTGCGCAAATATGTTCCGCGTCGGATGCCAAATTACAACAAAAGTGATGGGTCTGGATACCAGGAGTGGGAAATATGTACTTGGAGCGACATGGTTTTCAAGTTCCGACCCCTGGACGTCTGAACCCTTTGGTTGCGGCCTCGGCTGCCTTAAGTAGGGGGAACATCATGAGGTCTTCGTTTATGTTGTTGTTGGTTGCGTGTGTGGTGATCGCGGGATGCCGAACACCGCTGAACAAGAATAACCTGCCACCAGCCAACATGCTTATGCGTCCTGGTCCGGGCGTTGATGGTCCGGGGCCGGGTGTGATGATGCATCGGCCCGGAATGCCCTCGCCGGGCATGACCTCGCAGGTCGCCTTTGTCGGCCCCGAGGGAATGGTGGTGTCTTGGGACGTCATGGGACCGGGTATGTTCGACTCGGAACCGATGATCTGCCCGGGCCGCTACAACTTCCCGCAGGCCGCAATCTACCGGCTGAAACTGACGAACATCCCGGGCCGGCCGGGTGTCGAGTTGTATCCCACGATGGAAATTGGTCCGGCCATGCCGCGGACTGAGGCGTTCCTGGCGCACAACGCCATTCCGGTGCAATACACGCCGGAGGATTTCGACCAGGTTCTCAGCGGCAACTTCGTGACCAAGGTGATCTACCTACCCGATCCGGAGTATCAAGAGTTGGCCTTGGCCGGCGTGGAAACGCTGGTCAGCACGCGTCTTGATCCGGGCGTGGATCCGATCGTCGAGGCCGACCGGCGCGGAGCGATAATGGCTATCGTCCGGTTGGGCAACAAGGATCTCCAGGTGCCCACCGACATGATGCATGAAGGCGGCGTGTCCACGGCCTCGTATCAACGTCCAGATGGATACCAAGGTGGATACCAAGGCATGCCCACGGCGCCGATGCCGATGGGGATGCGGGTCGGCGCGCCCACGACGATGCCGAACGGTTATATCTCCGGCGTGACCAGCCCTCAATACGGCATGCCGATGTGCGGCACTCCGATCGGTCTACCCGGTCCGCCCCACGTGCCGCTTGGAATCCCCGCCGGTCTGCAAAAGCACGTCATGAAGAACCATACGCGGGTTCGGCTGCCGGGACCGACCGAAAAGATTCGGATCGACGTGAAGCAGAAGCCGGGGTTCAGCTATCCGAAGCCGGCCAGCCACGCACGGATCGTCGAACGCACCCGCAAGGGCGTCGGATATTTCAAGCAACCCTTTTTTGACCGCCGCGAGCGGGTAAATCCGGACTGCCCGGATCAGTATAACTACGGAGGAGAGTGACCCGTCGAGGAATAAATGCTTGCGTGATTCCGGGAGAATACCCGTTTAGCCCGTTGAAAAAGTCGGTTTTCAAGAGTTCGGGTGCCACTGCTGGCTTGTCCAGCAGTGTTTCCCCGGGTGTTTCTCCCCGCACTGCTGGGCAAGCCAGCAGTGGCACCCTTTTTTCAACGGGCTGCTAAACGAGCGGCATACACCCATAATCGTGCAAGACACTTGAACCAACTCGCGACAATGGTCCGATTGATCCGCTTTCTGGCAATGCAGGCGCACTGCCGTCGATTTTTTGTTGGCAAGACGGCGGTGCTGGCGGTCTGGTTGTTGAGCTTGGCGGCAACGCTGCCGGCCCAACAACCAAACGTGCATTACCTGCATCATGGCGTGATGCCACCGGGAGCGATTGGCGGCCAGCGACTCCAGCGGGGAGGACCATTGCCCGGGTTCTATCAGCCGGTGGAGATCAAGGCCCCGACGGGGGTCTTGATCTCGCTGGCGGTAGACAACCAATTCGATCAGGCCATGCCGGCCCCGAGAAAGGCCGGAATGTTGATCGGAGCGGTCTATCGGTTGCGAGTGACGAACATCCGGTTGGCCGAGGGGTTGGAAGTCTTTCCCACGATCGAGGTCATAGACCGAATCTACGCGCCGGCCGGCCAACAACTACGCTTCGCCATACCCGTTGAATTGACTGAAGAGGATCTGAAGTTGGCCATTCAGGGCAAGTTTGTCACGCGGGTGATTTACCTCGAAGACCCGCGCCATGCATTGCCGGCGCCGGACAATTCGCCGGGACAAAACTGGTTCGAGGCCGCGCCGGGCCAGGATCCGTTGGTGGTGGCCGACGGCCTGGGGCGGCCGGTGGCGATTCTGCGAATGGGCGCGAGACTGCCGGATCAGGGACTCGACGCCTTTTTCTTCTTCGGCTCGCCGCCGTTCGTTGCCTTTTCGGCGACCCCAAAAGTGAACCTCCTGCCGCCGCCCCCTGGGATGCCGAGGGGCGAGAGGCAAGGGATGGTCGGTTCACCGACCATTTCTCCAAACCCAGTGGAGCGGAGGCCATGAAACACTCCGTTTATCATCAGCCGGACGCTCCACTTTGGCCCGGTCCGTGGCGGATGGCCCTGGTCGCGCTCTGCGCACTGATTCTCTGCTCGTGTCGCAGTCCGGGCAAGTTGGGCGCCACTGCCGGCTTGTCCAGCAGTGCTTCCAACACTGCTGGACAAGCCAGCAGTGGCACCCTCTTAACCCCACCAGACGGACGCGGATACACGTTGCCGAGAGAAGCCTACACGGGCGTACCCGCCGTAGCGGCCGGGTGGGACAGGTTGTCAACCCGTCCTACGCCGGGTATGGAGCAGGGCGTGCCGTTGCCGTATCAGCCGCAAGGCCCCTGGGCACCGTCGGGGCTGAGCCAGCCCTGGCCCGCCGATGAGTACATACGCGACGGCGGAGACGTGGGCGTACCCGCCGCCGTGAGCGGCCGAGGCGAGTTGGGCGGCTTGGAAATGGAAGACACCGTGGCGCACTACGACACGCTTGACGGTCGCACGCTGGTCGAGCCGAGCAACAAGGTATACCTCTATGCCCCACGCTTCGGCGCCGTCCGTCAGGTGGTCGGCCTTGTGGCCCACGAAGAGCGTCAGCACATCGGCGGCGTCCACCTGCCCGAACATCTCGAATCGCCGACCACCTTGCAACTGGTGGCCGACGCGGAACAGAACGTCCAGGCGGCGGGCGAGGCGACCGCTCGGCCGGCCGTGGCCCTGCGCACCAGAGCGGGCGACGGCGTGATATCGAGCGTGATCCATCCGCGGGCGTTCCAAGACGCCTTCAAGCCGTTCGAGAACCTGTCGGTGATCCGCATGGGCGTGTTCGAGGGAGCCGAAATGCCCTTCCTTGCCCGCTCTTCGGAGGCGGCAATCGCCTGGTCGCACATTCAGGCCGTCCAGGTCATTCTCGACCACACCGGCGCGATGGCCGAGGTCAAGTATGACAAGGCACTCTCGCTCTACACGGTTTCCTTGCCGCCGGGCAAGCCGAAGCTGCGGCTGGTAAAGGTGGCCTCGACGCCGTTCGCCCAGCCGGGCGACGAAGTCTTCTTCACGCTCCGGTTCGACAATATCGGCAACCAACCGCTCGGCAACGTCACGATCATCGACAGCCTCAATACGCGGCTCGAATACGTGGCGGACAGCGCCCAGTGCAGCGTCGAGGCGAAGTTCTCGACCCAGCCGAACGAGGGCGATTCGGTGGCGGTCCGCTGCGAACTGGCCCAACCGCTCGAACCGGGCCAAGGCGGCATTCTCCGCTTCCGCTGCCGCGTGCGGTAGTCAAGACCGCCCGCTGCGGGCCGGGCACTGCTTCTGCGAAGCAGTGGCATACTGCGGTGAGAGGCTATCCGAAAAGTGTAATAATGGTCTCCTCTCTCTTTGGGAGAGGGTTAGGGTAAGGGCAATTCGTTGTAGAATGTTTTGCCTTGCTTGCGCGATTTTCCCATGCCCTCATTCCCTGCCCCACCCCGGCTGACCAACATTCAATGTCCAATGACCAAGTCCAATGACCAAAAACATTGAACATTGAACATTGGACATTGAACATTGAACATTTCTCCAAACGGGAGAGGAGAGACTTTTCGGATAGCCTCTGAGAAATGCGGGCTGGGTGTATTCACCCGGGGCAAAATACCCTCTTCGCATGGGCGGGGTTACACGGTCCTATAGCGTGACATTTGCGGTTCCTAAAGTTGCTCAGTGGAATCGCAAGGTGTTTCCCCGCTTGGAATAAGGTCGCCGGAAGATTTGACCGCCTTGACACCCCACAAGCCGACGGATATGCTTACTGGATTGTCGAAAACACCAACTTGTGGTGTTGTAAGATTTTGTAGCGTCTCGGCCGATTCGCCGTCTGCCGAGCGGGGCGTGGAAGATATTATCTAACCAGGAAATCGAATGGACCCCAACGAACTGCTTCGCATCGTTGACGCGATCCACCGCGATAAGAGTATCGACAAGGAGATTGTCTTCGAGGGAATCGAGGCGGCTCTGGTTTCGGCGGCGAAAAAACACTACGGGGAAGAGGAGGAGATCACGTTCGTGATAGACCGCGACAGCGGTGCTATCCGGGGCAGCCACAACGGAGTGTCGATGGACACCGCCGAGATAGCCGAGCGGATCGGCGCGCAAACCGCCAAACAGGTGATGATCCAGAAAATCCGCGAGGCGGAGCGGGATGCCTTGTACCATGAGTACGACGAACTGAAGGGGCAGTTGGTCACGGGTGTAATTCAGCGATACGAAGGGGGAGCGGCCACCGTAACCCTCTCAAACGTCGAGGCAATCCTGCCGAAAGGCGAGCAAATACCCGGCGAATCGCACCATCCAAACGAGCGTGTCCGAGCCACGGTTTACGAGGTCAAGAAGGCGGGCAGCCGCGTAAAAATCATCCTCAGCCGAACCAAGCCGCAGTTGGTGCAGCGGCTCTTCGAGCAAGAGATACCCGAAATCGCCGAAGGGGTGATTGAAATCCGCGCCATTTCCCGCGAACCAGGCTATCGCACCAAAGTCGCCGTCAGCAGCACCGACCAACGGGTGGACTGCGTGGGGGCCTGCGTCGGAGTGCGCGGCAACCGCATCAAGAACATCGTCGACGAGTTGGCCGGCGAGCGGATCGACATCGTCCGATACAGCGACGACAT
This sequence comes from Planctomycetota bacterium, assembly GCA_030611515.1. GTDB lineage: Bacteria > Planctomycetota > Planctomycetia > Pirellulales > Thermoguttaceae > JAHIKV01. The sequence continues at coordinate 721 of JAUWPQ010000244.1, read as the reverse complement.
GCAGGCGTTGATACCCAACGCCTTGCAGCCCGCCGAGGTCGAGGAAGTGATCCTCTGCCAGATGCTTGGCCGCGCGATCGTCTTGGTCCAGGAAGACCAACTCTCGCTGGCCATCGGTCGGCGGGGCCAAAACGTCCGGCTGGCCAGTAAGCTCTGCATCTGGGACATTGAAATCATGACCCGCGAAGAACTGGACGAGCAGATCGAACAGGCCGTGTTGGGATATTCGTCCATCGATGGCGTGGAGTCGGAGCTGGCCGAGCGATTGGTGGGCGAGGGCTTCCTTTCCTACGACGACCTCGAGGTGATCGAGCCGGACGCCCTGATGGAAATGGGCGGACTGACCGCCGAGCAGGTGGACCATATCGTAACACAGGCCGGCGCCAAAGCCACCGAGGCCGAAAAAGCCGCTATCGAACAACGCCGAAAACAGCGTGAACAGGAACGGATAGATAAGTCCAAAGCGGCGGAAGAAACCGCAAAGGCAGAGGAAACCGAGGCGGCGGAGAAGACAGAGACGGCGGAGGAAACCAGGGCAGTAGAGGAAACCGAGGCGGCGGAGCAGACTGAGACGGCAGAGGAGACCAGGGCAGGAGAGGAAACCGAGGCGGCGGAGAAGACAGCGACGGCGGCGGAGACAAGGGCAGAGGCGGCAAGAGAGAAGGAAGAGGGGGCAAGGGCGGCGGCGGATAGATGGATCGAGCGGGGGGGGGGGGCAGAG
>JAUWPQ010000127.1 GCA_030611515.1 Planctomycetota bacterium | reverse complement strand
GGTCTCCAAGGAAGGGATTAGAGGGTGGGGATTAGGGATTGGAGTTTGAGCTTCTCCAATTGAGCAGCAGCCGCGTCGGCGGGCAAAACTTCGGCAAAGTCGAAGCGGGTCCACGGGTGGAGGTTGTGGCCGTCCTTTACGTCGACAATGGCCGCCTCGGGGTGGTCGGCCATCGGCAGGATTTCCAGCCGGCGGCCCGTTTTGTTCAATAGCTTGGAGCAATAGGTGTCGAGTGACGCGTTGCAAGAGAACTCCCACAGCCGCCAGCGGACCGCGTCGAGCAGCTTTCGGCTGAATACTCGGCCCGCGCCGGCCGGAACGGGAAACGAGTCGCCGGCCTCGACCGTCATTGGTCCTTGCCAACGGCCCAACGCTCCGCTGGACTGCTGGTAGAACCAGATCGAATCGGGGCCGAAACCATCGCTGCCTTTTTCCAGTCGATCGACCGCGAGCCTGAAAAAGGCCTCGTTGGCGAAATCGTCGCTGCCGAGGATCATCACGGCGTCGCAGTCGATCGCGTCGGCCGCGAACCCCAGGCCGCGTTGCCACTTCGTCGACAACGGACGGTTGGCCTGGTCGCGCCAAAAAACGTCCAGCTCCTTGGCCAGCGGGCCGAGAAACCCGGCGTCCTCCGGCGAGCAGACCGCCGCCAGCTTCAACCGGCAAACGTCTTGCAGCCTGGCCGCCACGTCGGCGTGGTGTCTCAGCATCCGCTCCGCCACTTCGTGACGGCGGTGGATCGCGGTCAGCAGGATGATCGTCGGCTGGAACATGGGGACTCGGGGTTCGGGACTCGGGGTTCGGGACTGGGAATTTGGGATTCAAGGGTAATACGAGTTCTCCCGAATCCCGATCCCCGAATCCCGAATCCCGAACATTCTATTCCTTCAAGAACGACACCAGCACCCCCATGTCCGGCTTGAGATAAACGCCTTCTTCCTCAGTGGGTACTTTCACCTTTACGCGAACCGGGATCGCGGCCTTGCCTCGATCGGCGGTCGGCATCAGCCGCGACACGTAGCCTTCGTAAACGCGGTCGGGGTAGGCATCCGCCCGGACCTTGCACTTCTGGCCCTTGAAGACCTTGCTGATCTCGCGTTCCAATATCTTCAGTTCCACCTCGAGGTCGGACAGATCGGCCATTTCGCAGAGGCTGTAGAAACCCTGCATGGCGATCGGATTGACGAGGCTCCCCTCCTCGGCGTTCTTTGTCAGGATCGTGCCGGAGACCGGCGCGCGAATGATGCAATTGTCCAACCGCCATTGGGCCTTCACCAATTCGGCCTCGGCCTGAAGGACTTGCGCCCGGGCGATGTTGATCCGCTCGATCCGCGGGCCTTTTTCCATGAGTTCGAGCGCCAATTGCAACCGCTGCACGCGACGTTCCATGGCCTTGAATCTGCTCAACGCCAGATCGAACTGCTCTTGTGAGAGGACCCGTTTTTCCAACAGTTCGGCGGCGCGTTCATGGTCTGCCTTCAACTGCACGAGTTGCACATTGGCCTCTGCCAACTCGGCCCCGGCCTGATCGATTTCCTCGGGTCGAAACCCCCGCTCCAGCTCGGCGAGTTGATGTTTGGCCGCTTCCAGGATGGCCTTGGCCCGGTCCCGGTCGGCGCGATACTCGGTGTCCTCCAACTCGGCCAGGATGTCCCCTTTCTTCACCCTTTGCGACTCGATGATCCGCATCTTGACCACCATTCCGCCGACCTTGGGGCTGACGAGAATTTGGTGGGCGGGGATGATATGCCCCTTCGCCTCCAGGGCGAAGTTGCCCGAGGAGGCCGTCGCCTCGGACGGTCCCCGCGCGGGCGGGGCGTTCGACTGGGCTTGCTCAACCTGCTTCGGCGCGGGTGTCATACGCTCGACATACAACAAGTAGCCGAGCACGGCCGTGCTGCCGGCCAGCAACAGGCAGAGAATCCAACCGAGGCGACCGCCGGTCGATCCACCCGAGCCGGCATGTTGCGGCAGACGCAGCGATTGGACCCGTTGGCTCAACTCATCGTCGCCGTTGTCCGGCGAAGGCACGGCCAAATGCGGCGTCGGGGGAGTGGAGTCTTCTTGTGTGTTCACGATATTCAGGATACCAGAATCAGTTATGTCGGACCACGGGTGAAAAGCTCAGAAGTTGTTTCCTTCGATCATTTTACGCCAATGGATACATGGTGGGGATTGAAATTCCTCCGGAAAACAGGATGTGTCGCCATAAACTGTTGCTTTGCAGAAGGTTGCCGCAACGAGGGACTTCCGCTCGAAACCCAATCTGTGGTACATTATATAAAGAGGGGCCGTTTACGCTGCGAATAGTTCGTCCCTTCGGCCTGGTAAGATGAATCTTGGACGGCGATCATGAAACCACGGCTATACCTGGAAACAACCGTTCCCAGCTACTTGACCGCTCGGCCAAGCCATGACTTGATTCGCTCGGCCCACCAGCAAACCACTCGCCAATGGTGGGAGCAGAGGCGGGCTGAGTTTGAGTTGTATGTATCGCAGGTTGTTGTGCGGGAGTGTCAGGGTGGAGAACCTGATGCCGCCGCCAAGCGACTGGACGCAATCCGCGACCTGCCGTTGTTGGAACAGACCACGAACGCAACGGCCCTTGCCGAGTCGCTTCTGCGTCAGGTGCCTTTGCCCGAGAAAGCGGTGGTCGATGCCCTGCATATCGCCATTTCGGCTGTGCATGGAATGAACTACCTGCTTACGTGGAACTGTACCCACATCGCCAACGCATCCTTGCGGTTGCGGATTGAATCGGTCTGTTGGGAACACGGATATGAACCGCCGGTCATTTGCACGCCGGAGGAGTTGCTACGGGAGGACGAATAATATGGACAGCATCGTGAAAGAAGTGCGAGAAATCCGCGAGGCTTATGCAAAACAGTTTGGGTATGACCTCAAGGCGATACATCGCGATCTGAAAGCGCAAGAGCAGGCGAGCGGCCGAAGAGTCGTCTCCTTGCCGCCGCGACGTCCCAAGCCGGTCGGCCAACGTGCCTCGCGCAACCCGTGAGTTATCATGGAAGAATTCAACGCCATGTTTTTAATCTGGCTGATACATGTTGGCATTGCGGCCGCGCTGTCGGCGCCGATTGTTTTCTTCGGCCGCAAGCGCGTCCATTGGCGTTCTTGGGAATTGCTCACCCTGGTGCTGCCTTTTTGCACATGGCTGTGCTTGGATCAATCCGAACTATCATTAGGCAAGAGCTTGGCAAATCTCGGCGAACCGTTTTTCTTTAGCCTTGCCATCCCGGTGGCAGCGCTGGTGCGAGTTGCCGTGGGAACCAAGGTCAACGAAAAAATATTTGCCGGCGTCCTGATTGCCGTTTTGTGTGGCGTGGCCGCCGCCGTTTTTTTCGTGGTCCCGTCTTTGCCGGAATGACGGAGGGGGCTGGGGTACGGTGGGACAAGCGCGGCGCAGTCCCACTATCTGCTCCGTCGCCTTCTGAACGTCCAAATTGTCAACGTGGCGACTGCTGCGATGCCAAGCAACAATAAAAAGCAGAGCCAGGCGCTGAAAGGGTCTGGTGGAGTAAGCACCGCCGAGAGAATTCCACAAGTTATCAAAACGGCCGGTACGGTTAGAAGTTGTCTAACCGTGATCGTCTTATCCAGGAAACGTTTTAACATGATGGATGTTCCGTGTTCAGCATCGTAGGGTGCGTCCGCGACGCACCGATATTCTGGTTTGCGGGGCGTCGCGGACGCACCCTACCGTGATTCCCTTTCACCTTTGCCCCAGAATCAGCCACAGCACGGCCATCCGCACCGCCACGCCGTTGGTCACTTGATCGAGGATCGCCGACTGGGGGCCGTCGGCTACTTCAGCCGCGACCTCCACGCCCCGGTTGATCGGGCCGGGGGCCAGGATCAAGACGTCCGATTTGGCCTTGGCCAGCCGCGCGCGGTCCATCGCGTACAGATGGGCGTATTCCCGCACCGAAGGGAACGGCCGGGTGTACTGCCGCTCGAACTGTATCCGCAGCAGGTTCAACACGTCCACTCGCGGGAGAATATCGTCCAGGCTGTACGAGTATTCGATTCCCAACTCGGCCCAGCGGGGCGAGACCAACGTCGAGGGACCGCAGACGATGATTTTTGCGCCGAGTTTTTTCAGTCCCCAAATGTTCGATCGGGCAGTGCGGCTGTGGGCGATGTCGCCGACCAGGGCCACCGTCAGGCCCTTGATGCGACCCTTGCGCCGGCGGATGGTCAGGATGTCGAGCAGTCCTTGGGTGGGATGTTCGTGCGGGCCGTCGCCGGCGTTTATCACGCTACAGCGGAGATTGTTGGCCAGCAGCAGCGGCGTGCCCGGCGTACGGTGACGCACCACCACGGCGTCGACACCCATCGCCTCGATGTTCTTGGCCGTGTCGATGACGGTCTCGCCCTTCGACAGGCTGCTGGTCGAGGTGGAGAAGTCCAGCGCCTCGGCCCCCAGCCGCCGCGCGGCCAGCGAGAAGCTGTTCCGCGTGCGGGTCGAATCCTCGAAGAACAGATTCACGCAGGTCCGTCCGGTCAGCAGCGGAATCCTCCGCTCGCCGGAGTCCATTGCCTGCCTAAACACCTCGGCCTTGTCGAGGATCAGTGTGATCTCCTCGGCCGAAAGCTCTTCCAGCCCCAACAGATGTCGCCGCTTCCAACTGCTAGGGACCGGACCCAAATCTACCGTTGCAGTGGACATTGAAAGCTCCTGGCCGGGAATCAGGTCACATTGATTCTATTATATCCGACGGACGGAGGGGGTGGAAGATGCCCCAATGCCGCCGGATATTACGGCAGGTAGACATCCAGGAGAATGGTCCTGCCTTGGGCAGTTAGCCGCACGTTGCCCAAGGAGGCCGGCAACAAGGCGGTCCCGCCGCGCGGCAGTGGTGAGTCGGCCGGATCGCCTTCGATTCGGACCGCGCCCTCCAATACCGCGATGACGTGGCAGCGGCCGTCTCCTCCGACAGACAACCGGCAGTCGAAGTCCCAGCGGTCCAGGACGAATTTCTCGCAATCGACCAAACGGCACACCTCCGGTCGGTCGGTCGCCCGAGGGCGTTGCGGCTCTACCGGACCGCGGTCGAAGTCGATCGCGTCGAGGCCCTGCTCGACGTGCAACGGGCGCGGCCGTCCATCGGTCCCCACGCGGTTCCAATCGAACAGCCGATAGGTGACGTCGCTCGATTGCTGGACCTCGACCACCATCAGGCCGGCGCCGAGGGCATGGACCGTGCCGGCGGGCAGCAGGACGCAGTCGCCCGGCGACGGCTCGAAGGAGTGCAGACAATCCCGGCAATTGCCCCGGCTGATCGCGGCGGCCAGCGTTTCGCGGTCGACGCCACGTTTCAGACCGGCGTAGATCGTCCCTCCCGGGGCGGCCTCCAACACTACCCACGCCTCGGTCTTTCCCGACTCCGGCGGATCGAGCCGCGCGGCGCATGCGTCGTCCGGGTGGACCTGGACCGAAAGGGTCGCGGCGGCGTCGAGAAACTTCAGCAACAGGGGAAAACCAGGCAAAGGATGATGACGGCCGAGCAATTCACTCCCCCGCTCACCGACGAGCCGGCCCAGGGTAGTTTCCGCCAGCGGTCCGAACTCGACAACGCTCTGGTCCGGCCCATGATCGACGATTTCCCAGCTTTCGGCCAATTTTTCGCCGGGCGGAACCTTCTTGCCGAGCGAAGCCGCCAGCCTTTGCCCCCCCCAGAGGTATTGCCGCGGAATCGGTCGGAATCGAAGTGGATAGAGGGGAACCATCGACGGACAGAGCTTGAAAAAGTGGAACGACGGAAAAAATTATTACAATGTGGATGGAGAGGGGCTAGTCCTCCCGGGTTTTGTTGCGGCGGGCCGCCTACGGTGTTAAACTTAATTGCTTTACACGAGAGCGCCAATGCCCGAACCGACTGAAAACGATCTGTTTCAAGAGAGCACGATGACCTTCGGGGAACACCTCGAAGAATTGCGGATATGTTTGTTTAGGGCGGTTATCGGACTGGCGATCGGTTTCATCATCGGGCTTTTCATTGGCGGGCGTGTCGTTCAGTTCATCCAGCGGCCGCTCTCCCAGGCCCTGACCGCGTACTACCAGAAGGAGTCCGTTCAGCGCGTCCAAGGCGATTTACAGAAACTGAAAGAATCAGGACGGCCTTTGCCCTGGACCGATCAGGAGATAGAACATCGAATTAAAGTGGAAAAACTGTTGGCCGAGGAAGTCTACATCGACTCGACCGACTTGCTCCTGCAACTGAAAAACGCCTATCCAAAACAGTTCGCCGACGTTCAACTGCCGTCGAAACCTAAAACGGCCGAAGACGGAGTCGAGCCAAAGGAAGCGAAGGACCGTGGGGAAAATCTCCTGCGGCTGTTTCTCTGGCGCCGTAGCGAGGACGACCCGCGGCTGCGAACCAAAAGCCTCAACGCCCAAGAGGCGTTTACCGTCTATCTCAAGGCGTCCTTGCTGGTTGGCGTTTTGCTGGCCAGCCCGTGGATATTTATTCAGATATGGCACTTCGTGGCGGCGGGGCTATATCCCCGCGAACGCCGCTACGTCCATATTTACTTGCCGTTCAGCCTCGGTCTGTTTCTGCTCGGGGTGTCTTTGGCGTTTTTCGTCGTCTTCAAGCCGGTGTTGGGCTTCTTGCTGACTTTCAACAGCAGTCTGGGGATCGACCCCGACCCGCGGATCAACGAGTGGCTCGGGTTCGTGATGATCTTGCCGATCGGTTTCGGGATCGGGTTCCAGTTGCCGCTGGTGATATTGTTCCTCGAGCGGATCGGCGTGTTCACCGTGCAGAATTATCTTTCGCAGTGGAAGATTGCGATCTTTGTGATTTTTGTACTGTCGGCCATGCTCACTCCTCCCGACCCTTCCAGCATGACTTTGATGGCAATTCCATTGACGTTCCTCTATTTTGGCGGGGTTCTGCTATGCAAACTGTTGCCGCGCAAATCCAGCCCGTTTGAAAATAGCGGCGATGGATGATGTTTAACCATACTCGACAGCGAGAACAACCGCGGATATAGGAGAATCGGACCATGATTTGCGTGATAGTCACGATTGAGGTTGCGGCCGGACGCCGCGACGACCTGCTGGCGTTGTTCCACGAGCTTGTGCCCAAAGTGCGGGCGGAAGAGGGGTGCATCGAGTACGGGCCAATGATCGATGTCCCCAGCGGCCTGGAAGCCCAAAGCCTTCCGCAAGACAACTCGCTCGTCATACTCGAAAAGTGGGAGAGCATCGACGCGTTGAAGGCACATCTGAAAACCCTCCACATGGCCGAGTATTTCCGGCAGGCCGAGGACCTACGGCTCAGCATGAACCTGAGAATCCTACAGCCGACCTAACAGCGCGGATGATCGAACTTCACAATTTCACCAAACGCTACGGCGACCTGCTGGCGGTAGACCGCCTGAGCCTGAAGATCGTCCCCGGCGAAGTATTCGGCTTTATCGGTCCCAATGGGGCGGGAAAAAGCACCACCATCCGATTCCTCGCAACCTTGCTCCGCGCCAGCGAAGGCGACGGCGCCGTCTGCGGACATCGAATCGGCAAGGATCCGCTGGCAGTCCGCCGCAGCATTGGCTACATGCCCGACTGTTTTGGGTTCTACAACGGCATGAAGGTCGGCGAGTTCCTGGACTTTTTCGCCCTGGCCCACCGGATTCCACGCTCCCGTCGGCGCAGGGCGATCGACAACGTGTTGGAAATGCTCGATTTGTGCGACAAACGCGAAACGCCGGTGGGCAGCCTCTCGCGCGGGATGAAGCAGCGGCTCTGCCTGGCAAAAACGCTCGTCCACGATCCACCCGTGCTGATCCTCGACGAGCCGGCCAACGCCCTGGACCCGCGAGCACGCGTCGCATTGAAGGCCCTCTTGAACCGACTTCGCCGGGCGGGCAAAACGATCCTCATCTCCAGCCACGTGCTGGCCGAGCTGGCCGACTGCTGCACCTCGATCGGCATAATCAACCGGGGCCGGCTGTTGATCCACGGACCGATCGACGAGGTCTACGGCCGAATCCGGCAATACCGCCTGTTGCGGATCGAGTTTCTGGAAAACGCCGAGGCGGGCGTGGCAATCCTTCGCGACCTGCCCGAATCGCGCAACTTGCAGTTCGAAGGCAACCACGTTGCCGTCGAGCTATCGGCCGACGATCGTCAGTTGGCCGTGCTGCTGGAACGGCTCCTGGCCGCTGGCGCCCGGGTGACCTCCTTCGCCGAGGAAGAACCGACGCTGGAGGACGTGTTCATGACGCTAACCGATGGCGCGAAAAAAAGGTGTCAGAACTATTTTTCGGCAGGAAAGTGACGATCAAACAGACAATGCTTCAGGAAATAGTTCTGACACCTTTTTACAGATTTGGCGGGAGTTACATCAAGTAGCGGCGGTAGGAGTCGAACCTACGACACGCGGATTATGATTCCGCTGCTCTAACCAACTGAGCTACGCCGCCAAAACACTACAAATAAAGGGGTTTGCAGTACCCACTACCCTTTCAGCCGCAAGCCTGTTGACACCTATTCTGACACCTGCTATACTTGGGTGCATGTAGAAAACAACACCCGCCGGGTATCGGTCGGCGGGTGTCTGACACCATCCATCTGGCAGTCGGAAAGGTAGTCTCCATGCCCTCCAAGTCTACACGAAAACGCCGGCCTGGCAAGGTGAGCAAGCCACACCCCGACTTCCCTCTTTTCCCCCATGCCACCGGACGGTGGGCCAAGAAGATCAAGGGCAAGTTCTGCTACTTCGGCAAAACCGTCGACGATCCCCAGGGACAAGCCGCCCTCGAGCGCTGGCTTGACGAAAAAGACGACTTACTCGCCGGCCGCACTCCAAGGGCGAAGGCGGACGGGCTGACCGTCGCCGACTTGTGCAACCACTTCTTGACTGCCAAAAAACACCTTGCCGACACCGGCGAAATCACCCTGCGAACCTGCGGCGATTACTTCACTACTTGTAAGCAAGTCGTCGCCGCCCTGGGGAAGGATCGACTGTTGACCGACCTGGGCGGTGGCGACTTCGATCACCTACGTCGCGTTCTCGCCAAGACACGCGGCCCCGTGGCCCTGGGGAATGAGATCGGTCGGGTGCGGGTGTTGTTCAAGTTCGGCTACGATGCCAGCTTGATAGACCGGCCTGTCCGTTATGGGGCGACATTCAAGCGGCCGACCAAGAAGGTACTCCGCATTGCACGCGCTAAGGTCGGTCCCCGGATGTTTGACGCCCCCGAGCTACGCCGGATCATCGAATCCGCCCCCATGCCGCTACGGACGATGATTCTCCTGGGAACCAATTGCGGATATGGGAATCACGATTGCGCCACCCTGCCAATGAAGGCCCTGGACCTCGACAAGGACTGGTTGGTCTATTCTCGCCCCAAGACGGGGATCGACCGCCGTTGCCCCTTGTGGCCGGAAACCGTGGCGGCGTTGCGGGAGGCGATTGCCAACCGGCCTACACCCAAGGCCGCCGGGGACGCCGGGTTGGTGTTTCTCACTAAGCGCCGGCAACCGTGGGGCAAGGATACGAAGGCCAGCCCTATATCAGCCGAGTTCCGCAAGTTGCTGGTCAAGCTGAATCTCTACCGTCGCGGTCGGGGATTTTACGCGCTTCGCCACACTTTCGCCACCGTCGCCAGTGGGAGCCGAGATCAAGTGGCGGTCGATTACCTGATGGGCCACTGCCCAAGCAGCGCCGATATGTCTGCCCGATACCGCGAACGGATCGGCGACGACCGGCTAGAGGATGTGACGGAATACGTCCGCGAGTGGCTATACGATTCGGAGAAAAACAAGTAGGATTACACACGCCGGGTGCCGTTTGATCGACGGCATAGGTTGGCCGGTTGTCGGGGAAATCTAATCGCCTCGGCAACCGACCGGCCGCCCAGCCAAGAAAGGATTAGAACCATGAAAGATTTGCTTTGCCAGTTGGAGGCGACACACAAGCACGCCCTCTTATCTCTTGGATACGTTCTGTCGTATCGACGAAAGCCCGTGGAAATTGGGAAAGGATACCTGTCATTTGACGCGACGGCATTGGCAACGGCCGTGAATACCGGCCGGAAGGCAATAAAGCCTGTTGTGGACCGGCTGTTGCTTCCGACCATCTCGGGAGCGGTTAAACTGCCGACCGGCGGTTGGGGTGTCTCTTGCTGCGGAATTCGCGCCAAGTGTAACCACGGGCTTTGTTTGGAATTAGGTGCAGCTCTACTGCGGCGATTGGCGAGCAAGCCCCCTAAATCAAACCCGTTTGACGCCGACGAACTTTTCGGGCTATACGCAATGGTTGGGGCAGAACATACACGGGCGATCGAGCTTTTGGAGAAACCAGCAGCACAAGTGAAATGGTCAAAGCAGGATACACCGGGCCGATGGGCACGAAAGTTTGGCTGGAGATGTGCTAAAACTTTTATCCGCCATGTGAAATCAGGCAAGATTCGCGTGAACAAGCTAAACGACAAGAGCTACCAAGTGGACATAGACGCCCTGCCTGCCAACCAGAAGTGACCACAACTGGACAGAAGTGGACAACCGGCACTTTTCTATCTTGAGCGTGTTTTTTGCGGTGGTATGCTGCAAAAATCATGACACGCTTAATTACCGATTCTGAAGCGGCCGAAATCCTGGCCCTTACGCCGCGACACGTTGCAAAACTTGCCAAGCGCGGCGAGTTGCCGAGCGTCAAATTGCCCGGCGGCGAAATCCGATTCGACCTCGACGACCTTGAACGGTGGGTTGATTCGCATAAGCAAAACGGACAGGAGGCCGCACCGTGCCCGCGATAGCCTCCTATCTCAGTCCGCCTCAACTTGCCGAGCATTTCGGCGTGGACGCGAAAAAAATTATCGGCTGGATTCGGGCCGGAGAACTTCGGGCCGTGAATATCGCAACCACTACCTGCGGACGGCCGCGCTGGAAAATCTCCCCGTCAGACCTGGCCGCGTTCGAGTCTGCCCGCGCCGCCGGACCGCAACCGCGAGTGACGCGAAGGCGACGGAAAGACCCGTCTGTGATCCAATTTTTTTAGCCATGAAACATCACCACCCAACCGCCGCTGAGCTTCCCGACCAGCCGCCGGCCGACGCACTCGCGGTTCAATTTCTCCGCGCTCTGCGCCGACTCGGCAGCGCCGACGATCCGCACACCGGCAGCATTATCAGGCGAGTGGAGGCGGACGTACTTGAACTGATAATCCGCAAAAAACGCCAGGAATTGGGGGCGAAGAATGGGTGAAAACCAAGTCTACCCCAAACGCCAGGCGTACTTCGCACACCGCTACTGTCGGCTCTTAACGAAGACCTGTGCGGCCCAAGAGATCGGCCACGTCGCCTTTGTACTTTGTGTTACGGTTGCCCACCAAGAGGACGCCAAACACTATACGGGGGCGGTGACGTTTTTTAACGAGCAATTGATGGCCCTAGTCGGCGTGAGCAAATGGGAGAGTCTCAGCCGGGCGCGAGAGCGAGCCGTCAAGGCCGGATGGTTGTGCTACGAACCAGGGAACCGTGGCCAGCGCATGCCCGGCCGCTATTGGGTGATGACACCCGAACACTTAGAGGCCCTAAACGATTCGCCATGCGATGAAACCCAGTATCCGGCAAACGGTGATTCGGTCGAAAGCCAATATCCTCCAAAGGGGGAACGTAAGGGGGAATGGACCCCAAGCCAACCTCCGGCAAAAGGGGATCGTGAGGGGGAACGTCGGGGGGATCGTGAGGGGGAACATTCTACCCTGTCCCTGTCCCTAAGTAAGAAGCGCGCACACACGTTTGTAAAACCGAGCATCAAGGAAGTCCGGGCGTACTGTCTCGATCGCAAAAACACGGTCGATCCACAACGGTTTTTGGACCACTACGAATCGAATGGCTGGCGGGTCGGCCGCAACGCGATGAAGTCTTGGAAGGCGGCAGTGCGTACTTGGGAGAAAAATGGTTTTTCTGATAGCAACGGCGAAGCGAAAAAATCGGAACCACTTGTATACCGAGCGTGATTATGAGCAAACCAACTGAGATTTTCGAACAGCGACCACCATGCGATGCGGAGGCCGAGGTTTGGGTAATCGGCTCCATCATTTTGCGGCCATCCGTCTTGGATGAGTTGGGGTTCCTGGCCCCGGCCGACTTCTGCGATGAAACTCTGGCGGCAGTTTTCGGGGCGCTGGTCGATATGCACCGGAAAGGTGAGCCGATAAACGTAGCGATGTTAGGGCGGCACTTCCCTGGTGACGACTGGGCGGCGCGAATCGCGGGG
>JAUWPQ010000375.1 GCA_030611515.1 Planctomycetota bacterium | reverse complement strand
GACGGACCAGAGCGGTCAACTCATCGACCGTTTCCGGCTCGGCGAAATACACGGCCCGCCCGCCCCAATGGAACCAAGTATGCCTGGCCAGCGGCGCGCGCCGCCCCACGCTTGGTTCCAAACCGGCCAATAACCCCATTTTTGTACCCGGCGTTTTTGGGGGGGGGCCGGGACGCACCTTATTTTTTGTTCGGGGGGGGGGGGGTACGCACCCTACTATTGCTTGGCAACTGTCGTCTTTCCCGTCCCTCGCCCCTCGCCCCCAGCCCACGGCCGCAACCCGCCCATCTCGCCCGCCCCCAGGGTAATCAATACGTCGCCCGGGGAGAGTTGGGTTTCCAACGTCACGGTTATCTCACGGTTTGTATGTCCGGGCAAGACTTCCACGCCGGCGGCGGCTGCCTTTCGGGCCAGATCGCCGGACGTTACACCCCCCGATTGTGCATGTCCCTCGCGGGCGCGAAATATGTCGGCCACCAGCACCTTGTCGGCATTTTGCAGACTTTCGGCCAATTCGTCCAGGAGCCGTTCGGTTCGAGATGCCTGATGGGGCTGAAAAACGCACCACAGCCGTCGGCCGGGGAACATCATCCGCGCGGCCGACAGCGCCGCCCTCACTTCGGTGGGATGGTGGGCGTAGTCGTCGAGAATCGCAACGCCCCGGCGCTCGCCGAGCAGTTCCATCCGGCGGTGCAGGCCGGGGAAATTACCCAACCCGGCGGCGATCCGGCTCGCCGACAGTCCGTTCTCGCAAGCCAAAGCGGCCGCGGCCAGGGCATTTACGACGTTGTGCCGGCCCGGCACTTGCAGCCGCACCTCGCAAAACCGGCTACCTCCCCGCCATAATTCAAAACGGAAACGGCCTTGCTGCTCCGCCAGTACGCGGGCCGACCAGTCGGCATCCGGCAATAGGCCGAACGTCTCGACCTTGCACCGCGCTTGGGCCGCCGCCCGACGTGTGGACGGACAATCGTGCCGAGCCAGCAACAGACCGTTGGCCGGCACGGAAGCGGCGAATCGGCCGAAAGCCGCTTCGAGTTCGTTGGGCGATCCGTAGCAATCGAAATGGTCGGGTTCGATGCCCAGGATGACGGCCTGCTGTGGCTGCAGGCGGAGGAAGTTGGCGTGGTACTCGCAGGCCTCGACCAACATCATGTTGCTCGATCCGGCCCGCCCACCGGATGCGGCGCCCAACGGCGTGGCCCCGCAGACGACCGTCGGATCGAGGCCCGCTTGGATCAACAGATGGGCGGTCATGGCGGTGGTGGTCGATTTTCCGTGTGTGCCCGCGACGGCCGAGAGGTTTCGCCCGACGCCGAGCCGCCCGAGCATCTGGAAATAGCTCAGCGCCTCGAGGCCTCGTTCGACGGCGAGCCGCAGTTCGGGATTGTCCGGCGGCACGGCGTCGCTGTATACAACAAGATCGGCGTCCGGCGGCAGGTGTTCGGCGGCGTGGCCTTGGAACAGACTCGCTCCGGCGGCGACGAGATGTTTTGCCGGGAACGGGTCCAAATCCGATCCGCTGACGGTCCATCCCCAACCGACAAGCACGTCGGCCAGCGCTCTCATTCCGTTTCCGGCGATTCCGACCAGATGCGCCCGCCGCGGCCGGCAAAATCCCCACGAACGCCCAACAGCGACGGACACAGGCTTCGGGCTGACGGGGGGCGTGAGATTCATCTGTGGTTTCGCTTCCGAACAGTCTCTTGCCGATGGTAGGCAAAAGTTGGAGCAAGGTCAATGGGCTTCGTTGACACAACGCTCCGGCGCGACTATGCTTTTTTCAGAGGATGCAAGGCAAAACGCATGATCGATCAAGCCGCCATCGCCGAGGCAGTGAATCTCTTATTGAAGACCGCGCCGGCCGGGTCCGAGGTCATCTTGTTCGGATCCCATGCGCGCGGGGAGGCGGGGCCGGATAGCGATTTGGATTTCCTCGTCGTTGAACCGACGGTGAAATCCAAACGCGCTGAGATGGTCCGGTTGAGGGATGCGTTGCGTCCGTTGCGGATTCCCGTGGACGTGTTGGTCACCAGCCGCGGAGTGTTCGAGGACTGGCGCGACACGCCCAACAACGTTCTGTTTGAAGCGTGGAATGAAGGGCGGTCGTTTCATGAAGTGGGATGAGCAAGCCGAACGGTTGCGGCGCAAAGCAGCCGGCGATATAGTTTAGCGGGCCCCCGCCCCGGGGGGGGGTGCGGCCGCCCCGGGGCGCCCAGGCCGCGGGCCGGACACGCATAAATTTAAC
>JAUWPQ010000323.1 GCA_030611515.1 Planctomycetota bacterium | reverse complement strand
ACGAGATTGTCCGCCGCCGGCTGCCAAATATCAGTCTGGGGACCGTGTATCGCAACCTGGAATTGCTTGCGCGGCTCGGGTTGATCCGGAAATTGGAGATCGGCGGCCGGCAAGCCCGATTCGACGGCAACGCCGACAGCCACTTTCACGTACAATGCGTCCGGTGCGGCAGGGTGGACGATATTCACGCACCGCCGCTTGACCTTTTGGGGGGTGAGAGCAATGATTTCAGTGGCTATCAAATTCTAGGCTACACATTACAGTTTCATGGCATCTGCCAGCGCTGCGGAAAGACTTCCACCAACTCTAAAAAGGAGATCGACAGATGTTGAGTTCCAAGGTTCAAGAGGCCCTAAATCGACAGGTCAACGCCGAGTTGTACTCGTCATATCTGTACCTTTCGATGGTGGCCCACCTGGAGGCGAAAAACTTTCGGGGTATGGCCCAATGGATGCGGGTCCAGTCGGGCGAAGAGACCACCCACGGCATGAAAATCTACGACTACATCCTCGAGCGCGGCGGCGGCGTGACACTCACGCAGATCGACGCTCCGAAGACCAGTTGGGCCTCCCCCGTGGAATTGTTCGAGGACGCCTACGCCCACGAGCAAAAGGTCACCGCGATGATCAACGGCTTGATGGACCTGGTGATTGCCGAGAAGGACCATGCCGGCCACGATTTTCTCGAATGGTTTGTTACCGAGCAGGTCGAGGAAGAGTCCAATGCCCAGGCGATCGTCGAGCAACTCAAGCTGGTCGGCGACAGCGGCGTCGGCGTGTACATGATCGACCAGCAGCTTGGCCAGCGAATCCCTTCCGCGCCGGCGGCGAAGTAGGAGAGATTGAATATGTTGAAAACATCGGGTGGCATGGGTAAGCGCAGCTTACCCGTGCGGTGTTTCCCGACATTTTTGGCGCACGGGTAAGCTGCGCTTACCCATGCCACCCGTTGCGAGAGTCTAAGAAAAGAGCTTCACGAAAGGAATAATACGTCATGTGTACGCTCGTTACCAAAGAGGCCCCGGACTTCGTCGCCCAGGCGGTGATGCCCGACGGCTCGTTCGCCGAGTTGAAGCTGTCGTCGTATCGCGGCAAGTACGTGCTGTTGTTTTTCTACCCCTTGGATTTCACGTTCGTCTGTCCGTCGGAGATCGTCGCCTTCGACGCGGCGTTGGAGAAGTTCGAGAAGAAGGGCGCCCAGGTGTTGGGCTGCTCGGTCGATTCGCACTTCACGCACCTCGCCTGGAGGAACACGCCTCGCAAGCAGGGCGGCATCGGGCCGATCCGGTATCCGCTGGTGTCGGACCTGACCAAGCAAATCGCCCGCGATTTCGGCGTCTTGTTGGAGGACGGCGGCGTGGCTTTGCGCGGGCTGTTCCTGATCGACAAGCAGGGCATCGTCCGCCACGCGCTAATCAACGACCTGCCCATCGGCCGCAGCGTCGACGAGGCGTTGCGGGTGCTCGACGCCCTGCGGTTCCACGAGGAGCACGGCGACGTATGCCCGGCCAACTGGCACGAGGGCGAGGAGGCGATCAAGCCCACGGCCGAGGGCGTGGCGTCGTACCTGGCAAAACACTCGTAGGACGGATTAGGAAATCCGTCCTACGGGTCGGTGATTTCGATAACTCAACATTCGAGGTCATTCTAGCAGCCCGTTGGAAAAGCCACATGCTGGGGTGGCAGTTGTACTGCCACCCCAACAATCTCGTTTGGTTGACTTTTTCAACGGACTGCTAACTCTCTCCCGAAGAGAGAGGGGACTTAGGCAATTCCAGCGGCGGCTGTCCCGCTTTGGTGCGCATCCAGTTGATCGTGCGGATTACCGGCGGTTTGTTGACCAGCCACCGCTCCAAGGCCAGCTTGCCGGGGAAATCGAGGAACATCAGCCCCGCGAAGATGGTCAATATCCCTTGGCCGGGCAAGATCAGCATGGCCACTCCGGCCAAGACCAATACGCCGCCGAATGTGTTCTTCGACGCCAGCAGCGCCATGCGGAGCCAGGGATGGCGCGGCCGCCAGCGGTCGACGAAATGCCGCCGGCCGAGAAAATAGTCCGAAGGAATGCGGACCACCAGCCAAGGCACGGCGATCAGGCTGCCGAGGAGCATCAGCACGGAGACCGCGAAAAGCCATCCCAGAACGATATCATGGCCGCGAATCCAGTCGAGTATTGCGTCCATCGTTTCGCGTTGCGTGCTTTTCGACTATTGCATTTGTTTTCTGAAAATCACTCGACGAATCGCAACGTCTCACTCCATTTTCCTTGCCGCCGCCAGCATCGGCCGCAACTCCTCGACAAAGTCCCGCACGTCCTTGAACTGGCGGTAGACGCTGGCGAAGCGGACGTATGCGACCTCGTCGAGGTTTCGCAACTGCTCCATCACCAATTCGCCGACGTGCCGGCTTTCCACCTCCGACTCGAAGTTCGTCTCCAGCTCGTTTTCCACCGCGGCTATGACGCCCTCCAATTGCTTGTCGCTGATGGGCCGTTTCCAGCAGGCCTTTTCAAGCCCCCGCTTCATCTTGGCGTGGTCGAAGGACTCGCGCGAACCGTCTTTCTTGACGATTTTGACGGTGGTGGCCTCGATCCGTTCGTAGGTCGTATATCGCCGTCGGCAGCCCAAACACTCGCGCCGCCGCCGGATGGTGAGTCCATCCTGGCTGGCCCGCGAATCGAGCACCCGATCGTTGTCCTCAGGGCAATAGGGGCATTTCATGGTCGGTCTCGGTCGGCAAATTTGATCCACGTACTGTACACCAAGCCGAGGGAAGGGGAAAGGGGGAGGCGGAAGGGAGAAGAGAGAGGAGAGAAGAGAGAGGAGGGAAGAGAGAGGAGGGAAGAGAGAGGAGGGAAAAGGGAAATGACGAATTTCCTGGTTCCCATGCTCTACGTGGGAACCCGCGATTTTCGACGCTCCACGTCGATGCGTGAGGAAAATTTAGCCGTGGAACGTCGCCGTATTTGCGAAACCGCAAGCGGGATACTTCACAAGCTTGGAGCGTGGGAACGGGGAAATCGTCATTTCCCTTTTCTCTCCTCATCTCTTCTCTCTTCTCTTTTCTCTCTTCCGCCTTCCGCCAACTGGCCGCTGAAGCGGCCCGCCCTCCGCCTTCCGCCCGGCCCCCTGCGCCCCGCCCCCCGGTTTAGGGGGGCGCCGGTGCCCACCCGACCGGGGCGCAGGGGGGGGGGTGCTGGCCAGTGGACGCGGCAGACGGCCCCGACCAGGTACCCCTGCCCCGGGACTACGTGCAACTGATCAAATACCTGACCGGCCAGAGCGAGGGCCGCTGGCTGGTGAGCGAGGAGCGGCTCAGTGAGTGGGCA
>JAUWPQ010000264.1 GCA_030611515.1 Planctomycetota bacterium | reverse complement strand
TCGGAGGTCTTTTCCGTCGTAAGCGAGTTGGAAAAGCTCGAACCAGAACTTTTTGCCCTTCCGGTAATCGAAGCCTCCACGCTCGTCAACGGCATGGACGATGGCCCAATTGAGTCCGAACCCGGTTCCGGCGTTGGGGTGCGGCGAGCCGTCGGCCAGTTTCGCGCCAAAAGGCACAAAACCTCCGATGACCGGTCCCTTGGCGGTTATTGTCTTCCCGAAATCCGGATGAACTCCTTTTTCATATCTCGAAATGGGGATCGGCTTGGCGTCGCCGATTTTCGACAGGTCATCGAAAAGGACAACGTCCGTTCCGATCTCGAAATCAATGTTGCCGGTTCCTATCTTTCGGATATTGCAGAAAAGTCCCGCCGTGCGAGGCCCGACCTGGAAAGGGAACCCCAAACCGTATCGCCAAACCTCCCCGGGCGGCGTGTCCGGCGGAACGATCAGGTCCGCTTTGCCTTTCGTGACACCCGTTATGCCGCCGGCTTCGCCCGTCAATGGATGTTTTGCGGCAGGGTTTGTACGCTGCACGGGAAGTAGTGAAACATTCTTTTCGGATGGAAAAGATTGTTGCGCTTCCAATTCTCGGATCGTGCCGACCAGATAGAGTTCGGGGTGTTTGCTAAACGGCTCGCCTTCGACCGTTTCAAAGTTGGGCTTCGTGCCGCCCATCTCGCCGCCCATCAAGTGGATCTGGTTACCCTGCACCACGGTTGTCGGCAGGTTGTTGTTCACCGGCAACCCCGTCACCGTGCCGAACTTGGCTGTCACCGTGTCGTAGACCCAGATGTCGCTGCAGTAAGCGTCCTTGGGATAGGCCCTGGAGACCGTGCCGTAGGTCGGCCTGATCGAGCCGTCCGGATTAACGACGTCGTCGTACTGATACCCCCCGACCAAAAGGATGTAGCGGTCGAAGGCCACGATCGGCCCGGAGGGGAAATTGCCGCTGGCCACGGGCAGATCCCGCAGTCTTTGCCAGGCATCCGCGGCGGGATCGTACTGCCAGTTATCGACCACGGTGCAATACTTCCCGGTCGGGTTGTTGTCGCCGGTGGCGCCCCCGATCACGTAGATTTTCTCCCCAACGGTTGCCATAGCGGATACCATGCGCGGCGTACCCGGACACTGCGAAAGTTCCTTCCAGCCCGCGCCGAGGTTGTTCGTGTCGAGCACCAGCAGTCGCGAGCCGAGCCGCGGCACATTGCCGTCGCGGTCGGTGTCGGTGTAGTAGTAGTACTTCACACTGCAGTCGTAGTCCGCGCCGCCGACGACGTATATCTTCGACCCGATGGCGCTGATTCCGCTGTCGGCCACGCGCCACGGAAAAGCCGGTAAGGGGGAATTCGCGTTCCACGACCATTGGCCTTGTGGCGCCTTTGACAGGCGGTAGCCGTCCCTGTACGCGTAGGGCGGCGAGTAATTGTACCCACCCCAGGCGTAAAGTTGATTGTCGACGACGATGGAGAACAGCCCCTGCCGGGCAACGCCGGGAAAGTCGGGCAGGCTCTGCCAGCCATTCTGGGGCGACTGAAGGTTCAAGGCCCAGGTCTTTTTGAGATGTCCGCGAGGATATTTATCCTCTTTTCCCGGCGGGTTGCCGACCAAGCCGCCGCAGAATCCGCCCGCCGTGACCAGGGTGCCGTGGAGGATGCCGCGGGCGCTGTCCTGAAAGCCCTGCGGCAGATTGGGCCCCTTCTTCCAGTCGATAGACAACATCTGTTTCAGCGACGCCTGCGACTGCGGCGCGTATGGGTTGTCCTCTCCGTGGGCAACGCGCGGGACGGCCAACCCCACCGCCACGGCAAGTCCGAGAGCGGAAAAAAAGCGTTTCGCAATGGTGTTCATGGTGTAGATCCTTTTGTGTCGCGAGTGGGTAGGGTGGGACAAGCGCAGCGCAGTCCCACAATCTTGTTTGAACGAATCCTTGTGGTGGGACTACATTCCTGTCGCCCCAACGAAATGTCCCCTCTCCCAAAGGGAGAGGGGAGTCGTTGCCTCTCGTTCCCACGCTCCGCGTGGGAACGGACGACCGACGACGCTCCGCGTCGGTGTGTATGCCCGACTCAGCAACGCAGAGCGTGGGAAAATGGGGGTTCCCACGCAGAGCGTGGGAACCAGGAACTCTAGGATTTACTTGCGCTTCCTCCAGGCGTAGCAGAGTAGCCCGAGCAGACCGCTGGCCAACAGCGCCAACGTGGAGGGCTCCGGCACCACCGCGTCATAGAAGGTGACCTGCCCAGTACGGCCGTTGGTCGCGATGCCAATGTCACACCACTTCCGAGCACTAATGTCCGGAGTCCACGTTACGGTTTCAAACGCCGAACCGTTGGTCGAGATCGAAAAGTTTTGGGTTCCGTTCTGGTGCTTAACAACCAGCGTGTTCCACTCGTAAGGGGTGAAAGTCTGGGTGAGGGACTGCCAATTGCCGCCGGGGCCGCCATAAAAAGTCATAGTGGCCCCGCCACCTGCGGTGTCGTGGGCGAAATAAATTCGGCCAAGGTCAGTAGCGCCTTCCTTGAACATGAAGATCATATGGTTGCCGTTTTCGGGTGCATGCGTACGGAAACCCATGGTCATCATGATCTCTTCGCCGGCTCCGCTATTGGCGGCAACGCCATTTCCCATAATTGTTGCCCCACCGCTGCCGGAGCCAATGGAGAATCGGAGGTACTGATTGCCTTCATAGGCCGCGACGCCGGTAACTGTCGAATCGGCGACATCCACCGTATCGCCGGACAGCAGTGACGGGGTCCACCCCGTGCCGACGTCTGGAGTGCCTGGAGCGCTCCCCACCACGTTGTTGGGTAGTTCAAAGCCGGTGTCGAAGACAACACCACCTGTGGTGTTGTTTTGGAGCAATGGGATATGGCCGGCCTGGGCGACCGCAGACATCCCGAACAGCACAACGGCAACTAACACAAATTGAATAGCGCGAAACATGGTACTTTCCCTTTTCAATAAGCGACTCAAACGAAAGAGCCGCTGCCACGCAACCGTTGCCGGGCCGACAGCGACATGCTGCCAAAGTTAATCCCGAGTAACGGTTCTACTCTCTTCTTTCTCTGTTGCACCGACCCAGCGGCCCTTGTGGCGGTTGGCGGACTGGACGGCACGAATCTCTGCTGAGTGCCACTGCTGGCTTGTTGTCCAGCAGTGCCACCCGACGGCAGACAGGAATGTCTGCCCCACTTGGGAAAAATGCCACCTCCTTTCTCGGTTGTTTTTACGGCCACAAGCTGCGGTGAATAGTTAGGAACTGGAAAACATCAACTCAAACGCCCCGCCAAGCCCACGGGTTGCAACCCGTGGGCTTGGCGGGAACACAAAAGGTCAAGTTAAAACTTGTTGCCATCGATCACATGGCCGTCATTGCGGCCGCCGAGGTGTTTATAAACGGTCGGGTCGATGCTGTAGCTGATGGAGTGGACCGAACCGTCGCACATCGCCATGTTCACGCCGATCGCATGGGCGCTGCCAAAGGACCAATAAAGCGCCGTCCCGGCGGTATCTTGTCTGGGAAGGAAAGACACGTCGTTGCTGTGCGCGGCCACGTCGTAGCTGACGAAGCGGGTCGTGTTCGACTGAGAACCGGTGTAGGCTCCATCGTCGTCCGCCCCATCGAAGCCTATGTAAGCATCGGGGTTAAGGTACTTCTCGCCGATCATGAAGGTGCTCGAAGTCCCGTCCGTCACGTCGGCTATCTTGATCTCGCTGCGCATAAACGAGATGCCGTTCCAATTGTTCGCCAAATAAAAATAGTTGGGGGGACCGGCGGCGTCGTCCCGGGCGTTGTTGTAGTCCGTGTAGATGCGGTCCTGCTGGATAAAACACTTCGAGCCGGCATTGATCGCATAGTCGTTGCGGCAAGCAATTGGCGGAGGACCGGTGTTGGGGAGATTGAAGAACCATATTTGCCTGGCGGGAGGTGCCATGGGCGGCCGGCGCGTCGGGCAGAAAAACAAGGCAACCACAACCCCCTGCATCTGGACCATCTTGGCTTGCTTGCTCGCCGGGACGGGCCATCCGGGCTGACCCGCCGCCAGGTTGAACAAGCTCTCCTGCTCGACGTACGGCAGAATTGCGAACAACCAACTGCCGGGCTGCTCCTTCGTGAACCCCTGATCGGGGTCTGGTGCCCAACCATCTCCCCAGCCGTTGGTGGGGAAGGTGCCGTGGATATTCTCGTGATCGAGACAGCCGAGCGCGAGCTGCTTGAGGTTGTTGCGGCATTGCAGATTCCTTGCCGCCTCGCGGGCCGCTTGCACCGCCGGCAACAACAGGGCGATTAGAATTCCAATAATCGTTATCACCACCAAAAGTTCCACTAGGGTAAAACCGTGAGTGGATAGTGGACAGTGGACAGTGGATAGTGAATGAGAGGAAGTCTCGTTTAGCCGGCAAGCTCGTACGCCGCGCGCCGATCTTGAATGGCGGATGGTGGATGGCAGATGAGGCATAATAATGTTCTCCGTACTCAGTTTTTTGGTTAGTTCGTATCGACCTGCATCAGGTCCAGTCGTGGATCGCCGAACATGGTCCAATCACCATGCATTCCGTTGTTCTCGCCGTCGGTGATCCCGTTGTCGGTGGTTGCCAACGTCAGAAAACGATCGTCGTCGCCGATTGGAATCAAGACCCTAAACTCGCCGCTGTAGCCATTGATGTCGCGGCGCTCGAAACGCACTTGACCGTCGACCAGCACCCAAAGGTCGGCGGACACCTTCGTGCCGTCCGGGGAGTACATTGCCTCGCTGATGTTGCCCGCCACGGCGCGGAACCGCAGCAGCCTGCAGCCGGGGTTTGCCCGCCGGATCGCCTCCAAGTCGAAGGTGATTCCATTGTTGGCATGCATGAACAACAGGCAATGAGGAGGCGAAGCATAGTCGATGCCCCCCAAGGTCGCCTTGGACGGCAGGTCGGCGGGAAGCTTGCCGCCCGCCCATATAGGCTTCCACGTTTTACTGGTAGTATCGGGAAAGCCGGCGAACATATTGCCGGCGGAATCGACCCGCACCGCGTCCTTGCCGCCGTCGGGAATGAACACGCCATCCACCAGCGGCAGTGCCTCGACACGATGGTACTTTCCGTCGCCGAAAAACCATCCATTGAAGCCCGTACCCTTTGACGTTATCGCGTCTGCTTGCCCGCTGGTCGGATCGATGCCGCGGTTGCGCCGGCCGGAAAAGCCGTCGCCGCCGGCCACCACGTCGACCAAATCCAGCATCTTGTATGTCACCTTGGGAATCCTGCGCGTGAAATCGGCCGTCTCGGCCGACGCGCCAAGCACCGTGATGCGAGGCTCGTCGCCACCTTCGACCCGGGCCGATTCGTTCTCGCCCAACACCACTTCCCGCGGAGTGCCACTGGCTAAGCCAGTGCCACCCACCACCTGCACCTTGACCGAGCCGCGGAAGACGCGCGAGGTGGTGGTTCCC
>JAUWPQ010000406.1 GCA_030611515.1 Planctomycetota bacterium | reverse complement strand
TCGGAGGTCTTTTCCGTCGTAAGCGAGTTGGAAAAGCTCGAACCAGAACTTTTTGCCCTTCCGGTAATCGAAGCCTCCACGCTCGTCAACGGCATGGACGATGGCCCAATTGAGTCCGAACCCGGTTCCGGCGTTGGGGTGTGGCGAGCCGTCGGCCCGTTTCGCGCCAAAAGGCACAAAACCTCCGACGACCGGCCCCTTGACGGTTATTGTCTTCCCAAAATCCGGATGAACTCCTTTTTCATATCTCGAAAGGGGGATCGGCTTGGCGTCGCCAATTTTCGACGGGTCATCGAAAAGAACAACGTCCGTTCCGATCTCGAAATCGATGTTGCCGGTTCCTATCTTTCGGATATTGCAGAAAAGCCCCGCCGTGCGAGGCCCGACCTGGAAGGGAAACCCCAGGCCGTATCGCCAAACCTCTCCGGGCGGCGTGTCTGGCGGGACGATCAGGTCCGCTTTGCCTTTCGTGATGCCCGTTATGCCGCCGGCTTCGCCCGTCGATGAATGTTTTGCGACCGCCGATTCCGCCGGTAGTGTCTTTGCAAGTCCCCGATCGGACGTCGCCAGGGCGGCGCCGAGGCAAATACCAAGGATTGAGCAAACGCGGATAGCTGTGTTAATCATGGTTGGACCTTGCGGAGATTTGGGGGGAGTCGAGGGAAAGGGGATATTTTACTAACCAACGATTTGACTCCCGTTGCTTCAAACGGCTGAAATGTTGCGAAAACTCCGCATATCCCCTGAAATGCCGTTTATCGCCGGCTGGACAACTCAACATGGAAAACATTATCGCCGGAGGTCACCTCGAACTCCAGCCCGGAGGCGGCACTGTCGCCGTAGCGCTCGGGAATCAGGGATGGGCCAAACCGAGGCATGCCTATAGCGCCGGGCTCCTCGCCTTCGAGCGTCTTCCGCGCGGTGACGGAGACGCGATGACGACCCAACACCGCGCCGTCCGCCGCCTTGTACGTGCCCAATGTGAATTTACCGTCTTCAATGACTCCCTTGGCGATCCGGCCGCTGAGTGGCTGGAACACGACTTGACCGCATGGAAGCGGCTTGCCGTCCAGCGTGACGGTTCCGTGAACTGGCGCCGTGTCCACGCGGGCTGCTCCACTGCTGCAGCCGTGGCTCAACAACGCCAAGCCGCAGGCGGCCAGGGTCAGGAGCCGTCCCGCGTTTCTAATCGCGCCGGACAAACCGCCGCTGGCTTGAAAGCAGTGGAACACGGGGCGGATGGGAGATAGTCGCATATTCGTTTTCCTGAATGTCGATTTCGACGACTAAGGGACTT
>JAUWPQ010000308.1 GCA_030611515.1 Planctomycetota bacterium | reverse complement strand
CATTCTACCTCCTCCGCCCCCTGAAATCCCGCCCGATTTTTGGGCCACTTTTCATCATTCTCCCCTCTCCCGTGGGGAGCGGGGCCGGGGGTGAGGGCGGATTGACATCGAAACACCGAAGTTTTTCGGCGACTCTTACGCCCGTTCACGGGCGTTTCCGCCGCAGGCGGTATTAGGCCCGTGCTTCAGCACGGGTTCATCGTCGCCGCCGCGGGCATGTTTTTTCTCCAACGTGTCACGCCCGTTTACGGGCGTCCTGCTCGGCGGCTGATTCACTCCGGCAAACCATCCACGCCGTAGAGCCGAAACACGAGTTCATCGATCCGGCGCTCCAGGTTTTCCATGTCCCGTTCCAACGAGATCCGCTCCCGGTCGGAAAGTTTTTCGTCCCGCAACTTGATCTTGGCGTCCATGATCTCGCGGACCGAATCTGCGATGCGATCGGCCCACCTCTTTTCCACGGCGGTTTCGGGAAGCTTAATGGGCAAATGTTCAATATATTGCTTGTTTGCACCAAAGTACCCGCTGTGAAATTTCCCCGCTTGACACTTAAACCAACGATCAAGCAAGGCACTCGAAAGAAGTCCGGCCAAATAGTGCTGGTCTATGGTATCGGATCGAATGCCGAAGCCGCCCGTGGTCACGTTGACGAAATACAGGTCGCCAATTGTGTCAACAAACGCAGAAAGGTTGGTAACCATATACGGTACCATAACCTTGGAACCCCGCCACCGATCAAGATTCTTCCGCATAAGGCCATACCATTCATCATGGTCAAACTTCCCAGATTCGCGCGATCGAAGAAACTCCTCGTTAGCAAGTAAGTAACTCCAAGCCAATGGATATTTCGACGCCATAAAACTTGGCGATATTATCTGAGCATCTTTCCGCAAATTATACGGAAACAAGACACGGGCCGTAGGTATGCCCCAATGACGCCCCACGTTCCCGCTGCGAACGACTGCTTTGAGCAGTGCCGATTCCAGAATTACGTCATGACCAAGTTTGACGCTGCGCACCCTTGTGGTTTCACTGTGTTCTTCAAATTCCTCAAACAAAAACACTGTATCTGCACTCGTTTGAAGCCCAACGAAAATTTCCGACGCCACATTCACCAATGGCGGATTATTTTGGGATACTTCGGCACACCAATCGGTATCGGCAAGGCTTAGAAATGTCCAAGGATTTCCGGTTGCAGGATGCACGGCGGCATACATGCATAACCTAGAACCGTTGGCGGGGGTAGCTTCGTCAATTGCTCGGCACTGCAAGTCGCCATCGGTGAGGTCGGAAATAATCGCAACATCCACACAACCAGCGTTGGGAGTGTATTGAAACACTTGGATTGCTGTATAGGTTGTGACTCCACGGAACACTTGTTGATCTGTGAAGTCAACAATAGATCGAATATGACGTCCCTGTACGATTACATCACGTATCCCTTCGCCGTATTTTGCTTGCCAATACTTATGCGGCATGATGTAGCCGAGAAGGCCGTTCGGGGCGAGTAGTTCCAAGCAGCGCTCGACGAAGACGACGTAAATATCGTAGTTGCCTTTGGCGGCTGATTTGTAGCGCCATTTGTAGAACTCACATTCATCGGGTGCCCATTTTTTCAGTTCTTGCACTCGAATGTAGGGCGGATTTCCGATGATGCAGTCGAAACCCCTTCGGCCCGTTTTTTTCTCGGCTTGGGAATCGAGCAGCCCGCCGAAGCCGCGGGTGCGGCTTTCCCAGTCGAAGCGATTCATCCGAAAGCGGATGTCGTCGTCGGGTGGGAACAGACCTCCGTGCTTGGCGATTACCCAACGGTCGAAATCGGCCGAATTGATCAACGAGTTGCCGCAGATGATATTGTTGTCCAAGGCGGGCAGGAGTTGGTTTTCCAGCCAATCGCGCTGCCAGTTCGGCGGCAACTTGCCTTCAAGCATTTTCAGGTAAAGCGACATGACTGTCACTTCGACCGCCTGTTGGTCGATGTCCACGCCGTGGATGCAACTGGTCAGCAGAGCGGCCTTGAAGTCGGGAGCGAGCCGCCATTGCTTTTTCTTGTCTTGGAAAGCTATGTTCTTCTTCTTGCGCGACTTGCCGGAGGTTGCGACTCTGGCCAGGGAGGGCTTCTCGGCAATCGCCGCCAAGCAATGGTCGATCAGGTACTGAAACGTGGCCACGAGGAAGGAGCCGGAACCGCAGGCGGGGTCGAGGATTCTTACATCGAGCACTTCCATCGGCGAACGACCGGCGATTTTCGGCCCCACGACGCGGCGGATGATCGTATCGACGACGAAACGTGGCGTGTAATAAACGCCGTTGGCGTGACGGACTTCCGGCTTTTGCTCGACATCCGCCTCGCCGAGCTTCACCACGACGATATTGCCAAGAAACCTTTCATAGATGATGCCCAAAAGGTCGTCCCCAATGGCGGCAAAGTTCCAGGGACCGTCTGGCGGGTAAAGCGTACGGATGAAGTCGGCAAGGATGTTGTCGGAAACGGCCAGCGATTCGGAGAAGTGATACTTGAAGAGGTAGCCGTTGTATTCGCGGTCAAGCTGGCGGAACTCGGCACAAAGTGCTGGGTAGAACTCGCCTCCCTCGGCGCTAATGCGGCCAAGCATTTGTTTCAACGAGCCATATCGGCGAACTCCACGATCTTCGCAAACACGAATAAAGATCAAGCGGTCGATCAATCTCTGAACAGCCTCCGTAAGTCTGGCCGCGCCGTGGAGCGTGTCGGCTTCTGGAAACTCTTTCTTGTTGTCGTGATAGATCGCTCGGGCAAGGTGCTTGCGGTAGGTTTCGAGATAACCGAGGAATACCTTGTCGATCGGTTCATCGCCTCGTAGCTCGAACAACATTCGATCGACGGTCCGCAGCCGTCGGTTGGGAGAGATTTTGCGGATTCTGGCACGCAGCTTTTCAAGGGAACCATCGGCGACGGCATCGCGACCGAACGTGGCGAGGAATTCATTCCACTTGGATGGGTAGTCCTGGAAGTCTATGGCAAACTCCCGAACCAAACCCCGCTGCGGTTCGTTAAGCACCGGTTTGAGCGTCGTGTCATAGAGCCGAAATTGTTCAAAGTCGGTGAGTACGGCAAATGGAATCGCAGCGCTCCAGGCATAACGCTTTGCTTGGAAGATCGCCTTCTTGTCGGTATCGAGATCGATGGCCGGTTTCTTGGCTTCGACGATGAAACGGGGGAAGCCGTTCACGCGAAAGAGATAATCGGGTTCACGAGAGCGGAGGCCGTCGTCTTCCGCGGAATCCATCGAGGGCTCAACAAGCACCTCGACATCCTGCGGCGCAAGTTGATCGTCATTGGGGACATCCCAGCCAAGGAGTTTCCAAAAGGGGTCGATGTAGTGCAGCCGGACTTGCGACTCCTTGTACTGCGGAGCCTTGAGTTGGCGGATATGTTCGGCAAAACCCTGTACGAGCGTCTTTATGGACATGTTTTTTGTGCTTTTGGTGTCAACCACGCCACACATCCGCCCCAGTATACGGCCTCACCCGCCGGCGGCAAGCAACCGGTACACACGGCGTAATGGAATTGCACTGATGACAACTTTGCCAAAAGGGACCGTCCCAATTTTTTCGTGGCGCGAGGGACGTTGTCTTGGAAAATCGCTTGACCGCCGTGAAAATTTGGACTGCTCCACTTGCACCGCCGAATTGCACCGATGACAACTTCGCCTGCGCGCGATGACAATTGTCACGATGTAAACTCGACTTGCGCCGCGCCGCCGACTCTCGAAAACCATCCGGGAACTCGTAATTTCAGCCATTTCAGCCCCCAATCGCCGCGTCTCCAATCGTCGCAACTTAAATAAGGCGTTTCCCACGTTTTTCACCCCTAAATTCCACCCACCCCGAAAAGACCTTAACTCGTTGTCTCCGCTACACTTGCACGCACGATTTTGCCCCTTTTCTTCACCCTTTTTGCACTGTCAGCCACCAATGGGTGGTGTGCTGCTGACGCTCATT
>JAUWPQ010000222.1 GCA_030611515.1 Planctomycetota bacterium | reverse complement strand
GCGGATGCTTAGCTTCGAGGGCAACTGCTCCTGTTGAAGACGCTCGTGCAGGTCCGCGCGGCCATGAATGATTGCATAGTCCAGAGCCGATTCGACGCCGTAATTTTTTCCTTGCGTTTGCAGGGTCCGAGCCGCGGAGAGAATGGCTGTGCCTTCGGCGCCGGCGGGCAGGGCAAACGTCTTCCAGGCCAAAGGCCGACCGCCTGCAACCACCGCGGCCAAACCCTGAGTAGCTCCCAGGAACACACACAACGTCGTCTTCGAGCGGCGTGGATACTTGCGCTGCGCGACCGCCATCCGCACCAACGCGCAAGGCGATGGCTCAGCCCGGATGAGCCGTACGCCCAACCGGTTCAAGGCCGCCACCACGCCGACCATGTACTTCTTCCGGCAGGCGGCAATGCTTGCCACGGGCAACTTGCGCACGGTGCCTACGAGCATATCGGCGGTCAAGTCGTCGATGCTGATGGTTGGCGAGCAAAGCGATTTGTGCAGCATCGCCTCGGCCGTCAGCTCGCTGCCGGCAATCGGCCGCGTGCCGAAGAAGAGCCGGGAACTGGGCAATCCCACGGCCACCGGGACGCGATGCTTGCGACCCAGCAAAGGTTCCAGCAACTTTTTCAGCACGTCCGCCAAGGTGTCCGGCGTAAATGGTTCGCTCGTTGAGGCGACTTCGACCGGACCCAGCGGCGTGAAGGCCACTTTGCTGACCGTAACCTCGTGCTCGTTCAGACAAACTCCAACCGCCTTGTGCAGGGCATATTTGGCCAGCAGTGATTTCATGGCGGCGTAATACCTTCTCTCTCACGCGAATAATGTCGAGTGTGGCGGGTTGCAACCCGGCGCTGTAACAGTTCACTAATAAACCTAAAAAAGCGGGCGGCCAACAAATCGGCCGCCCGCCATAGACGCTTAACAGGCATGGTAGCCGCTGCTACGTACCCATTGGGTTAATATCGGGGATGGTGGCAATGTTGAGATCACCCGATGTGGAGTCCCAGCCTTCGTCCGTGAAGGTGACCGTATACGGACCATAGCTGCTCGTCGCTTCGATACGAG
Organism: Planctomycetota bacterium; assembly: GCA_030611515.1. Classification (GTDB taxonomy): domain Bacteria; phylum Planctomycetota; class Planctomycetia; order Pirellulales; family Thermoguttaceae; genus JAHIKV01. Next base: position 6,263 of record JAUWPQ010000222.1, on the reverse strand, counting down.
TCAAGGTCATCGTCCACGTAGGATTGCCATCCGAAGCTTGCTCGGCCGAGACCTCGCCGAGAGTGAAATACTTCGGATCCGACTGGGTAATGTCCAGATCGGTTGCGAGGTCGGTGGCGTAAAGGCCTTCTTTGGCGAGGTAGCGCTCTTGCGAGGCGCGGACCGCGGAGAGATACTGGAAGGCCTCGGCGGCCTTCGACCGCTCGACCGATTTCAGGAACCGTGGCACGCCAAAGGCGGCCAACACGCCGATGATCACGATGACCACGGCCAACTCGACCAGTGTGAACCCCTTGCGGGTTTCTGCATCAGGCTTCCGAAACATGTTACTTGTCTCCCTTGTTTTGTGCCGTGGGCGGCACGTGGATGTGAGAAAACGCGACTCTTTAGTAAAGGGCCGATTAGTGTGCCGCCCACCAGCCGTATGGCTGTGTGGCTCTCACCACCGAAACCCTTTAGTAAATGGTTAGGTTGCTTTCGGCGGCTTGTCAAATCGGATTTTTTTTCAGGAGAGGGGATCGGAGGCGATCCGTTAAGAACGAAAGAGACTATTCCTGTCGCCAATAGTGGCGTGAAATCCCCGGAAATTCGGCAACTGGAGTCTTTCGTTGGGGTGGCGGTTGTACTGCGCCCCAACTTCTCAGAAGTCGCCTCCTACAATCGCGAGTTATGGACCTTCACCCCCCCATGTTGCAGGGGAGGGGGGCCATGTGTTTCGTCGATGTAGAAGTGCGGCGTATCGGACAGCGGCGCAAACGGAATGACATTCTCGCCCGGCGGAAGGAATTCAATCATTCCTACCGGACCTTCCGGGGCAGGTCGAGGGATGGCGTAAAAATCCGAAGGAGTCTGCCTTTTGGGTTTAACATGCCCCAGGCGAATCCTTGGAGGGGGTGAAATATCGCTCGGCGTGGACTGCGGAGGGATTACAAAAAGGCCGGGCGGGTCGTCGCCGGTCGCCTTCGGAAGCGTGCTTACCCGGCTCTCCAATCCCAGCGACCTCGGCGGTCCCAGGTGGTTCAACCGTCTCGGCATGTCCGGCCGCCAAATGTGCGGCGTGAGGATCACGATCAGTTCCTTCTTCTGTCTCTTGGTCGTCGTCTCGCGGAAAAGAGAGCCGATCCAGGGAAGCCGGCTCAAGAACGGCAAGCCCACGTAATCCACCTGTATCTCGTAGTCCATCAACCCGCCAATCACGATCGTGGTGCCATCGGGCACCAACACATTGGTGGTTACCTGCGCGGTGTTGGTTTGCGGGACGTCGTTTGTGTCCAGGTGTCCCGAACTGCGTTCGGGGTGAATCTCCATGCGGACCATGCCATCCGAGGAGATAAAGGGACGTATCCGCAACAGCGTGCCGACGTCCATGAACTCCACTTTTTCGACCGTGCTGGTCTGCGTCTGGGTGCTGGTCTTGTACCCCAGCCGGTCTCCAAGCTGGATTTCCGCCCGCTGTTTGTTCAGCACCAACAACCTCGGACAAGCGAGCACCTTGGTTTCGCCCAGGCTTTCCAACGCGCGGATGAAACTCGTGGTGTTGTCGGCGACGAAGCCGAACTTCAGACCGTTGGCGACTTCGGAGAACCCGGCGCCGGTGGTGCCGGCGAGTTTTCCGGCGGAAGTAATTACGCTTGCCGGCGGGAATCCGGTCGCCGCGTTGATCGCCGCCCCGCTTCCCACCACGCCCAAGGTGTTCTGGGCACTGTCGAGCAAGGCGAAGTTCACGCCCAATTCCATTCCTTTGTTCAGCTTCACGCTGACAATCACCGCTTCGATCAACACCTGAAGCGGCTGCACGTCGATCTGGGCGATGACGCGGTCGATCGCTTTCAGCACATTCTCGTAATCCTGGACTATGACGACGTCGCCGCCGGCCATCGCGTTGCCGCCGGCCTTTTCGACATCGGGCTCGATGCCGACCTCGCTGTCCGGCGAACTGCTGATCGTGCCGCGGGGACTCAACAGCGGCTCGATCATCGCCTGCACGTCGGCGCTCTTTACGTAGTCCAGATGATAAACCCGCACCGGCAAATTCCCGTCCTCGCCCTCCGGCGACTCCGACCGCGCGGTAACGAAAATCATGCCGTTCACGCATTGAATTTTCAGTCGGCAGAGCCGGGCAATGGCCTGCAATATCTCGTCGGCGGTCTTGTCCCGAAGGTCCAAAGTCACGTTGCCGCTTACGCCTGGAGAGACCAGGATGCCCAAGTCGGCCTGCCGGCTGAGGATCTCCAGCGCCTTGCGGACGTCGAGATCGTCCACGTGCAAGGTGATTAGCTTTTCGCCCCCGGCCGTTGTCGGCGGCTTGACGGAATACGTCGGATCGGCCATCCCGGACGGATTTTCCGCGGGCACGCCCTGGGGTAAAGGCATCTCTTCCGGCGACGTGGGGATCATCGAAACGTGCGGGGAAGGACGAATCGGCGCGTTGGGGGGAGTCGGCTCGGTATCCAGAAAGCCGGCATGGCGCACGTCGGCATGATTGCCGGAGACGACGCGGTTCTTTTCCGACGGTGCCCGCTTCTCGGCCTCTTGCACAGTTTTAATTGGCGCTTGATTGCGTTGATGCACTTGCACACAGCCCGCGACCGTTGCGCAGAGCCAAAGCACGCCCGCCGTTGCGGATAGAGTACCGTGCCTTCGCATTTTGCTTAGCATCGCTTTCTCTGCCTACCCACGGTTCACTGCGTTGCCTTTTTCACATAGGCCAGTTAGGGGGTATGCGCGCAGTACATACCCTCCACCCGGCAGTGTAGTCTCATAACAGTAATCGAGCGAATGCGAGTGGAACTTAACGTTTTTCCCGATTACATAGACTAGGTAGAAATTGCGGGCTTTATTGAGAGCAACTTCTGATATTGGCTATCACTAGCCGGCGCCACCTTGACAACGACTCTGCCGATCCGCAAAATTAGAGAAACTAGCCGGACTGGACTATTATGCACCAACCGCAATTCCCCCGTCGATTCGGACTGGCGTTGATCGCTGGCGCTATTCTATTGCCTGTCTGCATCTGCGTAGTATTGGGTGTCGCCGCCCTACTGGAGGGGATGGGTGATGTCGCCGGCGGGGTGGTGTTGCGTCGAATCGTCCTGGCAGGAAGCGTCCTTTGGATTATCGATTTGGTTTGCCTCCTGCTGGTTTTAGCCATCGGCACTCTGCGCGGGCCGGATGAACCGGACGAGCCTTAGAACACGTCTTGTCCGGTAGATTCTTTCTACCAATTCGTCCCCACTCCGCACAGCGTAAGCTAACTTATCAACGTCGGGTTTGCGTCGTGGGCAGACACACCATCCGGCAACCCGGGCGTTTCGGATCGAGCCGGACTATCGGAAACAGACCCCGATAGCCCGAAAAATCCGCAACATCCAACCATATTACACAGAATATCCATGTTGCCGCTTTGTTGGTTTCTGTGTAAACCTGGTGGTTTGCCGATGGGTGTAGACGGATGCCTTGTTGATCGACGGCGGAAAACGCCAGCGATTGAGCCCGGCTGAAAGGTTGAATGTTCTTCCAAAGACTTTTACCAAGACTGGTCAGTAGAAATGATTGACATGCCATTGGATGATCGGGTACTTACTGCTTTGGAGAGAAACCCTTACCTAGTACGCCGCAACTTACGTTTCGAGACCAGTTCCGGCCGCGTTACACTGCGAGGCGTGGTGAACACCTACTTCCAAAAACAGATGGCTCAGGAGTCGCTTCGACACATCGACGGCGTCGACGAAATCGCCAACGAATTGGAAGTATGTTGGACGTGATAGCGAGTCGCTCTAGCGTGGTTGCCGTGGACGGCCCATGACGGCCTCCTGCCGATCGTGGTATGGCGGCAACCGCTCGTCCAGGCGACAGGCGTGCAGCACTCGGCGGTTGTACGGCGAGAGGCCGCAAAGCCGCAACACGCCGTCGTGCTCTTGAATCCGCCGATACAACAAAAACAGTTGTTCGACCAGCGCGCTGTTCAGCAAAGGCACTTCATCCAACTCCAGCACCACCCGGTAGGTGAAGTGCTGCTCCAAGAGAGACCAGATTCTTTCCATCAGCGAGGGCGAATCCGGTTCGGCCGGATCGAAACTCTTGATCCGTACGATAAGCCAATCCGGCCCCCGTTGAACGTCAAACTCGCAACCGGGAGCAATAGCCAACATCACGTTTCTCCTTCAACGTTGCGGACAACCCGCGAGAAAAGAAAAGCCTGCCTAACCGATATCTTAACAACTGCTGCTCCCAAAGCAACCCCTCCGATCTAGCGGGGCATTTCCGCATCCAAAGGCTTGCCGTTTACCCAGCCTGGGAGTTGCTACGGGAAAAATAGATAGTTGCCGCCGTCTTTGCCGCGCGGTACACTTCCACGGCGCTGCATTCAAACGTTCATTATGACAGCAAGGGAGACCGAATCATGAGAAAAACAATCATTGCCTTGGCCGCCTCCCTCTTAGGGGTGGTTTTGTGCTTGCTGCTCACGGCCTCCGCCTCGGCGCGGCATCCATACGGACGGTACTATCCGAGCCATGCCCCTGCCGTGGTCGCCGGCTACGGATACGGCTTTGGTTACGTCGCGGTGCCTTACCGTTACACCTACAACCCACGTCGGGCTTATCGGCAATCCTTGCGGTACGGTTATCCGTTGTTGCCGCCGAGAGTGCCGGTCCCCGTGTACGGCTATCCATACTACGGCTACGTCCCGCAGCCGCTCGGACCTGTTCGTGGTCCCAGAGACTACATGTACCAGCCGGGCTACAAACAGCCGCTTCGTCGTCATGCCCCGTTGCCGGCCATCCCTCGGACGCAACCGCCGCCGCCCCAATCTGGTCCCGAGTTGATTCCCACGCCGTCCAGCGATCTTTGAGTGAAAAAGGGGAAGTGGCACTCAACGTCGGCCCTTTTCGTCGGTGGCGCCCGGCGGTTCTTGATTCTTATTAGGTCACTTACCGGAGTACGTCAACGGATACTGATCGGGATTTTCCAGCGAAGCGATTTCAAGATCGACGTCCAGTTTCGGCCAGTGAAGATGAAACCCGTGCAGCAATTCCACGTCAAGGATTTCGCCGATGCGGGCTTCCTTGAACCAGGGAAATTTCTCGTAAGAAAGGAAATACTCCCTCTCGCCGACGAACAGCCAAAGGCCGTGGGCCGAGACGTTGGTTACTTCAACGGCGGAAGTGTTTTTGCCAAGCTGCGATGATGTCATTCTGCTGTTCCTCAAGAATTTTGGCAATTTTGGAAAGCCGTTGGCTTGATAATCCGGAATTGCTGGCTACGGAGATGTTCGGGGTCAACCAGAACTTCGCTTCCCCATCGGCGCACGAAACGTGTACATGCATTCGACTCTCTTCTCGGGAAAAGAAAAAGAAGCGATAGCCACGATGTCGAAAGACGGTCGGACTCATACTATTAGCACGCTAAATTTCACTTCGTAGCCCCCGATTGTCATCTTAGCAGATAAGCCTACTGGGAACAAAACCACCCGTCAACGGGGGCTTTGCGGCGGGGTGGCACTGTCGAAAGCGTGTCACTGGCTTTGCCAGTGCTTCGTAAACTTCGTGAAAATGCCGCACGGTCTTCCGATGTGCCATGCCCTTCTTCTACACACAACAAGATGGAACGTCAATCCGCACCCCAGCACTGGCAGAGCCAGTGGCACCCGGCGCCAGCAAGGATTCGCCGGTTGTGCCGGTAATCCTGGGCAACTCGATCCATTGCCTGCAAATGTCCAAGGCGATGTTCACCCGAGGAGTGAACGTTCAACCGATCGTCCATCCTGCCGTCGAGGAGAACGCGGCCCGGCTGCGGTTCTTTATTTCCGCCACGCACACCGAGGAGCAGATTCGTTACACCATCCAAGCGATGGTGGAGGAACTGGAGCGAATCGGTTCCGATTGCCCGGCCCCCGTCGCAGCCGCTGGCGGGCAACTGTAGCAAGGGAAAAGGGGACAGGCACCTTTTGTGCGAAGCACCCGAAGGGCCGTTCCGGCAAAAGGTGCCTGTCCCCTTTTCCAGTCCCTATCCTCTTTTCTCCTGCCGACAAAGAGGATGCCCCGCTGGTGGCGACAGTTTCGCGTCAACCGTAGATCGGAACTCAGAAAACCGTTCAACACTGACCATGTCCGGTCCAATTTGGACCAATACAGTACCTGCACAAGCTACATCTCGACTCTCGTTCTCAGAAGTCAACACTTTGGTTGGCTGCGAGTGTCCCGGATGTTTCAATGGCGAAAAGACGCCTGGTCGAAGTGCTTCCAGGTCTTCGTGGCAGCGCC
>JAUWPQ010000140.1 GCA_030611515.1 Planctomycetota bacterium | reverse complement strand
TTGTCGTTGTAGACCCAACACTCGTTGCCGGTGTTGTACGGCGGGTCGATGTAGACGCACTTCACCTTTCCGGCGTGGGTGGGCAGAAGCGACTTGAGCGCCGCAAGATTGTCCCCCTCGATTATCAGATTGCCGCCCAGCCCCGGCTTCCCGCCCTTGGGCAAAACGGACAGCTTCGGCACGAATTCCAGCCGGTGATGGGGCACCGTATGATGGTACGTCTCGATGACGGACTTGCCCTTGAACTGGATCGTCGGCACTATCGAGACCTCCCTTGGGACTTACGAGACAACCGATTATTTGATCCCAACATCCGCCCGATTTCAAGGACTCCCCCCGCGCCGCCCCTGGTGGTCGTTTGCTTTGCCATACTGCGTTTTTGTTGGGGGTCGAGTTGAGCCGGCGTAGTATACCCGGTTGTGGGGTATCTTGCCAGCCGTAGTAGGACGGGTCGAGACCCGGTGACCCGGCGGATTGTTCGCCGGGTTTCAACCCGGCCTGCGGATTATCGGCAGACAATTTTGCGCTAACTTTCCAAAAACGCCTCTCGGGCGGAGTTTTGCGCGCGAGCGACGTTTTAGGGGTCAATTCAACCCCGCGCCCACGGGTTGATCAACCTGGCGCTTCAGGTTGATCAACCTGAGGTTAAACAGTGCTTACGTCTAAAGCACAGTCGCATTGCGAAATGAATAGCCCTGGTTTCCAACGGTTTGAGAACATCTTCGATCCTCGGCGAATCGACGTAATAATTAAGTGGCGAAATCGGGAATTTTTTCCAGTTAATTCAGACCGGAAAATCGACCTTAACCTGAATAACAACATGGGCTTGCGGCGACGATGCACAAAACTTTTGCAATTACCCCTCCTGCGAGGTATGTGCGACGAGGTCATTCTACCAGCCGAAAACGCCTTAAAAAAGGCTGTTTTCTGGCCGCCGGTATTTTCGCCTTTTTTAGCTAGGGGCTATGGCGGGCGCAAAAACGCCTTATTGGGGTCTGCAAAGCGTTGAAACCAGCGGAAAATCCGTCGGCCGTGGGCGGTTTCCGAGAGGTTTTCGCAACGGACGGTAGGCCGGGTCGTGACTCGGCAAAGCTGACCGCCGGGTTGCAAACTAGGCCTACGGCAGCGGACGCGGAGCGTCCGGGCAGTGTGTTCCCACGCGGAGCGTGGGAACAAGGAAATCTCACAAGGGCTGGCCGCTTCAGCGGCCAGTACCGCGGCCAGTTCAGCCAAACGAACGGACGCGGGAGCGGCCGGGCAGTGTGTTCCCACGCGGAGCGTGGGAACAAGATGTTACGCAGAGCATGGGAACAAGGTGTTGCTACCGGGTCGGAGTTTCGGCAGACGGCTTGCGGGCGGTTTTCTCCGCCACGGGAGCGTCGCCGTAGTAGAGGTTCGTGGCCTCGGAGATCAGACGCGCGCCGAGCGGCTTGCAATGGGTCTCCGCCCGGAATACGTGGTTCCCCGGTGTCTCGGCTCGGGCACGAATCTTCAGGACCACTTCCTCGCCCGGGGCCAAGGACGCGATGGGCTGAAACACCACCCGGCCGGGACCGAGGCGATTGGCGGCGCCTTCGGCGGCGATCGGTTCGATGCCGCGCGAGAAGTATACGAAGACCTCGACGCCCCGCGCCTCTTTCGTACCCCGGTTGCGGACGCGCACCTCGTAGATCACCTCTTCGCCGACCGGCGCCGGTCCGGTCGGGTCTTTCACGTTCATGGTCAGATCGGCGACGGCTTCGACCCGGACAACGGTTTCGGCCCGTGCGGTCAGATCGTCGTCGGCAACGGCGTTCAGTTTCATTCGACTCGAACCGGCCGCCGCCAAACGGCACTTAACGGCAAAGTGCCGCTCCTCTTGTGCCCCGAGCGAATCCAATGTCCAGACCAGTTTTCCGCCGGAAGAGTTTATCCGGGCGCCTTCGATTCCCGAAAGGTACTTGGCGCCGGAGGGCAGGGCCAGCGAGAACTTGACGTTCCGCGAGGGGGCATTGCCCGGATTGAAGACCGTGACGGCGTAGTTGGCCACCGTGCCGACGAACTGGACCTTCGGCCCGTCGAAGTCGATCTTCAATCCCGCTCGGCGCACCAACACCTTCTCGGTCAGTTCGGCGTACAGATTCCCATCGGCGCGGACCTCGACCTGGACGGTCAGATTTCCGGCCTGCCGTGCGGTCAGTTCCACTTCCAAGGTCTTTTTCTCGCCGGCCGCCAGCAGCCCGACTTTGTGCGTGGCCTGGACGTTTTCACCCGCCCCTACGGGCATCAGTGTGAGCACGACGTTTTCCGCCGGGCCGGTGCCGGTGTTGGCCAATCTGAGGTGGAACAGTTCCTTTTTCCCGTAGAAGACCTCGCGCGGCCCCTCGAGTTGCATAACGAGTTTCGGCTCTTGAACCTCGATCATCGCCTGGGATGCGGTTGGCTTGTAGTCCCAGCGGACCGCCAGGTCGAACGGACGGCTTTGCCGCGGGATGATTTTCAGGGTCAACCGCTCGCGCCCTTTGGCGTTGAGGTAACCGACTTTCCACGGGACGGTTCCGTCCTGCCGGTTGACATCGGTTGCCCCGACGACGCCCGCGCTGGCCTCGGCGCCGGTCACTTCGGCCCACTCGGGCAGCGAGACGTACACCACCAATCCCTCCGCGGCCACGTTTCCAGTGTTGATCACCTGCACTTCGTATGTCGATTCCCTGCCGACGGAGATCGTCCGAGGCCCAAAGGTTTTGACGCTAAGGTTCGGTCCTTTGCGGGCGAAAAGCACGCCGCTCTCGTCGTGGGACAGGTTGCCAACCTGTCTCTCGTTCTCGTCGTGGGACAGGTTGCCAACCTGTCCTACAGTATCGGGCCGGGACTTCGCGGGGCGCGATCCCGGGGTCGCGCGCTGCGCGATCACCGGCCGGCCAGTCGCGCGGGGCGTCTCCGGCACGGTATCCACCGTTGCCTCGATCGGCGCCGACTTCGAGGTCCGCTCGGGCTGGAAGTTGGGTTGCGGACGACGATCCTGATTTTTGTCGGAACCGAACACCGACTGGCTGAAGCCCGCCAGCCGCTTGTGAAGCGGTTTCAACACCGGCTTCCCCGAGTCGGAAAGGTCGGGCAGATCGCCCCAATAATCCGACTGCTCGCGGGTCGCCTTGCGCGGCGGGCGGGCCGGAATTTGCCGGGTGGGCGTTTCTCGTGTCTCCTCGTCGCCCAACAACGACGTGCCGGCCAACGGGCGACGGACCGGTATCGGCTTTCCGTCTTCGCCGCGTCGGTACATCGGCGGCATGGTTTTCGGGGCGTCCTCGGCTTTGATTCCCGCCGGCTTTCCGTCCTCGGAGGAGCGTCGCCCAGTCACCTCCAAAACACTTCCTGCCCGCGATGCGCCGGCCTCGTCCCTCGGATCGGACAGGTCTTGCCAGCGGTCAGAACGGCGCTTTTCCGGCGCGGTCTTCTCGTGGTTTTTGGCCTTGCTTTTCCTCGACGGGAGGATTCCGTCGAAAATCGACCTGCCGAAATCATCCAACCGATCGAAGAACGATTTCTCCTCGCCGACGCTGCGTTGCACCGGCGCCGTGGTAATTATCCCAAGTGTCCCGAGAACCACGAGAATGGCGACGAATCTTGTCCGCATGGCTATCCCCTGCCGAATTTTGGAAGGTGGCATCATCTCATAATACAATTCCATCAAGTGGTATCGGTTGGGACGATTTTCGCGGTTTAGCTAACTTTCCGGAATTGCACGAAAACTTAGCCGGCGCAGCTTTGGTAATCTGGCGATACTGCGCCGGCTCGAAAGAGAGGGTGGGTGGAGCAAGTTTAGCCGCAACGAGGTTTCAGAGCGGTTGGCCGTAAAAGCTGCTGAGAATCCGCAGCCGCTGAACCAGATAAGAAACGATCGCTCCGAGAATCAATAATCCGACGGCGAAGATCACGTGGCGGCTGTACCCTGCGTCCATCACTTTTTGCAACTCGGGCCGACGGAAGTAGAAGTCGATCACCAACACGCCGTATGAAAGCAGTGAAAGCAGCGTCATGAACCAGACGAACCGCACCCGGAACCAGAGGGCCGAGCCGACGATAATCAAAGGATATCCGATCACCAACGAGCTGGCTGCGCCGTCGGCGATCAACAGGACGGTCAGCAGGGCCAACGAGTCGAGCGTTCCCCAGGTGTAACGGGCGGGGAACGACCAACGGCGGTTGTCGAGCAACTGTTGGCAGATGATCGAGGCGGCGGCCCAAAGCCCCACGACCAGCGAGACCTGTCCGTGAAAATCGCGGTCTACCACACCAGTGAAATAATTGACCGTTTCGATGCCGTAGAACATCCCCAGCGCGCCGAGCCGCGAGGCCAAGGCCGGCTGACGCCGCGTCCAACCCCAGAATCGCCGGGCCAAAGTGGGCGGACGCACCTCGAGGACCTCGCCGCGGGCGAAGCGGTCCAGGTCGTCGGCCAACGCCGCGGCAGACGTGTATCGCTCGCCCGGTTCCTTCGCCAGGCATTTCAGACAGATCAACTCCAAGCCGCGCGGAATACGGGGATTGAGCGAACGCGGCATTGCCGGATCGCTGCCGAGTACTTCCATCAAGGTATCCAACGCCGTTTCGGCCCGAAAGGGCGGCACACCGGTCAGCAATTCATAAAGGATCGCGCCCAGGCTGTAAACGTCCGTTGCGGGACCGACCTCTGCGCGGCGGCCCGAGGCCTGTTCCGGCGCCATGTAGCTCGGCGTGCCGGCGATAATGCCGGTGGCCGTCGTCTCCGAGTCGGGGGCAAACACCTTCGCCAGGCCGAAATCGGTCACGAACGGTTGCCCCTCGACGTCCAGCAAAATGTTCGAGGGTTTCAGGTCGCGGTGAAGCACTCCTTGCCGGTGCAGATGTTCCACGGCCCGGGCAACCGTGGAGATCAGCCGGACGGCCAGAGAGGCTTCGACCGGCCCGTCGGCGATCGGTTTATCCAGACTTTGCCCTTCGATATACTCCATTGCGAAGAAGTCTTGGCCGCCCAAGCGACCGACGTCGTGGATATGTACGATGTTCGAGTGCCGCAGTCGGGCGGCGGCCTTCGCTTCTACCTGGAAGCGGCGTACAATCTCGGGCGAGGCAAGGTGTCCGGCCAGGATCATCTTCACGGCGACCGAGCGATCCAATCCCTTTTGTTTGGCTTCGTAGACCACGCCCATGCCGCCGCGACCGATCTCGCGGATCAGTTCGTAAGGGCCGAAATCTCGCGGCAACTCCGCGGCGTCGGCCACGTCCTCGTCCAGTGCCGTGCACTCGCTCGCCGGTGGGGCCAACACCTCCAACGCCTCGAGGCAATCCAACGCCGAGGCCAACTCTGGATGCTCGTGCAACAGCGTGCGGCGGTCCGGCTTCTCGCCGGCCTGGAGCTGGGCAAGATAGGCGTCCAACAGGGGCATTGCAGGGTCGTTGTCGCGGGGTTCGATCATGGAGAACTATTCTATATGAACGGCCTCATTCAGCCAACTATCATTACGTCGAGGATTGTTCGATAGGTCGCCAAACCGCTTGCGGTTTCGCAACTAACGCGATATCTCGAAGAACTCGCGGTGAAGGGCCTTGATGGCTTTGTCCCCGTCCGAATCGCGGACGATGAAATATGACGCGGCCTCCGAAGCGCCGGTCGAGATCATTTCGACGTTGACGCCCGCCCGCGAAATGGAGGAGAAAATCCTGGCCGCCACACCCTTTCGATTCAGGAGTCCGTCTCCAACCACCGCGATCAGCATGATGTCTTCCTCCAAATCGAGCCGGCTCATTACGCCCACGTCGAGACCGCGCAAGGCGTCGTAGCTTTCGCGGGCGTCCTTTTTGTCCAACAAGAGGTTGATGCAGGTCTGGGCGGTGATTATCGCATGGATGTTTACTCCCCGATCCGAAAGTCGGCGTCCGATCCGGCCGATTACACCCGGCTTGTATCCGACCCCGGGACCATGAATCCTGAGCACGGCGATTTCGTCGTCGGCCGTGACGCTTTTCACCACGTCCTCGTTTTCGCATCCTTCCGAGCAGATTTCCGTTCCCGGGCCGCTGGGATCGAGTAGACTTTTTATGCGGACGGCGATCTTCATTCCGTCCAATGGTTCAAGCGTCCGCGGATGGAGTATCTTGGCGCCGAAGTAGGAAAGCTCGGCGGCTTCGTAGTAGGAAAGCCGGTCGATTTTCCGCGCCTGGGGAATGATTTTTGGATCGGCGGTCATGAATCCGTCCACGTCCTTCCAGATTTCCAACTCGTCGGCCTCGACCGCGTGGGCCACGACCGCCGCGCTGTAGTCCGATCCGTTTCGTCCGAACAAGGATATCCGGCCGCAAGCCGTGACGCCGAAAAACCCGGTGATGACGGGCACTAGGCCGTCGTGCCGATAGACTGACGCCTTCCGCCCGATGGATTTGCGACACGTCCTCAAGTTGGCGGTGGCGTTGTCCAGGTTGTCGTCGGTCAGCAGCCCAATAGCGTCGGCGTCGAAGTGGCGGGCCTCGACGCCGCCGGCTCCCAGCGCGGCCGAAACCAGCCTCGCCGCCAACCGCTCGCCGAAACTGAGGACGAGATTTCGGAGGGCGATGGTTGTCTCTCCCGTCAAGGTGATTTCAGTCAGAATTCGCTCGGCTTTGTCGATTTCTTCGTTTAACGCGCGGGCCGCTTCCGGCCGCAAGCTGTCGTCGGCGACGGTTTGTTCGAGAAGCTTCAAGTGAACGTCCCGGCAGCAAGCGATGGTTTGCGTCACGGCTTTTAGGGATTTTTGGGCGTCGGCAAGTCCTCGCAGCAGCAGATCGGTAACTCCGGCGACGGCCGAAACCACGACGCAAGGAAGGTTGTTTTCCGAGCGGATTAGGTTGACGATGCGGTTCAATCCGTCCGCGTTTTTAAGACAACCCCCGCCGAATTTCATTACTTTCATGCTGTTTCTCCCTCATTTCTTCGATCAAGCACTGATTTTATCGACGTCCACGTGGACGTTTACGATTTCCGGCAAGTCTCCGCATGTAGCCAGCATGTCGTCCATGACCACAAGCAGACCGTCCACCCCCTCGATCAACAGCCGTTGCATCGATTCCCGAACGTGGTCGGCGTCCGGCGTTTGGATGGAATTGCCCAAGGCCGTGGCCACCGCGTCGGCCAGGCAAACATTCTCGGCGACGACCACCGCGGCGTCGGCTCGCCCGTAACTCAGCGAGTGTCCGACCGACCCGGACGAAGTGCAAACGCCGAAAATACCCGGCCTGGGCGGTAGTTGAAAGCCAATGTCCCTGATTTTCGCCGGGCCGGTGAAAATACCGACCGTCAACGGTCGAGAGATGAGCATGGCCACGTCGCCACCGTTGTCCACCACGGCGTGAGTCGCACCGGCGTCTCTCATTGCCATCAGCGTGAACTCGGCCACTGCCCCCGCCACCGCGGCCATTGGACCGACGCCTGCCTTGGCTCCCGCCTCGGACATCCGCCGGACAATCGCTGGGGCGTCCTCCCGCACCGGGTACGGATCGGTCGCGGTCAGAAAATCAGGATCGGCCTCGATATATTCCTCGATCAACCGTCGTTGGCGGCGGATTTCGGACTCGGCCGGCGGTATGAATTGCTCGTCCGCCAACACGGTCGCTATCGTCTCTTCGATTCTGACGACGTGTCTTTTCATTGTCGGCCTCCCCGCGGCGCCTGGATGGCCTGCGTTGGACAAGCGTCGCTACAGCGTCCGCAGGGACGGCACGCTTCGACGTCAACTCGGATTTTCCAATCGGCGTCGCGCTGAAACACGCCTCGCGGGCAAAGTGAAAGGCATAGACCGCATTGGACGCATTTCGCCTCGTCCCAAACGACCGTTTCCGACGCCGGCGCGGCCGAAAGCGGAGGTTCCGCCTCGTCGGCCTCGGCCGTCCTTAACTTCAGCGGCCCGACCGTGTCCGTCCGCGAGAGCGGTTCGACCGGCGTGGAAAGCTCGAACTCGCCGCGCCCGATCCATTCCTTCAACGTCTCGGCGACCACTTTCGCGGCGTAAAAACTCGACAGCGGAGAAGTCGGAACGCTTCGGCCGTTCAACGAAATGGCGCCCGACTTCAGGTCGGCATAGCTTACCGTCCTCAGGATGGGTCGAGCGCGCGAGGCAACGCCGTAATCGCGCACTTCGGTGGTGATGTCGGCGTCTGCGATGCCCGTGTTCTCGGCGATTTGCTCGTCGAGTATTGGAATCGGAACGCCGAGTCCGACGTACAGCGTAGTCCCGTAAGCGTGGAAACTTGCGGCGCGAAGGAACTCGGCCGACATCTTTTTGAGGTCCCCTTGGACCATTAACGTGCCGAGGCGGTTTTGCGGATCGTGTTGCGTCCCGGCCGCGGTGACGAATCCCCGTGCGCCGCCGAGGAAAATCCGCGTTCCGATGCCGATGGTCGCCAAACGGGGGTCGTTCGACAACGGCGACAGCTCGCCCGCGCCGGAGTAAGTCGCGTTGCCGAATCGCGGCAGCAGCTTGCCCATGTAGGTACTCAACGTCCGCTCGGTCGAGTTGGTCGCTGCCACATAGCGTTGATAACCGTTTCGCGGATTGCTCAGCAGGGCCGTGTTCAGATCGGCCAGCGTAAAGCGGCCGAGAATCTTCTTTCGCGGATAGCAGTCCGTGCCGTAGGCGACCGCTCGGAGGACCACGGACTTTCCCCGCAGCAGATCCTCGATCACGTGCGCTCCGCCGTAACGGATTCCGTGTTGGCGAGAGCACTGCGTGGCGCCCAAATAGGCGTCGACCGCCGCCACACCGGCGTATGCCTCGACGTCGTTGAGCCAGACGCGGGCCATTTTAATCGGCGGCTCCGCATGGCCGAAGTTCAGCCAAACGCCCGACGAGCACATGGCCCCAAAAGTGCCCGTCGTCACCACGTCCACTTCTTCGGCGGCGCGTCGGGGGCCTACGTCCCGGACGATTTTCGTCATTTCGTCGGCGCGAACGACACGTACAGTCCTATTCCTAATCTTCTTGTTTATTTCGACGATGGTCTTTGACATTTTCATTCTCCTTGGAAAAAACCGTTCGCGGAAAACTGTTGTAGCGCGAACGAGATCGGCACAGTTTACGCCGCGAAAACGGGACGGAAACCTGCAATTACAAGTGGAAATACAAACAGCAAGTGGATAAAAGAGCTTTATCCCGGAGATTCCCGAATACACGTCCGTTGGGACGCGCATTCGGGCTTTACATCACCATGCAGCATGAAGAGCGCATAGTGCGAGAGACCATCATGCCGCGAGAAGAAAGCACGACGGCAAAGCCGAACCGACACGTTGGGCGGGTATGATTCCTCATTGAATCAGCTAGGTTCCCAAACAGGACAATTTCCTCAACACCTGCTATTGAATATATCGTGGCATTGTCGGCCCGTCAACAGAAAAAAGGGCGAACGATTCCCGTGAACGCGTTGTAGGAGGCGACTCCAGTCGCCGATGCCTACCCCATCCATTGGATTAGATAGGGGCCTACCGATCATTGGTCTGATTTCAGCGCACAATGCTTGCATAAATCACGTATATATGGTAAAAAGGAGAATGTATTCGTCGGTGGCCGTTTGTGGGCAATTCGCCCCATCCTTGTTCCTCCGGCGAAAACGGAGCAGTCACTTTCTTCTACAATTACGAGGCAGCGATTCAACAGTACGCCCGCCGGATTCTCTAGCCGTGGTTCGTTCATCAATGTTGGCCAACGATCCACGCCAATCGCCGGGCGATGCAAGGAGAGCAACAATGGCTAAGCTTTATCCGTCGCGGGTGCTACTTGCACCATGCTTTCTGTGCATATTCTTTTCGCTGGCACCAGCCGCGTTGGCCATCGACATCGATGGCGTACAGGCAGTCTCGATCGATCAACCGAGGGTAAACGTGGCCCTGCGCTGGACTCCCACCGGCGACCCCCTTACGGTTGACATCTCAGGCATTTCGACATTCAACATTCAGGCGTTTCTTGATACCGGCACCAGCGGCATCCTGCTTAGCAAGGAAACCTCCGATTTACTCGCGGTAACGAAAGCCACTAGCGGCGGTTCATTGGTCACTTTTGAAGACGTTGGCGTGGCCGGGAGCGCCCTCTTCCACGTCTCCGATCCACTCTACGTCGCTATCGCGCCGTCCAATGCCATTGACATCGACAATCCGACAACTCAACTTACGGTCTACAATCAGGTCTTCGGGGCGATTCGCACTCAGATAAATCCCGAGTCTCCGTCAATCCCCATGCTTCAAGGCTTGGACATCGTCGGCATGCCCATCATGGCCGGCAAAGTCGTGGTGATGGACCCCAGGCCGCCCGAAAACATTGAACTTATGAATACGTTCATTTATGATCCGGGCACCCCTTACACCGGAAACGTGGCGGCTCCCGGCATACCCACGACCAACCACCATGTTGAGTTGAGCTACGGCGATTTTGATCGATTTACCGTTGTAACGCCCACCGGGGCCGAAGGCCCGGCCCTCTCGCACAACCCCTTCATCGGTCCGAATCCGATTACCTTGATCGATCCGAGTCTGCCTGCCGACGACACGCCCGGAATTACCGTGGCGTTTGAGGGTGCTTCCACCGAAGGGAGTTTCCTGCTGGACACCGGCGCGCAGATGTCGATGATCTCAACTTCTCTGGCCGACCAGTTGAACGTCCGCTACGTGGCGGGCACCGAAGGCACCGATTACCCGCAACTCGAACTTTTCGATCCCCTCAATCCCGGTGCGCCAGGCACGCCGATCGAAGACCAGTTCCAGGCGACAATCGGCGGCATCGGCGGCGTAATGATCGTGGCGGGATTCAATCTCGACTCGCTACTCGTGCCCACCATGGAAGGCGACGGATTCAATTATCTCCATGCGCCGGTGCTCGTCTCCGACATCACGGTAAAAGACCCATTGACGGACGACACCCTCACTCTCGACGGCATTTTTGGAATGAACTTCATGGTGGCCAGCGCAAATGTTTCGGTCACGGAAATTAGAGCGGGCGCGTTCAACTGGATCGTATTCGACGAACCCAACGGCATCCTGGGACTTGATTTGAAGGGAGTTCCCGAGCCGGGGACGTTCGTGTTGTTGGCGTTTGGCGCGTCGATCTTTCTGCTGCGACGGATTGTCCGACGCCGATCGGCTTGACGGTGGGACGTACATCTACGAGTGTGTAGCGGGCGGGCTTGCCCGCCGTGTATTTCGCACAAAACACGGCGGGCAAGCCC
>JAUWPQ010000285.1 GCA_030611515.1 Planctomycetota bacterium | reverse complement strand
ATTCCCATTGATCATTCGTAAGTCGATGTCGAGTCATTCCGCTGCCCTCCGTGGCAAAGTGAAAGTGGAAGTGTCAGCCCGACAATACTTTGCACAAAATCCCACTTTGACGATAGAGCAGTTTTAAAACAAAGCCTAGTGTTGTGATAACGCTTGCATAGTGTGCGTACGGCAAGGTCTCCTTGGCTCCTCGCCTGATTTAGATCCTCCACAAAATTCACGTAGCTTTTATTGGCGGATTTGGCAGTTTCAATGGTTGGTTCTTCTTGACCTTGCTTCTCAGACAGCTTTCGTTTGAGGTCCGCGATCTCAGTGTCGAGCTTGGTTTTTTCTCTCAGGCTTTTTGTCATTTTCCGCTCGAATTCACTCGACGAGAGTTTAACACCAAACCAATAGCCAGCATAAGTAATTGCGCATGCAACAGTAAGCAGACCGCCAAGAAGCTTGACTTTCTCACGGGTTATGAGGCCATTATAGAAAAACTCCCAGACCTTATCGAGGACCACAAATATAATATCCTCCTTGGGAGTGACTTTTCCTTTGGATACTTGTTTGTGCCCCTGCGTGGACGGCCGAGCTTGATAAGGTTTTTGTTTTCTCTGGCGCATGGGTTTTCCTCGCAGATTCATGCAAAACGGTTAGTGATCCAGTTCAATTATTGCCCTCACCCTAACCCTCTCCCAAAGGGAGAGGGGACTTACTTACGGCGGCAGCACGGACAAGAAAATCGGGGTATCGAGCGGGTTGCCCGCGCGGGAAATGTCCCCCTCCCAGGCCTCGACCCAGCGGTCCCAATCGACCGGAACCTCGTCGAAAATGATCCGCCGACGCTCGATCGTCGGCATCCGACGCCGGGGGAGTCCGCGGACCGATTGCGGGGCGATCCACGGACCTTCGCGGAGATCGTAAAATACCTCGACGTCCGACATCTCGTCGGGCCAAACGACAAGCCCTTCGGTCGTAACGTCGTAGCAAAGTGATGGCACTGGCTTAGCCAGTGGCACACTAAGCTTAGCCAGTGGCACACTAACGTGAAACTCGCCCTCGATCTGCTGGCGCACCATCTCTACGCCCGCCGATTTGTATAGGCCGACGATCGCCGCGGCCAAGACCCGACGCCCGTCGGGCGGGAGCCGATCGATCCATCCCGAAGCAATCACGCCGGCCAGCAGCCGCCCCGACTTCGCCTCAAAGACTAATTTCAACGGGGCTTCCGCGTCGTCGGCCGAGCCGAGTGTCAACCGCACGCAGTTTGTCCCCAGCCGGATTTCGTCGATGATGATCCGGGCGGCGGGCCACGACTTGCTTTGGGCGAACAATTCGAGGAACTCTCGTTGGACCCAGCGGCGGATCGACAATTCCGCGTGTCGGATGGCCCGCGCGTGCCTGTGCGCGGCGCGCCAGCTTCCGCCGGCCCGAGCGCGCCGTTCAGCGCGGCGCAGCTTGGCATAGCGCTTCGAGAGGGTTCCTGAATGAAAGCCCGGCTTCAGCAAGCGGGACATGGTCTCGCTGTGTGGGCCGATCGGAATAGGCCCCAGTTCCGGCCGCCGGTTGGCCGCGAAAAGCCGCCAGTTCTCCTTCAGTTCCCAAACCAGAAAACCGAACAATCCCGGAATGCTCGTGATGACGGCGGTGGCGGTGAGTCCCGCCAGGGCCTTCTCCATTCCCAAGCCGATCAACACTCCGGTGAAGTGTGGTATCAGACCGAGCAACAGTTTATGCGACACAGTAACCACGGGAAAGTGTTTGATCGGGTTGATCTGCGGCTCGATCAAAACATTTACCGCAAACCGCAACACGTAGGCCACAAAGAACCATACGAATCCCAGTACGGTTTTGACGATCAGCGACATGCGGCTTTCGCCGCTACGGAAGCGGAGAAACTCGTCAACCGAGTACATCATCCGCTCGATGACCGCCAAGAGGCGTCTGAACGCGTCGACGACGAACCAGAACAGACCGGTTATCGCCCGCAGACCGAAGCGATGCCACCCCTGGACGACCCAGTCGGCCGCCACCTCCTCGGCGTTGCGACCGAGGCGCGAATTCAACAGCAGATTGAACGCCAGAAAGATTGAGACGGCAGCGCCGGGGGACATCCGCCAGCTCGGCTCGTCCAGTAGAGCCAGCCGCCACACAATCACCGTCCACACCAACGGTTTGACGACAAAGCGGAAAGAGATCGTAAACGGCCGGCTGTGGACGATCTGCTGCAATAATCGAGATTGGACGATCCAGCGGATCGGCTCGATCGCCAGCGAGTTGAAAGCTCGATAGGCCGTCGAGAAAAATCGTCCGACCGCCCGGCGAAAGCCGGCCGAGTTGATCAGGCCGAGCAGGAGCAGCCCCAGCGACAACACCACGGCCGGCGAGGTCAAGAGCAATCCCGCTGAGGCCGACGTCTGGCCCGGCTCCTTGCCGGGGATCATTTCCCACGCATGATGCACGCCGGCCAGTGCAACGTATGCCCCACCGAAGGGCACGGCGACGAAGCGGGTCAGAAAGCGGCCCACCGCCGTGCCGAACGCCAGCGAGCTGAGCCGTTGCATCCAACGCATGTAAAATTCGCCGTGCCGATAGACGCCGTCCAGGGCAATCGCCAGCCGCCGGTCGGCCTGGAGCAATTGATCGCCGCGAAGGAAATCGAGCGGCTCGGCCAGATCGGGCAGTTTTAGGTTGTTCCGCGAGATGGCGTCTCGCAGGTCGCCCATCGTCAGAAAACCCCGCTCGCTGATCTGATCGAGCAGTTCCTCGACCAGTTTTTTGCGGGCGACTTGCTCGGGCGGATTCCGCCCCTTCAACCCCACTTCATCCAGCGAGGCGTCGATTCTCGGGCGGAGCCGGCGGCGGAGCCGCGCCTCGACCCGTTCCATCGCGTCATGCACCAACTGGGCAAGCTGCCGCCGCCGGCCGTCCGAAATCCGCACCAACGCCAACCGCCCGGCCGCGCTCCGCAGGTGTTTCAACATCAACACGTCGCGCTGGGTCGGCAACGACCGCTTTAAGGGCCGGCGCCCAAACGTCCTGACCCATTCCACCAGATCGACCGTGTACACCTCGCGCTCGTGGTCCACGCACACCTTTTGCAGATCGTAGAGCAGCCGCGCCTCGACCGTCCAGATGCCGCGCGGCGTCTGACCGACCAGAGCGAAGAGCGATTCCCGCCAGTGTTGCGGACTGGACCGCTCGACTTCCAGAGCGGCCCGCAGCCGTTGGATCAGCCGGTTGACGTCCGTTTTTACGGCGGATTCGGCGCGGCCGGCCAACTCCGGCGGCGCGCAACATCTGGCCCGCGCGTGGTAGATCGCGGAGCGGACCACGTTGCCCAGCGAAGCCGGCCGATGGCTCTTGCGCATCAACACGCGGTATTTCGATTGCGAGGGAATCTCGTCGAACGAAAACGTATCGGGCGGGAAAATATCGGCTTCGGCCGACTTGTCCGCCCACTCGTCCAGGGCGAACGAGTCGCGCGGGTCGGGCGCGCCGGCCGGCCGCGTCGCCCGAAACAACTCCTCGGCGTCAATGTCCTCACAAAGAACCGCGTCGACGGATTCCAAGCTCTTCAAGCTCGGGAAGTAATGCGGCAAAAATCCGGCGGAGAAAAACCGCAACTCCAGATACGTAGCCGCAAACTCGACGTAGACGGATTCCTCGCCCCCAGCGGGCAGCAGAAGATCGTCCTGGCCGAGCACCGCGCGGACCTCATCGAACTCGGCCGTTCCGACGCGGTGAATCCGCCCGCGAATCATCACCGGCGTAAGCTGCTTCGCCGCCAGCTTGTCCTCCAGGGCGACGTGAACCCGGGCGTGGAACAACAACCGCCAACAGTCCAACAGCACGTCTCCGGCGGGCGTTTCCTCAAGCTCCCCCGGATCGGGTCGGGCCAACAGAATGACTTTTTCCGGCAATACAGCGTAATCGGGCAGGCCAAGCTCGTCCTTCTCGACGATCTCCAGGAGTTGCTTGCCGTCGATTACATAGCTCTTTCGATGCGGCACCACCAGGCCGAACCCGGCCAACTGCTGGTCCTGCTTGATTACCCGGCGGAGGATGCGGGGGAGCACGAGAAACGCCGTCGGATCGGCCGCCCTTACGGCAACCTCCAATTCACCCAACGTCAGCCGAGAGGTCGGCTCGCTGTCTATCGGTTTAATCGGTCCTTCCCGCGATGGATTCTCCATGAAGCGAGATTATCGCATACCACCCGCGCCGTGCCAAGGCGATCAGGATTGCCGGGTGCCACCGACGAAAATGGCTGACGTTGAGCCGCGCCGGGGGGGTGCCCAGGGGGGGGGGCACGGCTGGGGCGTGGGCCGGTTTGCCGGCGTGCTGTCGCTTTGCGGCCCATTTCCACGCCGCGGTGCGCTGCTGGGTAACCTGGACGAGGTACGACGGTTGCCGATATTTTTGGCAGCAGGGCGCGATAGCCGACGGTACACTGCCGACGATGTGTGCAACGACCTGCGACTGTTACATACGGCCGGTTTGTCGATCATGTTGCGGCAGTATCCGTGCGGGGACGAACTCTCACCGCAAATGTTGACGGATACGAACCGCTGGATTATCGACCAACTCACCGGTGGTCACGTTTGTGTTGAATAGTTGTTCGCAGTTTTCCTGTTTAGCCCGCCGTGAATACACGGCGGGCAGCGGTAGTTGGACGCAGCAGACCGTGCCCCGGGTGTATTCACCCGGGGCT
>JAUWPQ010000288.1 GCA_030611515.1 Planctomycetota bacterium | reverse complement strand
CCGGCAATCTATCGCAGCGAACTGTCCGGCGTGGCGAGTCGGCCGACAAACTCCACAAACGTCTTCGGAACGCCGCGGTTTACGATGACCGTGTTCCGCGACAGGCTTTTCGCCCGGATGGGATCGCCCGTCGCCGGCACGGCGACTTGTGTTGGAACGTGGGCCGACGTGCCGTCGGCCGCTAAACTCACTATTGCGACCACAACGATGTGCCGGGTCCACTACCGATAACGGATTGAAGCTCAACGGCCCCCCTCCTGCCCCATCGCTCAAAGAAATCCGCCATGCGACGGTCCCTATGTCCGATAGCGGCACGGCCGCTTTGTTTCGTCGCGGATTGCCGGCGAGGGTGAGCCAGTCGGGACCGGACGGAACGGTTGGCCAAGTTGCGCTCTCGACGAATAGAGATTCGAGCAAATCGACGAATTTTCCACGCCGCTTGCCCAGCCGACCTTGTGCGTCGGGGTGCAGCCGGGCGAATTGCGCCAACTCGGCCCGGGCACGATCCTTCCTTCCTTCGAGAATCGACGCCAGCACGAGCCGGGCGCGAACGGCGGCCGGATCGAGATCGGTGTCGGGGTAAAATGGCGATAATGTATCCGTCTCTTGTTGGGGTGGCAGTTTAACTGCCACCCCATCGGCGGTGTTTTTTTCCGGCGGCAGGATCCGCCGCCAACACCATCGGGCAGCGGCGTAGTCGCCCGATTCCAGGTTGATCTCACCGAGGGCCATCAGGGCGTCGTCGCCGTAAGCGCCGGCAAACGCCCGATCGACGACCTGTTGCAGCAGCCGGCGGTTTCGTTCGGCGACGCCCTGCTCGTACCATTGCAGGGCAACCGTGTCGACTTGGCCGCGGTAGATTTTCAGCGCCTCGGGCGGCAGCGCGGCCAGACGCATCTGGCACCAGTCGCGCAGACCGATGAAACGCCGCTCGGATACGGCCATCAGTCCGGCGTCCGGTGTTTCGGCGAGTTTGCGGAGGATATCGACGGCTTCGTCCCATTGACGGTCGGCCAACAGGGCCTCGACCCGCTCCAACCGGGCGCGGACGGCGCCCGCCACCCGGTCGAGTTGTACGGCGTCGGCCAGCACGAATCGCTTGCCGGCCGATTGCCCCTCGGCCGCCGTTGCCCTAGCAAACGCCAGCGCCAAGCCGACGCAAAGCAGCAACCAGAGCCAATCTGTTCGGCGGCGAATCATCATCCCCCAAGTATAAGCGAGAACGCGGTTTGGAAAAAGAGAAGGGGCGGCAGTTCGACTGCCGCCCCAACGAGCGTTTCCACGGGCGTTTCCGTGGGACAGGTTGGCAACCTGTCCTACATAGGACGTCCTACTCCAAATCGAGTCCCATCATGTACTCGTCGAGCGATTTCCGCAAGCCGGCTTCCTTGTCGGACAACTCGGCGATCCGGCTGCGGAGATTTTCGATCTCCGTCTCCTGATCGTTGAACTTTTTGACGTACCGCTTGTAGACGTTGCTGGTGCGGTCGAGCCGGCCCATGTTCTGGCGGATGCGGGATTGGTCCTTCTCGATGGCGGCGATCCGCTGCTGGCATTGTTTCCGCTCGACGACGACCTGCTGCAACTCGTGCTTCCGCTTGACCACCTCGACCAACGCGGCCTTGACCTTGGCACTGACGACTTTGGCGCTGAGGTAGAACCGGATCGCGCCCCGATCGAGGTTCGTCAGGGCCACTTGCTGGCGTATGGTTCGCTCCTCTTCGACGACCAACTTGGCCGGCTCGCCCGGCTTGGCCTCGACGGCAAAGCGATACAGGTTGCGGGTCTTCTCCGTCGGCTCCTTGGGCTTTATCAGCGTCCAATTCGGGTCGATCGGGTACTCGACGAGCACCGTCTTCGCCTTCTTGCCCGAGTTCCTGACGGTGTATTCCACCGATCGGGCGTACTTGCGAGTGGCGATCATCGTGCCCTTGAGCAGTCGCACGCTGAGCAACTCCTCCGGCCGGCCCTTGCTCCGCGGAGCAACTTCCGTGTCGAGGTCCAACCCGTAGCTGATCAGCCGCTGGCTGCCGGGCGGGAGATCCTCGATCTTGGCGTCGCCGGCGTACACGCCGCCGTCGAACACCGTGATCGGCCCTTGCATCAGGTACAGGTCGGTCGTGTTGGTGAACCTCAGCCCGTGGAGCGGGTGTTTGGCCTGGACGCGGGGATTGTAGATCGAGACCTTCTCGCCCTTTACGTCCGCGCTGACGATCGGCAGCATGGCCGACTGCTGGCGGGGCAGCGTGACGGGCATGGCGATGACGTATTGGAAGAGGTTGCCCACGTTGCCGGCCTCGGCGGCGGACCGCACGCCTTGGCGGAGGTCCCACCCGGATCCCCCCGCCTCAGCATCTTGCATCGGTGCAGCCGGTTTGGCGGCAGCGGCGCCCCTGACCATCTCATTCCTCTTCGCGCGCCGTGCCCTACTCATCTTAGCCATCTCACCCGCCCTGGGGGCGGACTTACTGGCAAACTCCATTCCCTTTCGTGCGAGGTCTTGCCCGTAGGTCTGGGGACGTAATGAAGCGTATAGTTCCAACTGCACCTCCGGCCGAGGGATGTACAGCGGCTGGTAGAGGTCCATCGTGAAGGAGATCGGCCGGCCGCTGACCAACCTCAACTGCACGTTGTTCCAGTCCTCCTCCGAGGTGTTTTCCACGATCGCCCAGCCCTGCAACAACGGTTTCTGGTCGTCGGAAAGGACCAGGCGATAGGTGGTCTTCCAGACGGGCGTCTCCTGGATGTAACCGACGCGCACGCGGCGGGTTCCCTTGCCCAGGAAGCTTAGTTCGACCGACTTTTTGTCCGCGGCGTGGGCCGAGGCCAATACGGCCAGGGCCTTGCGCAGCTCGGCGTCTAGCTTCTCGTTGGCCAGCTTGATCCGCCCGACCGAATCGAGCGGCACCGCCCGCAAACCTTGGTCGGTCAGCAGGTTGAGCACGTCGATCTCGACGATTTCGTCGTCGCCGATTTTCTTCTTGCGGGTCTCCACCCCCAATATAATGCCGCTCAATTCATTGGGTGCATCGAGCACCACCCGCTCGCCGCGGATCTGCCCGAGAAGTTGGGCCAGCGTGGGATTGGTCGTCAGGTCGATCGAGAAACTCTTGAGCGTCTTGGTGATCGGGTCTTTCGAGCCGTAAGTGACCGTGGAGACCTGTCCGCCGTCGAGATCCTGCACGACCATGCTCTTCAGCAGATCGTTGATGTCGTCGACATTGAACTTCATCTCCACGGTGGCGTCGTCTTTGACTATGCCGGAATGTTCAAAGAAGCCGCCCCCCGCGCTGAACAGCACGCCCTTTTTCAACGGCAGAGTAGTCTTTTGCGGCCCCTCCCCCCGAGCGGCGACGGCCATCGCAACGACAAACAACACGGCAAGGCAAACTGAACGGCGATACATGGCAATACTCCTGAAAAAATGGTTGAGGCGTAGCGGGATATCAACAATTCTACGTTTATGACGAGTGCGCGCCGGTAAAAGTTCCCGGGGCACCAGCGGTGGGGGGCTGTTTAACCCGGAGCCGTCGGCGACGGCAAGTGATCTGGAGGGGGCCCGTCGCCGATGGCTCCAGGTTAAACGATTCCGCCGGTTGCGGCTTTTTGGATGCGCTCGACCAGCGGGGGAAGGTCGTCGTGGACAATGTGCCATAGAATGTCCAGATCGACCGTGTCGTATCCGTGCAGCAGGCGGTCCCGTAGTCCGGCAATGTCCCGCCACGGGATTTGCGGATGCGCGCGTTGCGTTTCTTCCGATACCCGGGCCGCCGATTGACCGACGATTTCCAACAGTCGGACCAGCGATAGATTCAGCAGCCGATCGGTCTCCAGGTCGGCGCGGGTCTTGCCTTCGGCCAGGGCGACGGCCTCGGCGACATGGTCTCGAATATGCAGCAGCCGCGTCTGATCGTCACGCATCGTCATAGAGCACCTCCGCTTCACGCAGCACTTCTTCTCGATAGTATCGGTCCAGAAAGCCGGGCGTGTTTAAGTCTACCTTCCGATCCAGAATACGGGACAACTCCCGCTGGATGGCGAAAAACCGCAGCCCGACCTTCGCATCCGATAAGAACTCCACGAGCACGTCGATATCGCTTGCCGCGTCGAAATCATCGCGCAATATCGAGCCGAACAGCGCCAGCCGGCGGATGCGGTTGCGCCGGCAGAACTCGGCGATCCGCTTGCTCGGTATTTCGATGCCGTGATACGTCACGCGCGGTCCTCGCACGTTGGGTGCTCGAAGATCGGCATTACAGCCGTCGCAATGCCTTCTCAAATTCCTCGGGGGTGCGATCAATTTCCCTGAGGATTGTTCGTATCAACGGTCGGCCGAGATCACGCCCCGGATGGTGAGGAAGCGTCGTGGTGCGACCATTCGGGTGGCGATAAAATGCGTGGCTTCCCCGTTGCCGTGTTTTTGGCAAATCCGAGACTGAAAAGAACTCTTTCCATTGTTCGGGCGTCAACAATCGGCAAACGGGTCATACTTCCACCGCGATCTGTTGAATGCCCACAAACGGCTCGACCTGAATGGATTCACCCCGGCTGCGTTGTTCCTCCAAAATAAGCTCGATTACTTCCTGGAGGTTTGCACGAAGCTCGTCGAGCGTGGCGCCCTGGCTGTG
>JAUWPQ010000047.1 GCA_030611515.1 Planctomycetota bacterium | reverse complement strand
CCACCCCCCGCCGCCGCGGGCGCGGCGGCCAGGGCGGGGCCGGGCGCCGGCGGGCGGGGGGGCGCCCCCCCGCCCGCGCCCCCCCCCCGCCCCCCCCCCCCCCCCCCCCCCGCTACACGGTGTTTGTCGAAACGCCATAAGTCGCTGTTATACAATCGGTTGCCACGCGTTCACAGAAACGACCCAGCGTTGTAGTACTGACAGCCTCCGGCTATTGCGAGATTATTCCTGAAAGTCAATAAATGTCCACATTCAGGACTTGCTCTCAGCGTACCCGGGTGGGCAGAATCACCATCGGCACGCCGGCCCATTGCAGGCGGCGCTGGAGCGAAAAGGCCGTCTGGTTGTGCAACAGACGGTGCAGCCAGGTGTCTTTCTGGAAAACCAACTGCCCGGCGAAGAACGTGGTCTTGGGGAATCTTTTGGCGATTTCCAGGCAGCACTCCTCCAGTCCGTCGACGGCATCGGTATCGATCGCCATGAACGACGTGGAAGCCATGCCTAACTTTTGTCCCAGATCGACATAGCGGCGTAGCGAGTCTTCGCAGTGCGCGCGGAGCGAATCGATCGCGTCGCTCCCCTTGAAATTGCCCGTGTCGATCACACCCACCGATACAAAGATAAAGCTCTTGAAATGGTCGGGGGCGAAGCGGATGGCGTTGAGCATGGTGTGGATACCCAGCCCGCTGTAGTCACCCACCAGAATAACGGCCGCCGGCTCGTTGGGATCCGGCTCGGCCGTGTTCGGTTCGCCCGAGGTGGGAACCTGACCGAGCGTCTCGTTGAGCCGCCGCAGGCTCTTGCCGACGCGATGGTAATAGCGATGGATGAGAAAACAGAGGCCGACGCACGTACCGGTGACGACGATGGTCCGCCAGCCGCCGATGTGGAAATTTTTACAAAACGTCACCACGAGGATCACCGAGCACAACACGCCGCCGACCATGAACAGGGCCAGACGGCGGCGCCACAGCGGATGCTTTCCCCGCAACGCATACCAGTGGCGGGACATGCCGATCATCGACAACGAAAACGTGACGAACACGTTGATCGAGTACATGATGAGCAGCGTGAGCAAGTCGCCGTTGGTGGACAGCAGGGCCGCCATCGCCACGACGCCCATCAGCAGGATTCCGTTCTGCGTGGCCAGCCGCTCCGAGAGGTTGGAGAACCAGCGGGGCATCCACGAGTCCTGGGCCATGCTGGCCAGCAGACGCGGTCCGCCGATGAAGCCGACCTGGGCGGCGACAAACAGCAGCGCGCTTTCGGAGAGCAACGTGGCCCAAGTGAACGTGCTTCCCAACCAATGCGAACCCAGCCCCAACTCCTGCATGAACCTCCTGGTCAGGCCGAGGTTAAGGGTTTCCGTATCGGATTTATGAATGTCCAAGAGCAGGTATCCTACAATCAGGCCGCCGGCGACCAAGGCCAGCGACCAGGCCATGTAGCGCATGGTCCGTTGTGCGGTAGCCACGCGCGGCTCGCGCATTACCTGCAAGGAGTTCGAGACGGCCTCGATTCCGGTGTACGTTCCGGCGCTCAGCGAATAGGCCATCATCAACATGGTCAATATCCCCAACAATCCGATCTCGGGGTTGTTGTACGACGTGGTGACTTCCTTGACGATGTTTCCGGCGAGCGTTCCCGCCTCGGAAACATTCCACCCCAGCGCGCCGATAATCAGCGCGAAGTGGGTCAGTAGAAACAACAAGAAGATGGGCAACAATATCTGGATCGATTCCTTCACGCCGCGCAAGTTCAATATAATCAATAGCCCAATGGCGGCGGATTCAGCGTAGATTTTCCATTCCGAATCAAAACACCCCATTAGGCCGAACAGCGCGTCTCCGGCCGCCACTATCGAGACCGTGATGGTCAACACGTAGCCGATCAACAGAGCGGAACCGGCCACCGCGCCGATACGACGCCCGAGCAGCTTCGAGGCCACCAAATAACCGCCGCCGCCGCTGGGGAACGCCTCGATGATGTGAATGTAGCAGGTCGAGATGATGAAGACCGTGGCGGCGATGGCCACGGCCAAAAAGATCGCCAGGAAGCGATGTTCTTCGCCCAGAAAGGCGAACGCCTCGGCCGGACCGTATGAAGTGGACGAGAGGCCGTCGGCCCCCAATCCCACCCAGGCCAGAAACGCCACCAGCGAAATGTTCTTGAAGATCGTCTTGTCTTTCAGATCGTACGGCTTGCCGATCAACAGCGTTTTCAGCTTGCCGGGCAGGGTCGGCTCTTCCGAAGCCTTGTCGGCCAACGGTGCGCCGTCGATGCCCATCGCCGCGCCGTTCGGCGCGGAATCGGCAGCGGGAAGAGACACGGACTTTGAAGAACCTTTGACGGCCGGGGGCGTCGGTTCGTCGGGAGGCACGGAGTCCGCCCCCGACTCTTCCGAAGGTTTGCTATGCGAAGGCTCCGAGGCGGAGTTGTTCTTAGGCAAGTCGGGTACGTCGTCCATTTATCGCTCAAAAAAGAATCGGCACGCGCGGGCCAAGCCACCGAGGCGCGAATATAATAGTGTCGTTTCCCGTGGCCTGACATGCAAGTCCAGTTAGACCGCGAAAATGCCTCTTGTGCGTACAACTAATTGCCACAAAAGAACTTACGCCATCGAAAACACTTGCCGTACTCACCACGTCAACCCGCATTTCTTGCCACCGGTGTGCCACTGCTTGCCCCGAGTGAATACACCCTCGTTGTTGCACACAAATGGTTGAGCGATGATTCGTCCCGGAGGGACGGGTGACAATAGCCCAGGCGTTTAGAGATAGTCCGGTTTTTAGAATGTTATTTGGCAAAGGGTTACGACGTTTTCCGAATAGCCCGAAGGGCTTTCACAAGGTAGCCCAGGGTTGCCGCGCAGCGGCTACCCTGGGTTGCGGGGCCGATGATTTGTTCAACCCTGAAAGGGTTGTGGAGCGACGCCGCCATTCCGCAACCCCTTCAGGGTAAGATGTTACGACAAACCCGTTCACCCAGGGTAGCCGCTGCGCGTCAACCCTGGGCTATCCTACACAATCCCTTCGGGATAAAAACTCCCGAAATGCCCACACTTCCCCAAAAAACCGGACTGTCTCTAAACGCCTGGGCTATTGCCAAACGACCCTACGGGTCGAAGTAGCAAAACTTGTGTGTAACAACGAGGGTGTATTCAACCGAGGCTAAATACGGGGGATCGGCCGGCCAGACACGTCAATATCGGCCGCGGTAGTTCTTGGCCTCGCGCAACCGGCCGCGGCCCGACGAGGTCGCCGCCGGGGCTACTTGTCCCTTGCACTCGACGAACACCAGCAGATCGGCCCTGGCGGGCGAGTTGCCGATCGGCAGCGGTACGCCCGGCAAAAGCGGTGCGCCGTCGACCGGTATCGGCAGCGGCACCATGCCCATCCCCACCAGCAATACCCGATCGACCGGCCAGCGGAACCGCTCGTGAAAGCGATATTGCGTAACCTGCGGCACTTCGATCTTCGCCCGCTGACGCGGAGAGGTCCGCGTGGGGACATTGATCATCACGGGGATTATCTTCTCGATCTGGTTGATGTCGCAGCGGATCGCCGCGTCGATCATGCGATGGTCGGCCGAGATCAGCGGGCTGAAATCCAAGGCGAAGCCCTCGTCGATCTGGCCGGTCGTAGGCTCGAAACCGGCGGCCACGTTGGGTCGGGCGACGACGCCGCGAACGTAAGGCCGCCCACGCATCGCCGAAACCAGCGTCGATTGACCGTTGCTCACTATCAGATACGGCGAGCTATGTTCGCGGTAGTCGCGGCGGCGGCGCAGCTCGCCCAACAGGATGGCGGCGTCCTCCTTGGCCAGCACCCAGGCGTTGATGCCCGGCGTGCGCACCGGAATGGGATGCATCAGCCGCTGGGCAATCGTCCGCCAGCCCGGGCTGTCGAGTGTCACCACGCGCATCGAAAACGAATACGTGGCCGCCTCGCTGCTCGTGAAACGATCGACCACGTCGGCGATGAGTTTCTGCGTTTCGGGCGTGTGATAGACGCGGAGCGTGCGGCTGCCGGCGCAGAGGATACCCAGCGGCTCGGTGTGCCACTTCTCGTAGCCCGTCTCGCGCAGTACCCAATCGATGATCGCTTGCTCGGGCCGATTGGTGCTGGTGACCCGCGCGGTGTAGGTGCTGATGTCGTACTCCCGCCACACCTGACCGGCGTCGTTCGGCAAGACCTTGTTTCCACGGGGGAGGCTGACCGTCGAACCTCGAACCGACTCGGTCGCCGAAGCGGGGCGAACGGCGCTGTCCAGCCGATCGGCCGAGTGGAAATCGACGCTCGGGTTGGTAGGCGGATTGGCCGTCCGCGGCTGCGATTCTCCGGCCGACCGCCAACCGGAGTCTTGGGCCAGCGCGGAACCGGCGACACAAACGATAATTCCAACCGTCAAGAAAAGCCGCAACATCTCAGCCTCCTTGCTGAAATTGCCACAATATAGACTGTTTCCACAATGTCGGATGGGTAGTATATGGGTATGCCGGATGCGGGGCAATTGCAATTCGGGGGCGGATCGGGCAGGCTACCCCCTCATGCGGTGGGGCGCAACCTCTCGTTACGATGCTCTGCGTCGTAACGCCCTGATCGGACGCTCCGCGTCCGTGAATTCGCCCGCACACGGACGCAGAGCGTCCGAACAGTGCGTCCCCATGCGGAGCATGGGAACGAGAAACGCTAATCGTCGGGCAATACTTCCACCCCGTCGGCCATGCTTCCCATCAAAGCGAAAATGCGGGGGTCCATCGAGTCGGACATGAACGTCACCGAGCCGTCGGCCAGGCCGAAATGTGCCCCGCCCGAATGTTCGCTGCCGGGCGAGCCGAAAAACCGGTTGTTCAGCAGCTTTCCCTCTTTGGGGTCTGCCACGGGGTCCAGTTTGCCGTCCTCGTAGCGAAACAACGCCCCGGTTGTAAACAGCGTGGCAGGGCCGCCGATCGCCCAGCCGTCCTTGCTGCCGGGCGTGATGTCCGTGATCCGCTGCAACTCGCCCGTCATGATGGTGTTCGACGTACCGTCGCTGATTTTGTCGAACGTGGTGCTGACGTTTACCCGACCAAAGATACCCCAGCGTTTTTCCTCGGTGTCGTCAGTGAACGGATCGGGATAGAAGTTCGGTTCGTAGAAGGTCGAGGCATCGCAGAGGTTGTAGCCGGTCTTGAGCGTGAAGGCGGCGTGCCGGCCCGCGCAGCCGCCGTAGTCCGTCCCCCCGCCGGTCCATGATGGCGAAAGCATCATCGCTTTGTCACTCTGGCGAACGTCGTTCCGCCGGGTCGGGCAGTAGAAACCCACGCGGTCCGTTCCGGCGATATCATAATTGCTGGGCGGACCTTTTTCGCCGGGATCCGTGTTGGAAATGCCGACGGCGAAATTCCAATTCTTGGCTATGTTATCCCCTTCGATAAATGGCATGATGCGCAGCAAAAAACTGGTGCCTTGAAAACCCGGTCCCGTTTGTGCGGCTTCGGCCCAAACGTCGTACTGGTTGCCCGGTGCGATGGAATTGGTTGAGCAGATCGTGCCGGGTGGGAACACCTTGTTCGCCTGGGCGTAGTTGTGTATGGCCAGACCGATCTGCTTGAGATTGTTTCTACATTGAATCCGTCGGGCGGACTCGCGGGATCCACAACGCGCCGGCAGCAGCAGCGCGATCAAAACGCCGAGGACGACGATCACGGCCAGCACTTCCTTCCAGGTAAACCCACTGCGGGACGGCTCGCCGTCGAGAGTAATTCGCCAATCCATGATTCTCCCTCCCTGGGAATGGTTCAGATCCCAACCGCAACAGACTGCATTTTGCCATAACGGCGAAAAAAGTCCAGACTGGGAATGGACCTGTCCCCTTCCGCAAACCCCCTCACCCCCGGCCCCTCTCCCGCTTGCGGGAAAGGGGAGTTATTCGATCCCCAGCGACTTGATCTTGCGGAAGAGTGTGCTGGGGTTGATGCCCAACTGTCGGGCGGCGGCCGCGCGGTTGCCGTCGTTGCGCCGCAAGGCGTCGGCGATCAACAACCGCTCCATCGCCTGCAACGTCATGCCGGCGAGATTCGGCGACTGTTCCGTCGTGGCTCCGCGCAACTGCGGCGGCAGATGGGCCGGCTCGATCAACGCGCCCCGACAAAGCACGAAGGCGTGCTCGATGATGTTTTCCAGCTCGCGGACGTTGCCCGGATAGTCGTGCTCCATCAGCCGGGCGAGCACCTCGTCCGAAAGGCCCGCGATGTCCTTGCCCTGCAAACGGTTGAACTTGGCGATGAAATGCTCGGCCAGCAGCGGGACGTCCTCCCGCCGGTCGCGCAGCGCGGGCAGCTTCAGCCGGATGACGTGGATGCGATAGAAGAGGTCCTCGCGGAACGTTCCTTTTTCGACCAGCGAGGTCAGGTCCTGGTTCGTGGCGGCGATCAACCGGACGTCGGTCTTGACCGGCTCGACGCCGCCGAGCGGCTCGTACACCCGCTCTTGCAGCACGCGCAGCAGCCGGGCCTGCATGGCCGGCGAAACGTCGCCGATCTCGTCCAGAAAGAGCGTGCCGCCGTCGGCCAGGGCGAACCGGCCGGGCTTGTCTTTCCGCGCGTCGGTGAACGCTCCGGCCTTGTAACCGAACAATTCGGATTCGAGCAACGTGTCGGGCAAGGCCGCGCAGTTGACGGCCACGAACCGCTTCTTGCGGCGGCGGGAAAGGTTGTGCATCGCCCGGGCGAAAAGCTCTTTGCCCGTCCCGCTGGCCCCCTCGATCAACACCGAGCTGTCGCTCTCGGCGATCCGCGGCACAAGCTCGAACACCTGTCGCATCGCCCGGCTGCGGCCGACGATGTCGCCGAAGCTATAGCCGGCCTCGATTTCCTTGCGGAGATCCTCGACCAGGCTCAGGTCGCGGAAGGTCTCGACGCCGCCGAGGACGTTTCCCTCGGCGTCCCGGAAGACGGCGGTGGAGATGCCGATCGGCACGCGGTTGCCGCGGGCGTCGAGGATGTAGATCGCCCGATTGACGATCGGCCGGCCGGTTTTCAGCGTTTCGCGCAGCGCGCAGGCGGTTTCGCAGATGCTTGCGCGAAAGACCTCGCAACAGGGCTTTCCGAGGGCTTGTTCGCGTTTCACGCCGGTGATCCGCTCGGCGGCGCGGTTGAAGGACGTGATCCGCCACCGGTCGTCGACGGTGAACACGCCGTCGTTGATCGAATCCAGGACAACATCTCGACTATTCGCCGCACACATACCAGATATATTCCCCAAAAGGCGTTCAGAACGGCCGTTTCCGCCGGCCGATTGCATACTCCACTTTAACAGAAGAAAGTTGGGTGGGACAAGCGTAGCGCAGTCCCATCATGTATTTTCCCGGTTTTTAGTGGGGCTACGCTACGCTTATCCCGCCCCACATAGCTATCACCATTGCTTTATGACGCCGATTCGGTAAGAATTATGGTAGGCTCCTCAGAAAGGAAATCAAGATGGTCGAAAGAATCGCGGTCAATCCACAAATCCACTTTGGCAAGCCTTGCGTGGCAGGCACCAGGATACTCGTGCAAAATGTCCTGGAACTCTTGGATGAAGGTGTTTCCTTTGAGAAAATTATCGAGGACTATTATCCCGAATTAACGCTGGAAGACATCCATGCCTGCATTCGCTATGCGATTGCATTGGTCGCGGCTGAGGAAGTGCATTTGACGGCGGCCGAGGCATGAAGTTCCTGCTCGACCAAGACGTGTATGCGAGTACGGCGCGATTTCTGAGCGATCTGGGATATGATGTTGTGCCTGTCTCTCAAATTGGATTGTCGCAAGAGGCGGATGAAGAACTGCTCCGCATAGCCGGGAAGCAAAAGCGTATTTTTGTGACCCGCGATCGAGATTTCGGCAATCTCGTTTTCGTAAAGAGTATTCTCTCGGGAGTTCTGTATCTTCGGATGTTGCCGCAATCACAAGGAGCAGTGCATAGCGAACTTGAGCGGGTGTTGAAATCTCACTCGGAACAAGAATTGCGGAAAATGTTTGTGGTGGTCGAGCCGGGCAGACATCGCATCCGAAGACTTCTTG
The DNA here is from genome assembly GCA_030611515.1 of Planctomycetota bacterium. Lineage (GTDB taxonomy): Bacteria > Planctomycetota > Planctomycetia > Pirellulales > Thermoguttaceae > JAHIKV01. The sequence goes on along the minus strand of JAUWPQ010000047.1, from coordinate 13,286 downwards.
CCGATTAGTCCCGGTTCGTGGCGATTTGGCTGGTATCGAGTATCCGTTCCGCGGCCGACTCGCCGCCGTGGATGCAGTCGGGGATGCCGACGCCATGATAGGCGTTGCCGGCCAGTTGCAGATTGGGCAACGCCGCCGCGCGGGCCTCGATCTCCGCTACCAACTCCTTGTGGCCGACATGGTACTGCGGCATGGTGCCCGGCCAATGGGCAACCCGACAAAAACAAGGCTCGCCGCGTATGTGCAGCAGCCGCGACAGCTCGTCGAGCACCAGCGGCAACAAGCGGTCGTCGTCCATTTCGGCCAACTCCGGCCGGCGGGCGCCGCCGACGAATACCCGCAGCAATTCTTTCCCCTCCGGTGCCCGATGCGGATATTTCCGGCTGCTGAAGCTGCACGCCAGGATCGGACTCCGCTCGACGGCCGGCATCACGACGCCCATCCCGTCCAGCGGATGGCCGATCCGGTCGGATTTGTAACCGAGCGAGACGATGGCCGTTCCAGAGTGGTCGATCGAAGCCAACCGGGCGGCGAGCGTCGCGTCGACCGTTTGCAACAGCTTCGCCGTCACCGGCGAGGGTGTGGCGAGGATGAGGGTGTCGAAGAAGAGGGGAGAGGGGAGAGGGGAGAGAGGAGAGGGGAGAGGGGGGAAGAGAGAAGAGAGAGGGCGATGTTGGTGGGGCAGTTCAACTGCCGCACCAACATCGGAACTAGTGGGCGACAACTTCCTCTTCTCTCTTCTCTCTTCTCTCTTCTCTCCTCTCTCTTCTCTTGTCCCTCGCCCCTCGCCCCCCGTCCCTCTCCCCTCACTCCAGACCCGCCAGCCGTCGCCGTGGCGTTCGATCCGGGTTGCCGCGGTGTTGACTTGAACCGTGTCGGCCGGCAGACGAGAGACGATTCTCTCGACCAGACTCGATAGTCCGTCGCGGAGGGTGACGAACATGCTGTATCGCGCGCCGCTCTCGCGTCCGGCGCGGGGACGGTTCTTTATCTGGCGTCGCATCGCGCGGATCAGGCTGCCGTGGTCCCGCTCCATCTCGCGGAAGCGCGGAAGCGTGGCCAACACGCTGAGCTTCTCCACGTCGGCGGCGTAGACCGCGCCGACCAACGGCTCGACCAGCCGGTCGAAGACCTCGCGTCCCAGCCGTCGGCGGACAAACGCCGCCATGCTCTCGTCGGCTTCGTCCCGGCGCGGCGGAATGAGATACTCGACGCCCGCGCGGATTTTTCCCAGCGGACTGAGTATCCCGGTGACGGCCAGCGGCCAGAGCCGCGTCGGGGCCATCATCAGAAAACCGTCGGGCAAGAGATGCATCCGCCCACGCCGAACGACGAACGTGCGGCGGTAGGCCGGGTTGGTCTGGACGAGTTGATCTTCCAGCCCGAGCCGCCGGCAGAGATTCAGCCCCCAGGGGACGGTCGTAATGAAGTTGTCGGCGCTCTGCTCGACCTGAAAGCCATCTTCATGCATGGTGGACAGAACGCCGCCGGGGCGCGGTCCGGCCTCCAGCAGCGTCACCGAGCAGCGCGGATCGAGTTCGACCAGCCGATGCGCGGCCGCCAGCCCGGCGATGCCGCCGCCGATGACCGCGATGCGTCGGGGCTGGTGTTCTTGCTGGCCCATGCCGCTATTGTAGTCGCGAAAGCAGCGGATGGGCAGTGAGGAGGGAAATGGATTAAGACACGAGTCACTCGGACTCGAGCCATTCCATTGCGTCGTCGAGATCGGCGTAGGGATAGTGGCGGACTTCGGCCGAGACGAAATGCTTTGCCAGCGTCTTCGCCATCGAGCCCATCGAACTGTCGGTGACCAGCGCCACGCGCTCGACCTTCTGATGGTGGTCGTTGATGAAACGGATGTGGGCCGTCAGGCCCGCGAAACTTTCCCAGCCGGGGAATTCCTTGGAGTGAATCAGCAGGCCGCGGATAGTGGGATGCTCGGCCAGATAGGCGTCGACCGTTTCGCTCAGGCAGCGAAAATCCCCGGACGACAGCGACGAGATCGGCTCGACGACCACTATCCCCTTGCCCTCTATTATTCGATGCTCAATCATGATTTCATCCTTTCCTCGGAAATTATATCATCCGCTCCCAGACCGGGAGCCGGTCTCTTTTCGCAGCCAAAAATCGGTTCACAGCCAACATCCCGTGCGTGAAAAGCGGGACGGCAAATCATAAACGTGCGGCCATCCTACATTGAGTATGGAAGATGTCAACGGCAAAGAATGGACATGGGGGGCGGGAAATCCGTAAACCCCTGTTGCACAAGGAGTTGCGACGACAAAGAATCGGCCTCCCATCGGACTGCGGAAATCGCTACACTGCCTCCCCCTTTCACTACCTTTTCCAGTGTCCGATTCGGAGGATTTTCGCCATGCCTTCTGGTCGCTTTCCGTTGGTTTTCGTGTTGGTCGGATCGGTGTGTGTGGCAACGCTGTTGGAATTGGCCGCGTCGGCCTTTGGTCAACAGGTTCCGGTGTACCCCGCGCCGCCGCAACGGATGGCACCCAGCGTCGCACCGGCCGTATATCCTTCCACATATCCTTCGACGTATCCTTCGACGTATCCCTCCACGTCCGCGGCTACTGCGTCCGACGTCGGCGCGCCGGCACTGTCGCCATACGACGACGTGCTGCCGGGGATATCGACCTCGGTCACCGGCGGCGCGGTGCATGCGTCCTACGAGGATCCCGGACCGCTATACGCACCGTACGGCGGTCCAGACGCCATGACCGCCGCCGCCCAAACGTTGGACGCCAACACCTACGTCGATCCCGCGCTGGTCTACGACGAACCTTGGACTTGGCAGATTACGCCTTCCGGCCTGATGTACAAATCGTACTTGGCCGGCGGTCGCGAGCCGCGCATCGCCAGCCAATGGGTCAGGATGCGCAATGAACGCTGGATGTGGGACGCAACGCTCGGCGGCCGGGTGGGTATCTTGCGATACGGGACCGACAACGCCCTCTGGCCGCAAGGCTGGCAGTTGGACTTCGAGGGGGCCGCCTTCCCGCGAATGGACCTCGATAACGGCCGCGACCTGGTCTCGGCCGACTACCGCTTCGGCATTCCACTGACGACCCGCCGCGGCTGTTGGGAGGCGAAGTTGGCTTACTACCACCTCAGCTCGCATCTGGGCGACGAGTTCATGGTTCGACATCCCGGCTACCCGCGGATCAACTACGTCCGCGACGCGATGGTCTTGGGCATGGCGATTTATCTTAGTCCCAACCTGCGTTTGTATTCGGAGGCGGACTGGGCGTTCAGCACCGACGGCGGCGCGAAGCCCTGGGAGTTTCAGTTCGGCGTCGACTTCAGCCCCGCCGAACCGACCGGCGTCTGGGGCGCCCCGTTCTTCGCCATCAATGCTCACCTGCGCGAGGCAAACGATTTCGGCGGCAACATGACCGTGCAATCCGGCTGGCAGTGGCGCGGCTGCACCGGCCATCTCTGCCGCATCGGAATGCAGTATTTCAACGGTATGAGCGACCAGACGCAGTTCTACAATACCTTCGAGGAACAGATCGGCGTCGGCCTCTGGTACGATTTCTAGCCCTCCCGATCCGCAGGTCGTCGCCGTGGATAAAAGTCTGGTTGCGGCCCGAGGCCCGTTGTGGCAACGAGAACGGGCAAGTGAAATGGATCGTAGACAGACTTTGAATTTCAGGACACCCTCAGGTATTTAGAGACCGTCCGGTTTTTCTGGAAGTGTGGGCATTTTGGGAGTTTTTATCCCGAAGGGATTGTGTAGGATAGCCCAGGGTTGATGCGCAGCGGCTACCCTGGGTGAACGGGTTTGTCGTAACATCTTACCCCGAAGGGGTTGCGGAATGGCGGCGTCGCTCCACAACCCTTTCAGGGTTGAACAAATCATCGGCCCCGCAACCCAGGGTAGCCGCTGCGCGTCAACCCTGGGCTACCTTGTGAAAGCCCTTCGGGCTATTCGGCAAACGTCGTAACCCTTTGCCAAATAACATTCTAAAAACCGGACTGTCTCTTTATTCCCGGCCCCTACCGGAGTTGATACCTTCTGCGCAAAATCCATTCGGTCGTCAGCGCCGCCACCAGGAGCGTCCATAACCCCGGCGGCCAGTAGAGACGCCGCTCGACGTAAGTGGTCTTCTTCCGTTGGCGGCGTTCGAGTTGTTCGATGAAGTGGTCGGCGGTGGAAATGTGAACGTATCTTCCGCCCGATGCGGCGGCGACGTCCATGAGCATCTTCTCGTCCAAGTCGAGCTTCTCGAATTCGAGATTGGCTCGACCGACTTCGATGAGGATAGTTTCCGCGGTGAGCGCCAGATCGTCGAGCAGTGCCTCGACGCCGATCTGGTATCGGCCGGGCGACCGCGGCTCGAACGTCCCTTGGTAATGCCCTCCGGGGCCTGGAACCGACGAAAGCTCGACCCGTTCGGCACGTCCGCCCGGTCCTTTTATACGTCGCACGGGAAGTAGTGAAACATTCTTCTCGGATGGAAAAGATTGTGGCGCTTCCAGCCGTTCTCCGTATACTTCGGCCGTTACGCGAGCATTGTCGGCGCCTTGACCTTGTTGGTCGCGGACGACGGCGGAGATTTGCACCGGCTGGTCCGGCTCATAGTGTGCCTTGTCCGTGTCGGCGACGACCCCGGCGGCGGCCTCGACCGCTTCCGCCCGACCGGCCAGCCAGCGGACCATCTGACCCCAAAAGCGGAGGAAGGGCGATTCACGGTCGAGCGATTGGCTTACCTGTTGCCAGTTGCGGGTAGTATCGCCGGCAAAAACGGCGGTCCGTCCGCGCCCCAGAGGCTGCACGGCCAGCACGGGCATCGAGCCGGGGTCGTCCGTCAGTGTCGCCAGGACGGTGGCCCCCGCCCGCGCCCGCTCGACCCGCGTACAACCGACAAGCGGCGATAACCCCGGCGTTTGCGGCCCGCCGCTACGTGTGGGAAAGAAGACGCCGATATTGGCGAAAATCGGGTGACGCACGCCCTCTGGCGTCAGCACCGGCAGGAACGGGTCGGTGAACTGACCGATCCGCCGGTCGCCCGGTTCCACCGGCAGGGCGTGGCCCAGCGGTGTGCCGGCGTAGCCACCCGGTCCAAGACTGTGGTAGCCGCCGAGCATTACCAGGCCCGCCCCCGCGCGGATGCGATCGAGAATCATTTCCTGTTGCTCGGGGCGGATGTACGAGGCGTCGATGTCGCCGAGGATGAACACGTCGAACTTGTCGATCGTCTCTCGATCGGCGGGAATCGCGGCCAGCCGCATATCGCCCATGTTCGTTCGTTGCAGGAAGACGTTGGGCCGGGTCTGGACCAGGGCGCAAAACTCCAGGTCGGGGTCTTTGGCCAAAAAGCGATTGACCAGCGCGCCGTACTCTGCACGCAACGTGCCCTCGACGTACAACACGCTGATTTCGGCCTCGTGGACGGTGGAAACGGCCGAACGGCTGTTGTTCTCCGTGATCCGCTCCTCGGAAACCGGCGGGACGCGGACGGTGTATGAGTGGCGGCCCTTGGCCGAGGGCGTGAACTCGAACGCGACTTGCTGCGAACCTTCCACCTCGTCGAGCGTCAGTTCGGCACTGGCCACCTGCCGGCCGTCTTCGTCGAGAAACGCCTGAATCACGCGGCCGTTCAATCCCGCCGCGTCGATCGAGCCGGTAACTCGGGCGACGTTGCCGAGCATCATGCGGTCGGGGCAATCGATCCCGACTACCTGCACGTCTCGATAGGAGCGGTTGCTTCGCAGTCCGGCGCCGACGCCGACGCAATGGACCGTCAGGCCCAGCTTGCCGGCCGATTCGGGCGGATTGCCGGCCGCGTTGTTGATGCCGTCCGAAAGCATGATCAGCGCGGCGACTTCGGCCGGGGCGAGTTGGTTCGAGGCGGTGGCAAGCGCCCGGCAGAGCGAGGTCGCCCGGCCGTTCGGGATCAAGGTCGCCAGTTCTTCCCGAGTTTCCAGCGGCAGCGCCCGATCCGCGAAGGCGACCGTCAGCACGCGGAAATCGCGTTTCAGCGTTTCGCTCCATTGTTCCAGCTTGCTACGTGCCCGATCGAAGCGCGATAGCTCCGACTGGTCGTCGGCAATGTCCATCGAGGCCGAGGCGTCCAACAAAAAGATCAGCGCGGGCTTCTCGACGTGTTCCTTCTGATAGCTCAAGACGGGCTGAAACAGCAGCGTCACGACCAACAGGATGGCCGCCGCCCGCAGCAGGTACAACGTCCGCCACCGCCGGAACTCCAGCGCGTGGAACGCCCGATAGTAAAACACTCCCACCAGCAGCAGCGCCGCGGCGGCGACTGCCAGCATCGTCGTCAGGCTGTATCCTTGAGCGAGAGAAAGTTGCATGAGTTATCGTTTATTGTACATCAGATTGTTCTCGTTCCCACGGTCCCCCGTGGGAACGCATTGCTTGCGACGCTCTGCGTCGTCCCCGTCGCCAACCGACGCAGAGCGTCGGAACACGTGGGTTCCCACGCAGAGCGTGGGAACCAGAATGACAATAGCCGCCGTGCCGGCGGCTGCTAAACGATTATTTTACCTTGCCGAGCTCGATCCGTTTGACGTAGACGAGCGATTTCAACTCCTCGCCGATTTTGCCCTTGTCGCGCTTGTTCAGCAAGTAGCGTTCGGCCGGCGGTTCTCCGTCGGGCGAATACCGCTTAGGCTGGAGATAGACCAACGCCGACAACGGGCCGGTGATCGTTCGTCCGTCGTGCAAGGTAATCGTGTGCAGGTATTCCCGCGCCGGATAGCCGCGGCCGGTGTAAATCTTCTCGTCGCTGGTCGTTTCCTTAAACTTCCACTCCTTCTCCATCCACTCCCGCTTGATCTTGCAGTCGATCCGCTTGACCGCCCGGAGCGGAATCTCTCGCTGCCGCTGGAGTTGTTTGTCGTAGATTTTCAGGCGTTTGTCGCGGGTCAGATAGATCATGCCCGGATGGACCGAGCCGTCGGACAATTCGATGCAGCCGGGGATGGCGTCTTCCCGCTGCGTGGTTTTGGGACCGAAGGGATTGATCGCCGGCGGCTCGTCGGCTTCGGCGACGGAGAGTCCGCAAGCCAGGGTCACGATCGCGGCGGCGTACACGCAATGCCGTTTCAGCCACATGATTGATCTTTCGTGAAGAGGGTGGCACGTCCCTTTACATTGTATTTTGCCATTCCGGATCGGTCGATGGTCGGCTGGAACGCAAATACCCACCGCGGGCGGGTGTCGGAATACCCGACAGCTACGGGTGTCGGGTTGACCGGGAGGCGATATTTCGACACAATGAATAGTGGAATAGCTTCGATCGTGAGTTTTCTCGCCGTGTCGCGGGTTCCGCTTGCCCGCCGTGCATAAGGGGGAACAGTCATGAGGCCGCACCAAACACCTCCCACGCATGAGCTTTCGCGGCGGAAGTTCATCGAAGGCATTGGACTCGCATCGGCCGTTGGCGGCGCCGCCATCCCGTCCATCGCTTGGGCCGATCAGGGCGACTCCGGGCCGATCGACTGCGGACCGCCGCCGCGGGCGAAGCCGCATCGCCGCACGGGCGGCGAATCGTTCCCGCCGTTGCCGCTGCCGGTCACTCCCTTGCGTCGCAGCGAGAAGAAGCGGCCGCCCAGTCCGCCCTCGCTGGTGGGCAAGGCCGCGCTGGGCACCACCCGCTGGACTACCCGCAACGGCAAACGGGTCCGGTATCGAGACTGGATGACCGATCCGGCCGACGTGAATGCGCTGTTGCGATGGACTTCGCAAAAGCTGGGGATCAACTATCGGGCGGTCGAGGTCGATTTCGCCCATTTCTCGTTCGATCCCCGCGAGCTGCCGGCCCTGCTGCTGGCCGGGCACAACAAGTTCCAGTTGGACGACGAAGTCCGCGCCAAGCTGGCCCGCTACGTGCTCGACGGCGGCACGATCCTCGGCGACGCCTGCTGCGGATGGAACGATTTCGCCGAATCGTTTCGCCGCGAGATGGAATTGATCTTTCCCGGCCGGCCGCTGAGAAAGATGCTGCCCGAGGAGCCGGTATTCTCGTCCTTCTACAAGCTGGGCGACTTGACGTATAAGAAGGGGGACGGTTCGACGTTCGTCGAGCCGCCGTGCCTGGAAGGGATCGACTTCGGCTGCCGCGCGGGCGTGATCTTCTCGCCGCGCGATCTGACTTGCGGTTGGGACGGGCACGAACATCCGCGCGGCACTCGCGTGGTGATCGGCCAGGCCCGGCAGTTGGGCGCAAACATGATTACGTATATCCTGGGCACGTTCCAACTCGGGCGGTTTCTGAGCACCACGAAGGTCTACCACGAAGCCACCGCGCCGACTCGCGACGATTTTGTCTTCGCACAACTGATCCACGAGGGCGATTGGGATCCCGACCCATCGGCCGTGCATAACCTGCTCAAGTTCGCCCGCGACAACTCGACGTTGGAGGTGAAGTTCAAGCGGGCGAACGTCCGCCTGAACGACCCCAAGGCGACCACGTATCCCGTGCTCTATATCACCGGACATCGCGATTTCGTCTGGAGCAAGGAGGAAGCCGCGTCGCTGGGGCGATACTTGAAGGCGGGCGGTATGTTGCTGGCCGACGCCTGCTGCGGCAGATTGGCCTTCGACGCCGCCATGCGCCGCGAGATCGCCAAGGCGCTGCCCGGCAGTAAGCTGAAACGGATACCCGCCGACCATCCGCTGTATCATTGCCTCTTCGACGTCGGGCGGGTGCAATACACGCCGCGGGTACGCGAGGATTTCGGGCAACTCGACACACCCGAGTTGGAAGGGATCTCGATCGACGGACGGCTGGCGGTCGTCTACAGCCGGTTCGACCTCGGCAACGGCTGGGAGCAGTTCCCGCACGCGTACAGTTATGGTTTGCAGGAGCGGTCGGCCATGCAACTCGGAACGAACATATTGGTTTACGCGGTGACGCATTAACAAAATCATAAATGAACTTGCGTGATTTTGGGAGAATAATCGTTTAGCCCCGGCGTCCACGCCGGGAACACTGCGTGACGGGAAAAGCCGTTTGTTCCCGGCGTGGACGCCGGGGCTAAACGACCGATTTCTGGCCACTACCCACTATCCACTACCCACTATCCACTACCCACTATCCACTATCCACTACCCACTCCCATGTCCCCCGCCGCCGAAAACGTGATCGACCGGCTCGACGCCGCACGACAGAAGTGGTGGCTGTTTTCGCTGCTTTCGACCACCGCGTTGGCGGCGTGCGTCTCCTTCGGCATGTTCGTCTGCTTCATGGCGGCCGATGCCCTGATTCTGCTCCCGTCGCCGTGGTTGTTGGGACTTTCCGCGGCGTGGCTGCTGACTTCCTTGGCGCTGATGATTGTGGTTGGGCGACGGCTGTTGCGAGGTCAACGCGGCATCGAGGCCACGGCACGCCGGGTCGAGTCCGAGTTTCCCGACCTCGGCAGCGACCTGATAAACATAGTCCAACTCCGCGAAGGTCGAGACAACCAGAACCGGGCGTTTTGCGAGGCGGCCGTCAATCGGGCGGCCGCGAAAATCGGCCGCTTGCCCTTCGATCGCGCCGCGGCCAAGGAATCCCGCCTGCAACGCTTCATCCATTGCATACAGACGCCGCGAGACCTGGCCGAGTCGCTGGCGGTACTCGCGCTGCTGGTCGTTGTCGCCTTGTTTTGCCGGGCGTTGCTGCCCAACTGGGGGTCGGCGGCGTCGCGATTGTTTGCCCCGTGGACGTTCGTCCCCTCGGTCGGCTCGGTCGAGATCGTCGGCGTCACCCCGGGCGACGTGGACGTGCTGGTCGGCGAAAGCGTTCGGATCGCGGCCGAAATCCGCAACCCCGACGGCCGGCCGCACAAAGCCACGCTGTTCATCGCGAAGAACGACCGGCCGGAAACGCCGCTCCCGATGACGGCCGACCGTACACACCGCCGCTACACGCTGACTGTCCCCTCCGCAATCGAGGCGTTCAGCTACCGCCTGGAGATCGGCGATTCGCAAACCAGGGTTTATTCCATCGGCGTGCGGCAAAAGCCGGTCGTCGAAAGCGCGGAGGCGACGTTCCATTACCCAGCCTACCTCGAGCGGAGGGATGAGACGATCGTCTTGAAGGACTTGAATATCGAGGCCCCGCGGTTTACCGAGGTCGAGTTGCGATTGCGGCTCTCAACCCCCGTAGCCAAGGGATACGTCGAGCGCGAAGGCGAACGTTTCGTCGGCCGCGTCGAGCCGGACGGAAATCTGGTGATTTCGTCCATGCCGCTGTTGAAGGACGGCTCGTACGTCGTGCGGCTGTGGAACGACGCCGGCCACTCGCATCCCAATCCGCGGGTGAACAGCATCCGGGTTCGCGTGGACGGGCCGCCGACGGTCGAATTGCGCGGGCTGGGCCGCTCGACCGTCGCCGCGCCGGGGACGACGCTGCCGGTTGCGATCCGCGCCGGCGACGACCACGGCATCGGACGGGTGCAATTGCAGATGATGGTTAATGGCTCGTTGAAAGAGGGTGCCACTGCTGGCTTGTCCAGCAGTGCGGGGAGAAACACCCGGAAAAACACTGCTGGACAAGCCAGCAGTGGCACCCAAACTCTCGGAAACCGACTTTTTCAAGGGGCTGTTAAGCCATCCAAGAGCGACGATACCGGGCAGGTTGAAGTAGTTCGGCAATGGACCGACTTCGCCGCCGCCTCGACCTCGATCGTCCGCCAATATGGCTTGAAGCTGGACCCGGAGAAGATCAAACCCGGCCAGACGGTCCTTATCCGCGCGGCGGCTTGGGACAAACGGGCGATCGACGATTGGGGGCTGAAGCTGAAGCCGCAAGAGACCGTCGGCCCGTGGCGCGAGATCACGATCATCTCGAAGGACGACGAGGCGTCGGCCGCCTTGGAACGGCTCGATAGTTTGCGCGGCGAGCTAATGAAGATACTGGAGAAGCAGGTTCGCGCCCGCACGGCCGCCGCCGACATAAAGCCGCGACCGTCGGTCGCGCCCAGCCGCGATCTGATCGATGGTCTCAGGGGCCGGCAGATCGACATCCAGAAATCATCGACCGAGTTGACGAAAACCATCGACCTCGCCGCCCGCAAAGAACTCCAGACAATCAAGCGCGTCCTGAGCGAACTTGCCTTCGGCGAAATGATCGAGGCGGTGGCGATTTGCGATGAGATGCTGAAGAGAAATGTAGCACAGCCGCCCCCGGCTGTGGAAAAACTTACGGCCACGCAGGATCGGATCATCGACGTGTTGCGTAAACTGCTGGACGTTGCCCGGCGAGCGCAGGCCGATCTGCTGGCCGAGATGGAAAAACGCCCCGGCGGCGATTTGCCCGACGACACCCGGCGGAAACTCGACGAGCTGCGCGAGAAGCTGGAAAAGTTCCTCGAACAGCAGAAGAAGGTGATCGAGGCCAGCAAGGAGTTGGCCAAGACGCCGGTCGACGATTTCACCGAGGAGCAGGAGGAATTGCTCAAGGGACTGGCCGCCGCCGAGGACGACCTTTCGCGGTTCATGCAGGAATTGCAATCTGACCTAAGCAAACTGCCCGAGCAGGATTTCGCCAATCCATCGACGGCCAAGGAACTGATCGAGATTCAGACGGAACTGAAAATGGCCGAGGGCGCGTTGCTGAAAAAGACGGTCGATATCGCCGTTCCGCTCGAACAGTTGGGCTATGAAATGGCCGAGGAATTGAAGACGAACCTCGAAAAGTGGCTGCCCGACAGCCCCGACCGCGAGAAGTGGAGTCAGGAGGAATCGCTCACCGACGCGGACAAGGAGGCCCCGATGGCCGAATTGCCCGGCGAGTTGGAAGACCTCGTCGGCGAACTGATGGAAGAGGAGGAGGACCTTTTCGACGAGATGGACGACGTTTCGAGCAGTGCGGCTGACTCGCTCGACGCGGGGGCGGGCTGGGACGCCGTGGACGGCCCGATATCGAACATGAGCGCCAAGGGAGTGACCGGCAACCGGTTGCCCAACACCAGCGAGATCGGCGGCCGGGCCGGCGAAGGTCGGCAGGGGAAATCGAGTGGAGAGTTTGTCGGCGACGAGGCGGTCGGCAAAGGGGGCCGCAAAACGCCCAGCCGCCTTACGCCCGACCCGAACGTGGCCGGACAAATCAAGGACCACGACCGGCAGCCGGCCGGCGGGGCCACCGGCGGCGGAAAGGAAAGCGGCAAGGGGGGCGAAGGATTGGAGGGGCCGGTCCCACGCTCGCCCGGACAGCGCGACGCCCAGCGGCTTGCCGGTCGCCAAGCGGAACTGCGGAACAAGGCCGAGGGAATCGACCTGCGCTTCAAAATCTCCGGCTTCCACCGCACCGATCTAATGAAACTGATCGAGATTATGGCCCAGGTCGAGCGCGATCTGAAGGCCGGACGTTATAAAAACGCCTTGCGGCAGAGACGGGTTTTGCTCGAAGGGCTAGGCAACGTTAAGCAACGCCTCGATGGCGAGTTCCAGACGCGGCGCGACGCCTCGGCGAATCTCCCCGCCGACGTGCGCAAGGAGTTGCTTGGAAGCATGCACGATCCCTCGCCCGCTGGATGGGAGGAGCTAAACCGGCGATACTTCGAGCGGTTGTCGAAGGGTGACAGCGGAACCGGAGATGATTCGGATGGTAAGTAAGGATTGCAAACGTCCCTGGTTCCCACGCTCTGCGAAGAAAGGTTCCTGGTTCCCACGCTCCGCGTGGGAACCTACGATTCCCGACGCTACGGGTCAATGGCGGCGACGCGGAGCGTCGAAGGCAGTGCGTTCCCACGGAGGACCGTGGGAACGAGGACAAACTTTCCTGGTTCCCACGCTCCGCGTGGGAACCCACGATTCCCGACGCTACGGGTCGATGGCGGCGACGCAGAGCGTCGAAGGCAGTGCGTTCCCACGGAGGACCGTGGGAACGAGGGCAAATAAGTATTGCATTCTCCTCCTTCTGTTATTGTTATTCTCTTCCGTCCACGCGGCCGACGCCCGCAAGGTGGTGATCCCCTTCGATTTCGTCTCGAAGTTCGACGATGGACGTTACGGCCGGATGTTGGGCGACATGGTTTGGACGAAGCTCTCGCGCGCCGGCGGGTTCATTATCCCCGAGTCGATGCACGAGGTCCGCGACTTCTGCGCCGCCCATAAACTCGCTCCCTCGCCAGAGATGGAGCTGGCGGCGATGCGGAAAATCGTCCGCGAGGATTTCGACGCCCAGATCGGCGTCTGGGGGAGCATCGAACGGGCGCCGGGAGCGGAAGGCGACGTCTATGACCTGACGATCAAGTGCGTCGATTTTTCCGACGGGCGGCGGACGAAGGTTATTTACGACGCCACGGTCCGCACGAAAACC
>JAUWPQ010000274.1 GCA_030611515.1 Planctomycetota bacterium | reverse complement strand
ATGGAGCCGGACGACTCGGTGGCCGCCGACGAGGCGGTCGCACACGGCGCGGCCCTGCACGCCTCGTTGATCCTCGCTCGCCAAGAGGGCCTGCCACCGGCGTTCAAAATCCGCAACGTCAATTCGAACAGCCTCGGCGTGGTGGGCCTCGATCCGCTCACCGGGCGCCGCCGCAACGGCATCCTCATTCCACGCAACACCCGCCTGCCGGTTACCGGCAAGCGGGCTTTCAAAACCCAAAAGGCGGGCCAGCGGTCGATCCGCGTCGAGATCGTCGAGGGCGAAAGCCCCTCGGCCGACGACTGCACTCCGATCGGCCGCTGTTCGGTCCGCAATTTGCCCCCCGATCTTCCGGCGCAGTATCCGGTCGAGATACTATTTCACTACATGCCGAACGGCCGGTTGAAGGTCCGCGTCACGTTGCCGGAGACCGACCGCCGCGTGGACACCGAGATCGTCCGCGAAACCGGCCTGGACAAGGAGCGTCTGGACGGCTGGCGGAAGCACATCTGCGGCCTGCCGCCGGCCGATCGGCGTTGAGCCATTTTTGTCGTTCAGGTTGATGTAGGCCGCGCCATAACGATGTCCACCAGTGGCTTGCGGTCCGCGAGGATCGCCGTTATGAACTCGTCGGTCAGGTGGCCGTGCGAGCCGCCGTGGCCGCCCGGCGCGCCGGTCGGCGGCAGCGTGGCGGGTGTTGTTGGTCAGCAACTGCTCGATTTTCCAGTTTTCACTCCGCCAGCGGGTAGCCCGCAAAAGGAACTCTCCACCATGAAGCAATCGACAACCCGACCCCAAACCTCCAAGCCCTCCTCGGCTTGGCCACCGAAAGCCACACTCAACGCAGCTATTGACGAAGAACGATTACGCTTGTTTTAGGGCTAGTACGGCTTGTAGCTGCCGGGCATGGCCATCGGATAGTTGCCGTCCTTGTCGGGCATGGCCGGCGGATCGGCGTCGAAGGCGAACTTGGCAGGCATTTCGCTCGGCCCCTTCTCGACCGCCTCGTCCCAGTTGACGACCTGGCCGGAATACGTTGCCATGCGGCCCAACACGGCGGTGAAGCTGCTCGTGGCGCCGTGCCAGCCGTCGTTGAGTTTCTCGTTCTTGCGAACGGCGTTGACCAGATCGATGTGTTCCTGGAAGAAGCCTTCGCCCCAGTCGCCCGGCATTTCCACGACGCCCTTGACGCCGTGGACGAACAGAGTCAAGGCCGTCCACGTGCCGGGTTGTTGGCGGGCCTGATCGTACATCTTCGTGCCGTCCGCGTAGGTGTATTCAACGAAGTGGTTGTCGTAGATCTGGCCCATGCCGCGGTTGTGGCGAACGTGGCAACTGCCCATCCCATTGGCCTGCACGGGGTAAGCGTTCTTGACCCAGTTGCAGATGTCCAAGAAGTGGACGTTTTGCTCGACGATGTGGTCGCCGCTGAGCCAGACGAAGTGGTACCAGTTGCGCACTTGGTATTCCATCTCGGTCTGGCTGGGTTGACGCTTGCGAAACCAGATGGAGCCCTGGTTCCAATAGGCGCGCATAAGAGTGATGTCGCCGAGCGATCCCGCTTGGATCGCCTTCACCTTGTCGATCAACTTCTTGGCGCGGCGCATTTGCAATCCAACGGACACCTTCAGGCCCTTCTCGTCGGCCAACTTGTTCGACTCCATCAAGGAACGGAAGCCCGGCGCGTCGACGCAGCAGGGCTTCTCCATGAAGACGTGCTTCCCGGCCTGGATCGCGGCGGCGTAGTGGATTGGACGGAACCCGGGCGGCGTCGCCAAGAGGACGATGTCCGGGCCGGCGGCAATCGCCTGCTCGTAGGCGTCTAAGCCGACGAAGACACGGTCCTCGGGGACGTCGATTTTGCGGGCAATTCTCCCATCCTTCCGCAGGGCGCGCAGGCAGTTCTTGGCGCTGTCCGCAAAAGCGTCGGCCACGGCGATCAACTTGACGTTGTCGTTTGCGGAAAGACACTGCAACGTTGCACCGGCGCCGCGACTGCCGCAACCGACCAGCGCGAGCTTGAGTTCGTCGCCGCCGGCCGGGTGGGCCGCCCTGGCGATGTTCAGTCCACCGGCCAGAGCAAGGCCCGTCGCGGCGGCCGTGCCGTTTTTGAGGAAATCCCGCCGAGATGACGCCGCTCTGCCGATTCCGGCGAGCAGCGTAGAACTCATTGTCGGACTCCAAGGGGGGGGAGGGTAGGACAAAAAACCGATGCCCGAATCGTGCGGCGTTATGGACGCCACTAATACTTTTTCGCGTCGATCGTCAGGCCGTCCTTGCGGTTGCCCAGCCGGCGATGCACCTCGGGGTCGATCGAGTAGTTGATCACGTGAACCGAGCCGTCGCAGAGGGCCATCTGGAAGCCGTTGGCGTGCGCGCTGCCGAAATTAATGCCGGAAACGCCCGGCGTGTCCGGCATCGGCGGGAGCGGGCTGCTGATCCCCGTCATCCCAGTCCAACGGGAGATGTCCCAGTCGTCGCCGACCAGCGCGCCCTCGTTGTCGCCGCCGTTTTGACCCGTCGTATACCAGTCGGGACCCGCGTATTTCTCGCCCACCAAGTACGTGTTGCTCGTGCCGTCGGTCACGTCCGCCACTTTGATCATACTGCCGGCATAGATCACGCCCGTGGCCAACCTGGCGACGTTGGCGAAGGTGGTCCGCGCGTTGGACGTCATTTGCCCTGGGGGGTTCTCGACTTCAGTAGTGCTGACCGGCCCGGCGCCCCAGTTCGGCGGGGCCGTGTTCCAGAGGGGTTCTATGGGGCCACCGGTAGTGATGAAATAGTCGCCGCCGTTGCCGGCGTAATCGCTGCGCCCCACCGTCGTCGGCGGGCCGGCGTTGACTACTTGGTAAGACCCCAACCACGGGTAGGCGGCCACCCGCCGCCGCGTGGGACAATACAGTACGCTCAACGGCGTGGATAGCCGCTGCATGTGGGCGAGTTTCTTGGCCGATGAGTCCCAGGGCGATAGCCCGGCCCCCATGTCGTGCAGCACTTGCTGCTCGATGTAGGGTAGGATGTTGTAGATCCAGCCGCCCGGCTGACGCCAATCCGTCCCGCGGTCGGCATCCCCCGTCCAGGCATACCCCCAGCCACCGGTCGGAAACTGCTTGGTGGCGCTTTCATGGTTCAGGCAGCCCATCCCTGAAAGAGTCCATTGTGTCAAGTGTCTCCTGGCGGGATTTTTGACGCACGGTCAGCGCAAAAGTCCCTTGCGGGCTTTTCTCCTGTTTTTTCCTCGTTTTTCCTCGTTTTGTGGCCTTGACGCCAATGTCGCTTACGGTCTTTCTTTTCGAGGTTGTCGAGCCGTTCTTTTCCTCGCGGCTGCACCCCTACACATCCCTTCGTGAATCCAGCCACCATTGGCGGCGGCCGGTCAGGTCCGAAAGAACCTGACACCGAATATTCTGCTGCGACCGTCTCGCTCTGCATGGCCGTCTCATTCAGGGCTACGCTCGGGCAATGTCGCCGAGTCCACTGGGCTGATCAGACTGGCCTTGCAGGCGAGGGCCTCTTCCGTCAGGAAGGGCCGATGCAACCGTTGCTCCTTCGTTTCCACGTTCCTCTGTTGGACCCCCTGTTGCCAAGCCCGAGCCGAGGGGAGGACTACGCCGCCCCGACACGGAGTTTCCGTCGCGGCGGACCGCCCGCCACATACGGTTCGTTGTTCTTCACCATGTGCCAAATCACCGTCGCCAACCGCCGCATCACCGCCACCCGCGCGATCTTTGCTCCCCGTCGTCGCTTGATTCTGCCGTACCACGCCTTCATCCACGGATCGCGACGCAGTACGTGCATCACCAGTTGGCCGAGGATGAAGCGGGCCATGACGCTACCCTGCTTCGTGATCGAACCCAACCGGTCGGTCGCCTCGCCCGAGTTGCGACAGCCCGGCGTCAGCCCCCAATAGTTCGCCAAGCTTGCCGGACGCGGGAACCGTTCGATCGAGCCGACCCGTGCAGCCAATGCCAGACTGCCGTAGGCTGCGCAGCCGGGAATCGTCGCCACCACGACGGCCGTTGCGTTCTGGGCCTGACGCTTCTCGATCTCCGTTCCCAGCGTCTCAATCTGCTTGTCCCACACCTTCCACTGCGCTAACAGCAGGTCCATTTCCAGCCGGTCGAAGGGGGCCAACGGCAATGCGGCCAACCATTTCCGGGTTCGTTTCGTGTCGAGGCCCTTGGCTGGTTGGTCTTGTTCGATGTTGTGTTTTCGCAGCAAATGTTTGATGCGGTTGATCGTTCGTGTGCGGAGTTGGCCCAGCCTTTGCCGCAACGCCGTGAGTTGCCGATCTTCGGCCTCCTGCTCCGTCGGCGGCTGTACGCGACGTACGCCTTCGATCCGTTGGCCCGCCAACAATCGAAGGCGATTTACCCATAGGAGACCGCTCAGTTGATGTGCGTCGCGACGGTCGGTCTTCTTCTTCGATCGTTTTTCGACCTGAATCAAGACCGTTTCTCGGCATCTGTATTCGGTCAACATTTTCAGCAGCCAATCATTGAAGCCACAGACCTCGACGATCGCCGCGAATCCGCCTTCCGGTTCAGCAAGTCGTCGCAGTTCATCGAAAAACGCTCGCACACGGGCCCATTCTGTCGAAACCTGCCTTCGGAGGACGACATCCCCCGCCTCATTGCGAATACTCACGGTCAACTGCTTGCGATGCTGGTCGATTCCAAGGTATAACATCTCTCGGTCCTCCTGCTGTGGTTTTGATGGGTAAAATACTTGCCACATCGTTTATACCACCAGGAGGACGACTCTTTCATAGAATCAGGGTTGCCGCTTGGGCGGCTACCCTGGGTTTGATGGGCCGGAAAACGAGGAAAACCCCAACGGGGTTTCGGAGTTGCGTCGCGGCATTACGCAACCCTTTCAGGGTTGATGAGGGTTGATGTGCTGATTGCGGCCATCGTCCCTGGGCAACCGCCCGAGGCCACCCGGTCCGGTTGTCCCCCGATTTTTTTATTTTTATTTCCGAAACGCTGCGTTCCCTCTTTCACTTTACCAGCAAGTCGCGCAACTCGTCTCGCCAGTCGCGGCCCAAAGGCTGTGCCTCGTCCAGTATCTGAAACCGGAACACATGGTCCTTGAAATCGGAGCTAAGTTGTTGCCAGGTGACTTTTTTTCCCA
>JAUWPQ010000141.1 GCA_030611515.1 Planctomycetota bacterium | reverse complement strand
GGCGAAGCAGATCGACGTCTGGATTGGAAAATGCTACGGTCAATTGGGCAACCGGGACCAACAATTGAAGGCCTATCGCCGGGCACTGAGCGCGGACCCCACTTTCACCCCCGCGAAGGCCGCCATGACCGACGTCTTTCTGGCCACGGGTCAGGTCGACGAGGCGCTGAATGAATTCCGCCAGTTGGCCGTTCGCGGTAGCGTCGCTCCCGCCAGCGCGGCCCTTTACGCCCGCATGTTGCTGATGAAAAACATGCGGCTTCCACCCCGAGAACGGAATTGGAAAGTGGTGGAAGACGCCCTGGACGCGGCGGAAAAAGCCTTGCCCGACTCACCCCAAATCCCAATTTTGCGCGCCGAGGCGCTCTTGGCGCAAGACCGTGCCGCCGACGCCGAGAAGTTGTTGCGGGAAGCCCGCGACAAGGATCCCAAGCAAACCGCTTTTTGGAGGACGCTCACCTCGCTGGCCAATCGGCGCGGGGACTGGGAACAAGCAGAGAAACTCTTGCGGGAAGCGGATGAATTGTTCGGCGATACCACCGAAAGACGGACGGCATGGGCGCAGCATCTCGTGCGACGCCACGGGAAAGAGGCCACCGAGCGCCTGCGAAAACTGGCCGAGAACACCGAGTCGTTTTCCGACGAACAGCGATTGCAACTTTGGAGCGGACTGCTCAGCGCCGCAATGCAAGTGGACGATGCGGAACAAATCGACTTCTTCTGCCGGAAGATCGCCGAAAAACAACCAAACAACGTGAATATCCGCTACTTGCTCTTCGAGAGGGCGTTGCGGACCGCGGACCAGCCCGCCATGGAACGGGCGCTCGAGGAAATCGAGCAGGTCGCCGGCCAAGGCTCATACTGGCTCTACGGCCAGGCGGTTTTGTTATATCTCGGCGGCAAAGATGAAAAAGACGGAAAAGACAGAACCGCAACGTTGCAGCAGGCAATAAACCTCTTGACCAAGGCCCGCGAGTTACGCGGAGATTGGTCGCGCATACCGTTGATGGAGGCGGGGGTCTACGATGCCTTGGGCCGGCCGGACAGGGCACTGGAAAACTACCGTAGAGCCTTCGGTATGGGTGAGAGAAACCCCAACGGCGTCAGGCGGACCGTCCAACTCCTGATGCAAACGCGGCAGTACGCCGAGGCCGATCAAATGCTCCGCCAACTCGAGAGAGAGCAACCGCCACTAGCGCCCGAGTTGAGCCGGGCCGGAGCGGAAGTCGCCTTGCAGCAAGGGGAATACGACCGTGCCCTGGAGATGGCGCAAAAATCCGCCTCGGCCGATTCCAAAAACTACCTCGACCACCTCTGGCTGGGGCAGATGTTGGGTATTCTCGGCAGCCGGGCAAAGGCCATGAAGCAAGACCAAAAGGCCGAGGAATTGCTCGGCAACGCCGCGAAAGCGCTGCGCCTCGCCGCGGAACTCGAACCCAAGCTCCCGCAAACTTGGGTGGCGCTGATCCGCTTCTACAGCATCGTCGGCGAAGTGGACAAGGCCGAAAAAGCGATTGAAGAGGCAAAATTGAATATCTCCGCAAAGGAAGCCCCACTCGCGCTTGCCCAGTGCTATGAAGCGATGCACAAAACCGAAGACGCCGAGAAACAATATGAGGCGGCCCTGGAAGCGGCGCCTCAGGATATCGCCGTCGCACGCGTCGTCGCCAATTTCTACGCCCGCACCGGCAAGCTGCAATCGTCCGAAGCCCTATTGCAGAGGATCATCGACGGCAAGGTGCGGGGCGAAAACTCGGACCTGGTTTGGGCCAGACGGCAACTGGCTTTGATCTACGCCACTCGCGGCGGATACGACAACCTCCAAAAAGCACAGAAACTGCTCGAGCAAAACCTGGCCGGCTCCGATGTGTCGGCTCTAGATCGCCGGGCATTGTATCAGGTGACCGCCGCTGATCCGCAACGGTTCAAGCGCGACCAGGCCCTTCTCCTTCTGGAGAAGATGCTCGAGGACCAGGCGGCCACGCCCGACGACCAATTAAAACTGGCGAAAATGTACGAGGCCGCGGGGGACTGGATCAAGGCCAGCAACCTCTACCGGAGTCTGGTGGCCACTTATCCCAAGGAACCCCGCTACCTGGTCGTCTTTATCGAAGCCCTGCTGCGACACAACGAGATATCCAGCGTCGGGATGTACCTCAACCGCTTGGTGGATATTGCTCCCAAGTGGTTTGTCACCCTCTCCCTGCGGGCCGATTTGCTCTGCGCCAAAAATCAGCCCGACGTGGCGTTCGATCTGATGAAGAAATTCGTCGACGAGGCCGACGCGCAGTCCAAGGACCGCGACGCAAGACTCCGTCTGGCGGCCGACAAACTAACCCGACTCGGCCGGAGGCTGACGAAACCGGAGCAAAAACCAGACGCCGATAAATTCCTCGATCAAGCCGAAACCTGGTATCGGGCATACGCCAAGGAAAGCCCTGCGCGGAACCTGCTGTTGGCTGTGTTCTTGGGTGCGCAGGGAAAGACCGACGAAGCCCTGGAACTGCTCGAAAAAAGCATGAACAGCAGCACCCCCCAGGATTTCTCCCGGGCCTGTATTGTGATCTCGCAAACCAAAGTGACCGACGAGGAGCAAAGCCGTCGCCTGGACCGAATTCTCGAAAGGGCCATCAAAAAATTCGACCGGCACCCCGCAATACTGCTGTCGCTGGCCGAATTGCGCACCAGCCAGACGCGATACGACAAGGCCGAAAGCTACTACCGCGAGGTCATTGAAAAAAACCCGAAAAACGCCGTGGCCATGAACAACCTCGCCGTGCTGCTGTCACTGCAAGGCGTCGATCTCGACGAATCGTTGAAGCTGGTCGACAAAGCCATCGAAATCGCCGGGCCGCTCGGCGCGATGCTCGACTCGAGGGCCAGCGTTTATATGGCGCTCGACGAACCGGAAAAAGCCGTCGCGGACATCACCGCCGCGGTAGCCGACGCGGAGACTCCCGTGCGGCTCTTCCATCAGGCACAGGCCTACCAACAGGCGGGGCAGTTTGAAGCGGCCAAAAAAGCCTGGGAAAAAGCCCTCGAAAAAAACCTGACCGGCGATATGCTCCAGCCGTTGGAATTACCCGCCTTCGAGAAAATGCGCCAATCCATGAAGTAGAGTCACGGCAAGCCCGACAAAAAAAGCCCCCGCGCCGGACTGTCCGGGCAGGGGCTTCCTTCGTCATTCGTTGAGCGGCACTTGCCGCCGATGCCGGCTCCTACCGCTGCCAACTGCTCGACGGCTGATCGCTGAAGTCCAGGAACCACCAGCCGTCGTCCCATTCCAACGTCACTTTCCGCCATCCCATCGGGACTTGCGGATAAGGATAGAACGGGCCGATGTACGGCCATGCCGTCGGCGAGTACTGCTTCGGATAGGTCAAAGCGGCGTAGTTCGGATACGACGCATAGCTCGGCCAGGCATAGTTGGGCATGCATGGCTGGTCGTACCGCGCCGGCGCCACCCCCGCTCGGCTCGTTGCCGCCGTGTACATCGGCCGCGGCTGGCCGTGTGGACTCATCGGACCACGCATGCCCGGCTGCGTCATTGCCACGCGGGCCATCGGCCGCGGCGCGGCCGTCTGACGCGGCAACTCTTGAGGCATCTGGGCCGCGGTCGGCGTGACCGCCGATGGCACGTATGAGCTAGGCAGGCGATTGACATAGGCCGGATCGTCTTTGCGAATGGGCCGCGGCTGCGGCTGCTCTTGCCCGTAACCGCGCTTGAGGGCCGTCTCCAAACGCTTCGCCAAGCTGGGTTGCCGCGGTTGCTTATCGCGCAACGGGTTGTAGCCCGTCGGCGCGGCCTCGCCGAACCGACGCGCCTCGGGTGAGGAAATCGTAAGCTGGTTGACCACGCGGTCAACCTCGGGCGTCCGGAACACCAGCCGCAGGGCGGTCTCCATCTGTGCCTGACTGGCCACTCGGCCGCGGAGCCAAGCCGTTCCATCCTGGTACTTCACGCCAATCTTATAGTCGCTCATCTGTCCGCTTCCACGTAGCCGGTTGGCAACATTCTCGGCAACCTCCTGGTTGCCGGCCAGCGCCAGCGCGGGGACGACTGCGGTGATGGCAGCGACCACTAAACCTGTCAACAAAAGTCGCATTGTTCCCTCCTCTGTGGCTCCACCCCGGCGACAATCATCCCGGGAAAGTCAGTGATTTATCCGTTCAGTCCAGCAACGGAACCGGTCTTGTAGCACAAGGAGGGTCCGATTCACCGCGGTTGCGGCGTAAGGGTCTGGCAAAATTGACCCCCCCGGCCATTCCCGTTTCCGATAATTGCTGCCTGATATTACGTTTCGGCTGCGGGTTCTATCGAAAGGAAGCTTTTTTTCGATTTTACCGGCTGAACGGTCGTGGTGGGTCGCTTTGCCAGCAAGCTAGAGAATCTAGCCGGAGAATACCGCCGCCGTTCGACAAAAGGGGTCGGTGCTTAGAAAATTCGCCCTTGAAGACAAGAAGTTTCGGCAAATGACGGGGCACTCGCTCGACGGACGCGAAAATCGGAAATCTTATGGGTTGACTCCCTGCATTGACCCCCGCAGGTCAAAAGTGGCAGTCAACACCATGACGGCCAACGACGTGGCGCAAGCCATCCAAATCCCTGGTCCAACGGTCAGTGCCACACCGGTTGCCACCCCCATTAGGAGTAGTGCGGCGAAAAACGCTCGCTGGCCAATAAGCTGGCAAGTAGACCCTTCGCAAAACCGGACAAAGCACGCGCTCGAAACGCCGAGCAATTGTACGGCAACGAGCAGCCAAAACACCGAGGGAAAGTCGATTCCGTTCATTGGGGGCAGATTCCTTTCTCTCCCCATTATATCCGTAGCGGGATATTTCAAGAATATCGATTCTGCCCGGCCTGATCCGTTCTCTATCCCAGGCGTTTAGAGACAGTCCGGTTTTTAGAATGTTATTTGGCAAAGGGTTACGACGTTTTCCGAATAGCCCAAAGGGCTTTCACAAGATAGCCCAGGGTTGACGCGCAGCGGCTACCCTGGGTTGCGGGACCGATGATTTGTTCAACCCTGAAAGGGTTGTGGAGCGACGCCGCCATTCCGCAACCCCTTCGGGGTAAGATGTTACGATAAACCCGTTCACCCAGGGTAGCCGCTGCGCGTCAACCCTGGGCTATCCTACACAATCCCTTCGGGATACCTCCCAAAAAACACCCACACTTCCCGAAAAACTGGACTGTCTCTAAACGCCTGGGCTAGAGGAAAAACGGCGCCTCTCACGCGTTTTACACCCGCGATAAACCGCTACCGTCTGGTCCCCGCGCCGTAGACGCTGGGAGTGGACTCAGTCCACCGACCACCGGAACGTCTGGAGCCAGAACGAAAATCTCGACGCGGCGGTTCTTCTGCCGGTCTCGGGCAGTGCCGTTTGCGGCTTTGCACCGACCACTGACCACTAGCCACTGACTAACCAGGCTCGCCCGCGGGGCTTCCAGGCTTGTCCCCGACCCCAGGGAACCCTGACCTCCGACCACTAGCCACTAACCACTAGCCACTGTGCCCGGGGCATTGACGGGGTGGCCATGGCCACATAATCTGAGGGCCGCTTCCTCGACGACGACGACGCGGTCGGACCGGAGAGCGACTTTTTGGTGGTGACGGTGCCGTGAGGGATGAGGGGCGAGGGGAGAGAGAGGGGGACTGCCCCAATTTTCGTCCGACGAAAATGGGACTGTCCCCTTTGGAAGTGCCGTGAAGTAGGTCAGGTACACTGTACCTGATTATTTGCCAAGAACGATGAAGTAACGCCATGGACGAGATCAAGCGCACCATACAGATCAACCCACAACAGGAGGCCTACAAAGGCTTTTTCTGCTACAAATGGAAAGCCTCTTTTCTAGGCTTAGTCAGGCATTCACGCCTGCGGGAGCCGGGATATGACCTTGCTCGAACGTGGGAGGCAATCTCGAACGTGCGGCAGTTGCCATGGGGGTTTGCAGAAAGTGTGGATAGGATCATGTGCCAGTCAATTAAAACGATGGTGCCTCAGGGCTTACAGTTAATCATCAAATATTTCGAGGAAAATCTCATCCCCAAACTGGAGGCTTTCGGTGAGCAAATCAGACGGATGCTCCGGAAAAGGATTACACAAGCGATCAAAGAAATTAGTGAAGAAATTGACATCGCTAGTTCGGCTGTTGCAGTGAAGACAATAGAAAAACGAGACGACATTTGGGAGGGGCTTATTGCGCATAAAGACTTTCACTCGAGTTTGTGGGGGCTTGAACGATTGTGTTATGGCGGCTTGTACTACAGCTACGAATGGTACTTGACGCAGTGCCTCCGGATAAAGAGGGGTGAACCAGAATACCGATGGTATCGAGTACGGGGTTTTATTAAGGATTTTCGCGCTGCATTCGGAAACACACTCACAGCATCTTGCTTGGAAGATGACGAAATCGATCTCGCGCGTATAGTCCGCAACTCTCTCGCACATGCCGGTGGGAGAATCACGACGGAATTGAATGGGCGACAACACACGTTTCGCATAGAAAACGGAGAAATCCAAATAAACGCAGAGCATACAACTAGCCTTTATCACAAGCTGAAAGACCGGGCCGTTGAACTCACGCAATCTGCCGTTGGGATGCCAGAGTTCCAGTAAAATACTTCACGTGAACAACGAGATGAATAAGTCCTCGTGCGGGTGCCATTGTTGGCTTGTCCAACAGTGGTTACACAACGCCGGAAAGCATTTTTCGCGTTGGTGACGAATCGGCAATTATAAAACGATCCAATTGAACAAAATCGGGCATTGCCGGACAAGCCAGCATTGGAACCCGATCCGTCTTAAATGTCTCATCCAGATATCGGCTCGCGACATGTACGATAAAGCGACAAACGAAACTATAAACCATTATTTTAAGGTTCATGGCATATATACAGATCGATGCCTTGAGCCAACGGAAAAGTGCCAGCAGCCTGCAATTCGCTCACACTCCATTCCCTGTGGCACTGTTCTTGGGCAACTGTCATACGAAGGTCATGTTGTGATGGCGCAAATGAAACTTAAAGTGCCACCGCCAAATATAATCGAGTTCAAGTACATAGGCAGAAACAAGGCCACTACGTTTAGCGGTCTCTGTGGTCAACATGACAACGACATATTTCGTTCCATTGATGATAGATTGCCGGACCTATCTGATCAAACACACCTTTTTTTGCTGGCATATCGCGCTGTTCTTCGTGAATATTACGTTGTCCTACAGAATGCCGTTCGCTTTCAATCAACCTATCGGAAACGTGTTGAACTTGGACTGTCTCCTGGCACTGAACCATGTAAATTCGGCATGTTCGCACTGTCTCATCTGTGCAACGCCTACGAATGCTACGAATACAAGCGCCATATCGATCTTGCGTATTTGGCTGGCGACTGGTCGCAACTCAATCATCATGTTCTCCTCATCAAAAACCAGTCGCCTTCAATCGCTGTGAGTTCCATGTTCTCTCTGGACGAGGTCGATGCACCTGAAACACCGCGTGTCACGCTCAGTGTATTTCCCACTGAATCAGATGTGGCTGTTGTTTTCTCTGCAATTCCAAGCGACTCCCCATATGTCGATACATATTTGCATCGGCTGCTGACGAGTGAGTCGTACCTTCAGAAATACTTGCTTTCAAAACTTATTTTACAATCATGTGACAATTTCGTCATTGACCCGCAATACTACGACTCAATGCCTCAAGACCGTAAGGACGCAATTTGCCAATTCTACGTTAATACGATTCTTGAAACGGCAGAAGACCACGAAGACGCACGATTATACTTATTCTGAACTCGTCATGGAAAAAGGTGTGATGTACTGGAGCCTGCCGCGGGTGGCCCCGATAGCTCGCCTCCAGCCTACCGCCTGACGCCGTCGCCGTAGACGCTGGGAGTGGACTCGCTCCATCCGACCACCGGTACGTCCGCGGCCATGACGAAAATCTCGACGCGGCGGTTTTTCTGCCGGTCGCGAGCGGTGGCGTTGGAGGCAATCGGCTGGCACGGGCCGAAACCGGCCACTCCCATCCGATGCTCCGGCAGTCCGGCCCGCTTCAGCCGGTCGGCCACGGCCAACGCGCGCGCCGTGCTGAGATGGAAGTTGTTGGGATATTTTTCGCGGACCATTCGGCCGGCGATCAACTGGTTGTCGGTATGTCCGGCCACCATGATCTTCAAATCGCCGGCGGCCGGCGAGCGGAGCACCCGAACCAAATCGTCGAGGAGCCGCTCGGCGCCGGGCTTCAGCACCGCCTCGCCGCTATCGAAGAGGATGTCGGTGTCGAGCTTGCTCACTCCAGTCTCGGGATCGAATTGCAGGCTGGGATGTCGCCTCGCCAACTCGACGAGTTGCCGGCTCAACTCCGGCGGGAGCCGGCCGCGTCCGAAGGCCAGCCCCTGGAACTGGTCGTACAGCCCTTCGCGCTCGCGCCGGTAGCTCTCCAATTGCCGCCGGTCGAGGCTGGCGCGTTCCTTCATCAAGGCGAGTTGCTTCTCGCCGCGGATGAGCCGGTCTTCGAGCGTCCGGTCGTGCCGACGGAGGTTTTCGATTTCGGCCAGTTGCGCCCGGTTCTGTTCGGCCAGGGCGCGGTTCCGCGCCTGGGAGGCGTTCCACTCGGTTACGGGAACAAACCTACAGCCGGGCAACACGAGCAGGGCAATACCGCAGAAAAGCAACCGGAAGGGCACTTGCATGATTCGACTCCTTTCGAATCGGTTGATATCGTATCCGTTTAGCGGCCGCCGGCACGGCGGCCCGTATTCCGCCGCAAGCCGCCGTACCGGCGGCTGCTAAACATTTCCACGCCGCGTGGACGCGGCGGCTAAACCTCGCTATGTCTCAGGTTAACCCTCGATCCATCCGAGGATCGTGTCCATCAAACCGCTGTTGACCGTGAACGCCTCGTTCCAACTCCACATGTTCCGCAGCAGGTCGAACATCATCATGCCGCAGAGTATCAACAGGACAACGCACACGGCCAAGCCCGCAATCTGCCAGCCGGTGTAAGGCGACTCGAACGAGTAAGCCGAGGCCTGCATAATCGCGGCGCCTTCGGCCGTCGTGCCCGGCTGCGCACCCAAGACCGGCGCGCCTCCCAACGGCGCGGAGACACCCATGTCCAACGCGGGCTGCGTGGAGAGGTCTTCGTCGAGCATGGCCGCCATCGACGCGCCGGCGCCTACCATGGTCGCCTCTTCGTCTCCCTCCGTGTCCAGGGCAATCACTTGCGATCCGCTTTCCGAACCATCGGCATCGGCGACCTCTTCCAAAGGGGTCAGCATGAATTCGTCGTCGGTTTTCAGCATTGCGGCGGAATCGGGACTGGCCGGCTCGCCCGTGGCCAGCATGTCTTCCTCGCCAAGTTCCAGCGACTCCTCGGAGGTGCCCAGGTTCACGGGCGTTTCCAGCGAGAATCCGCTGTCGGAGGGATCGACCAGGGAGATGCCGCTGTCGCCGCCGAGGGTCAGGCCGCTCCCCTTGTCGCTGCCGCCGAGCACCAGATTGTCGTCTTCCAACGTCTTGCTGTCGCCGAGATCAACGAAGGAGCTGTCACCGCCCGGGGCAGGCTTGCCCTCGAGCATCAGCGTACTGTCCTCCAACGTAAGGTCTTCCTCTAAAGTCAAGTCCAACTCCTCGAACTTCGCGGCCTTCGAGTCCGAGCCGGCCTTTGGTTTTTGTTTTTTGGCGGGGGCCTTCGATTGCTCGGCAATTTCGATGTCGCTATCGGCCAGACGGATGTCGCTGTCGGGGACGACCTGACCGCCGCTGTTCATGCCGATCACGGTACCCGACAGCCCCGGATCGGATTGCCCCAGTTCCGCGTCGCTCAGCAGCACGTCGCCGCCTTCCTCCTCCGTCGCGGGTGGAGCCGATTTCCCGGCCAGTTTGTCGATGTCCTCCGCCTTGAACATCCAATCGGCGCCGTCGCGATAGCCGTGCAATTCGTGGCCCTGCAACATCTTTTTGATTTCATCCACGCTCTTGCCGAGGATCTTGGCGGTCTCCGCGCTGTTGTAGTATTTCTGAGCCATAACAATCTCGCTTGCCTTACCTCTGTTCCAACAACGAGCGTATCTCCTGCGGGAGTGGATTCTCGTTGTTCAAGTCGGTGATTTTCAAGTCCCACTGAATGTCGCGGACGCTCTTCAACGCAATCTTACCGGTTGCCGTCTCGATGTGATATACGCTCATGACTCGCCGTCGCGGGTCAACCACCGTCAGCATCAGGCATTTTTCTCCAACGGAGGTCGAGACGACAATCAGTTCCGTTCCGGCGGTGGCCGCCGGAGTTCCACGTTGGGCATAAACGTCGCCGCGCGGCTCGGCTACCGCAACCGCAGCCATCACGAACCCCATGCCCACAAGGATCCCCAGTATTGTGCGTCCCATAATCCACCTCGACCTTAATGTCTGGGGAAACTGGGGTTCCTAAACTTCTATTGTATAAGCCCCGGTTTCCGATGCAAGGAAAATGCCCCACGGGGGGGTGATCCGACTTTCTCTCCCGCTGGTTGCGACAATTATGCCCCCTGGGTATTGCTCGCCGTGCATGGATAACCCTTTTGTCGAAAAGGGACTTACGCTTTCGGCAAGTAAAGACAGGGTATCGCGGGGCAGAGTTTACTCACGCCGATCGGCCGAAACAAGGGCAACTTACGCACCCCCCGAAAGGGCGCATCTCGCGCTTTGCGTCGTTTGATTTATCGCTTAGCCCGAAGGGCTTATAATATGACAGCCCAGAGTTGCCGCCCAAGCGGCTACCCTGGGTTTGATGGGCCGGAAAACGAGGAAAACCCCAATGAGGTTTCGGAGTTGCGTCGCGGCATTACGCAACCCTTTCAGGGTTGATGTGCTGATTGCGGCCGTCGTCCCTGGGCAACCGCCCGAGGCCACCCGGTCCGGAGTTTGTCCCCCGATTTTTTTATTTTTATTTCCGAAACGCTGCGTCCCCTCTTTCACTTTACCAGCAAGTCGCGCAACTCGTCTCGCCAGTCGCGGCCCAAAGGCTGTGCCTCGTCCAGTATCTGAAACCGGAACACATGGTCCTTGAAATCGGAGCTAAGTTGTTGCCAGGTGACTTTTTTTCCCA
>JAUWPQ010000228.1 GCA_030611515.1 Planctomycetota bacterium | reverse complement strand
CTCTTGTCATGCCTCTTTATTTCTGGTCAGCACAATCTCGATTGTTCAGTAACGATTACATTTTTTCTTCGCAGTGATTTCCGAAGGAGGTAGCGAAATGTGTCGGCAACTTGGTGGTGTCCTCGGTGTACTGCTGATATGTGCAACAATGGCCCAGGCAGCGGCCATCGATGTGACGACGTCCGTTGATGATCCGTATGTCGATGGCAAGTACCAGATCAACATTGGCGAAACCCACACGCTCTCGGTGTTTGGGCAGTTGAAGGGAGCGGCAGCCAGTTCGGGCAACGGGATATTCGGCTGGGATGTCGATCTTCGGGTTGGCGACACCGGCGTCCTTGGCTTGTTGACCGATACGGTGGACCGTAGCGGCTGGACGAACAACGCGGCTACCTCTAGCGATGGAACGCCGATGGCGTGGGGGCTCGATGCGATTTACGACACCGGCGAGAATGATACTGAATTGGGTGTGGGTGGACAGGTCCGGCTATTCTCGATCGACTTCACGGGCGTCAGTGTAGGCGAGAGCACCTTGGCGATCGAACCCGACATCACAATTGGCACCGACTTCGCAACTTGGATGGGCAACACGGGTGGGGACTATTCAAACGCATCCGTTCTGATCACGGTGGTCCCTGAACCGGCTTCGCTAAGCCTGCTTGGTACGGGATTTTTGGTCTTGCTTTGGCTGTGGCGTAGACGATTCAAGTAGCCTCGGGCATTGAACTGACCCATTCGATGAAGAATGACGGGAAGGCCGAGGTGCAAGACACTTCGGCCTTCTGTTTTAGATAACACAAGTAGACCACAAGCAGTTCGCGGCTCACTTGCCAAGATACAGGTGGATTCAAGTTGTTTGTGGCAGCGCGACTTACTAAGGCTGGCCATACACTGGGGTGCAGCAGGATCACTCTTGCTTCTGAAAGGACAAGGGCATGAATACGAAGGGCAAGCGTTTACGACGGCAAACAGTGCGAAAAAATCATCCTGCAAGACCTTATGGATTCCATCCAAGGATCGAGCAACTAGAAGATCGATGTCTGCTATCGATCGGCGGCTACCCGGAGTTGCCCGGCATGGTGCTGGTCGATCCGGTCGAGAATCAATTCCAAGATCAAATCGTCTACCTCGACTTCAACGGCGCAGAGGGTGTCACCTACAACGGCCCGATCGTGGTAGAAGGCATCGACATTCCCGTGTTCGAGGCCCCTGGCAATTTGGCAGGCCAGGAGGAGTTGGTCATTGTCCGGACGCTGGAACGTGTTCAGCGAATATTTGCAGATACCGGCGTTGTCTTCACGGTCGATACAACGGCAATAGATGTACCCCACTCCGTGGTTTATGTAGGGGGCGATTCTTCGCCGTTTGCCTCCTATGGTTTCTTTAGTGGCGTCGCGGAGCAAGTCGACTTCGGAACGTGTCAACCAGTTTGAGACAACTGCTTTTCGGAATTAGTGTAGCGCGGTAGTGCTATGGCTCGGGTTTCCGGCCTATCGGCCGGGGGGTTGATCCAGACTTTACGAGGCAACGGCAGCGGTTGTGGTGGCTGGCGGACGAATCGCTCGGGATGCGCGGCATGGGCTGCCGTGAGTACGGCCTGCCGGGCTGCCAACACGGAGTCGGCTTGACCGAAGTGGACCACCGCCGGCGTCAAAAGCCCCAGCCCCCAGTGATGATGCTCGTGGTTCTGCCAGTGGAAGAACTCGCCGCAAAAATCCAAGGCGTGGTCGAAGCCGGCGAAGCGGGCCGGGAACTCAGGCCGGTACTTCAGCGTCTTGAACTGGCTCTCCGAGTATGGGTTGTCATCGCTGACGTGCGGCCGACTATGCGACTTGGTGATTCCCAGCGTCGCCAGCAGTTGGGCTACGGTCCGCGAACGCATCGACGGTCCACGGTCGCTGTGGATCGTCAGTCGGACGCCATCCGCAGGATGGTCGCAGACGACGCCCTGCTTGACAACGGTCTCACGGATCAATCGCTCGGCCAAGTGCGCGCTTTCCCGGTGCGCCAACATCCAGCCCACCGGGCACCATCCGCAGGATGGTCGCGGCTGAAAATGTCGAGGATCACGTACAGGTAAAAGTACGTCCACTTCGCCGGCCCCAGCAGCTTGGTGATGTCCCACGACCAGACCTGGTTGGGAGCGGCAGCCAGCAGTTGGGGCTTGTGATACGTCGGGTGTCGCAACTGGTTGCGCCGCTCGCGGACTTCCCGTTGGCCATCCAGGATGCGGTACATCGTGCGGATTGAGCAGAGGTATTGGCCCTGGTCGAGCAGAGTCGCATAGACCTCGGCCGGGGCCTGATCCACAAACGGTTCGCTGTGCAGCGCCTCAAGCACCCCTTGCTGCTCCTGGTCGCTCAGCGCCCGCGCGGGCCGTGGCCGCGGAGCGGTCGTCGCGGCGCTGGTTGCGGGTCGCCGACGCCGATACACCGTCGCCCGCGAGACGCCCAGACCGCGACAGGCGGCCGTCGTGCCGATCTGTGGGGTAAGTTCCTCCACGGCCTTCATGGCTTGCTCCCGTTGCTCTCCGGCGGCAGGGGAATCCCCAACGCCTCGGAAAGTTTTTTTTGGACTTCGATGATCGTCTCCGCCTGATGGAGCTTCGCCGCCAGCCGCTGATTCTCCCGACGCAGCCCTTCGTTTTCGGCGATCAACGGACCGCTGGGTTGGGGCTTCCGACCGCGTCGCTTCGGCGTAAGTCCCGCCAAGGCCCCGGTCTCCCGCTGCTGCCGCCACGTGTTCAAGTGCGACGAGTACAGCCCTTCCCGACGCAACAACACGCCGAGTTGTCCCGGCTGGGTGCAGCGATCGGCCTCGCCGAGAACGCGAAGTTTGTACTCAGCCGTGAACCGTCGCCGCACGGGCTTCTCTGGAACGGCCGGGTCAGCAATCGGCTGGCCGTTGCCAGTGTTCGTTCTGGAACCGCCACCCGTCGCGGCGGCGGCGGCGGGCGGAACTCCAGTCGGGCTACGCCCTCCTTCCGTTCCGCCCGCCTCCCCCTGTTGCTTCCCTGACACCCATGTCTTTTCCATCCTTTTACCTCCTTGCCCTCTACTGTAATATCTCAGGAGGCAGTTGTCTCACCCATTATTGGCACAGAGGGGAAGACGGTCTTTCGGCCCGTACAATCGCTTCCTACCTCACCGCAATTAAGGGGTTTGCAAAGTGGCTATCGGCCCACCACAAGCTGCCGCGAGACCCGTTGGTCTCGGTAACCAAACCGAACCCGAAGGCAGATCGACGGCGGGAACGTCGGATGCTCCTGCCCGACGAATGGGAGTGGTTACGGGCCACATCGGTCAACTGGGTTAAACGATTTGGGATGGCGTCCAAAGAACGTTTGCTATTATACGCCGTGGCAATCCAGACAGGGCTGCGTTCGTCCGAGTTGCGAAGCCTGAGCCGCGGACGGCTGTTCTTGGACGGCGATCAGCCGTTTGTCACCTGTAAAGCAGGATCGACGAAGAATCGAAAAGACGCTCGACAATATATTCAGCCGGCACTGGCACAAGAGCTTCTGGACCACATCGCGACCAAGGCCCCTAAAGCACCGGTTTTCTCGATGCCCGACGAGACTGAAGTGGCTTCCATGCTTCGGGCTGACCTGGCTGACGCCCGACGGGCGTGGATCAAGGGTGCTCGACGCGATCCCAAAGAACACACCCGTCGCCAACAGAGTGATTTTCTGGTAGACGTAAATCACGAGGGAGAGGTGTTGGACTTTCACAGCCTGCGGCACACCTGCGGCGCGTGGCTGGCGATGAACGGGGCTCACCCGAAGGCGGTGCAATCGGTGTTGCGGCATTCGACGATCACCTTGACGATGGACACCTACGGCCATCTGTTCCCCGGCCAGGACGCCGCCACCGTGGCCCGCTTCCCGAATATGTTATCCGACGAGCCGGAAGTGCTACGAGCTACCGGAACAATGGATGTCACGCCCATCGCCGCAGCCGAGGGGGCGCAGCACAAAGCGCAGCAGTTAGGGCGCGAAAGAATGCCGGTCGATGCGACGGCGTGCGACGACGCGACAAGGAAAAGCGAACTCGACTCTTTCCGTAACAATCTACAAGTTGCCAACTTAGGCGAAGAAGTGCGACGTGGTGCGACCAAGTGCGAAAGCACGCCCGGCAGGACTCGAACCTGCAACCTGCGGATTAGAAGTCCGCTGCTCTATCCGTTGAGCTACGGGCGCAACTCAAAGATGATGCAATTATAGCCGATCTTTCCCCATCGCTCTATCGCCGGGCGGCCGATAGCCCTGCGAAGACCGACCGTGATAAGGCCCGCTTCCAACGGCGACTCCGCATGTTGCCGCCGACCAAATAACGACTGAACGCAGAGCTCCCGGCCACCCCATCTTGCCCGCATTGCCGATATTTCGGTAATACTGACATTGACCCACCTGCGTTGCTATCTATAATCCGCCCGAGTGTACTCTCCTCCGGATTGAGAAGAGAGTCGATATCCTCGTCGGACAGTGGAATTCTCCGCATTACCGACACAGTTCGCGGAAAAGGAATAATCAAACGGGCGCCGTGGTTCGATCCTAATAATTGACGGTGCTCGAATTTCCGTTCATTGCGAAGGACACGGAAGCCATGCGAACCAATGTATCGCGGTGTCTGATCGCCGTATTTGCGGCGACACTATTATCTGGTTGTTCCAGCAGTCAGTTGGGCATGCCCAACTTGGCTTTCTGGAAGCGCAGCCCGTTCCAGTCCACGCCGTTAGCTACGCCGGGCCAAGTCGGCTCGCCGGTCAGACCCTCGGCGGTTGCGGCTAACAGCGGCGCCAAGGCCCCGGTTGGAAGCTACGCCGCGAACACTGCCAGCACCTCGGCGCCGGCATGGACTCCGCCGAACACACCGACGGTCAACGTCACGCCCGGCACTCCCTATCCCTCGCCGCAGAACCCGTACCAAACGACCACGCCACCCGCATACACTGCAAGCACGGCCGGCGTGCCAGGCGCTGGGGCATACGGCACTCCGCGGCCGAATTCTTACGGTTCGGGCGGTTCGTACGGCGTCCCAACTATGCCGCCCGTTTCACCCTACGGCGGCACAAGCACTTCCCCAAACTCGGCCGCTCCTGCTTATTCGCCTCCAGCCGAATCTTCCTACAATGCCGCGGGCAACTCACCCGGCAGTTACGTTCCGACCAATACGCCTCCGAAAAGCTATAATCCGGTCCGCCCCGCTTCGTCATATCAGAACACTCAGCCGAGTCCATACGGCGGCGCAAGCGGATACAACAGCAATATCCCGGACATAAACCGATACTCCGCCCCCAAGGCCAAAGCCGCCAGTCCATCTCCCTACGGCGCGGGCCGTGGAACGGAAAGCTACGCCCCAAAGACAGGTTCTCGCTATGGCGATGGTGCTTACTCGCCGCCGGCATCGAATCCGAGCGGTTACGATAACCCCGCCGCCACGCCCTCTTACGACGGCGGCTCGCGTTACAAAAACACCACGCCGAACTATTCCGGTCCGTCGGGGACCGATTCCGCGCCGTCGGCCGACAATCGCTATCCCACGCCGAGCGATCGTTATTCGTCATCCGGCGGCAACGCACCGCTGATGGGGAGCCGCTATTCGTCTCCATCCGCCGCGCCGCCGACGACCGGCAGCGGTGGCTACACGCCGCCTGCTTCCAGCTACGCCCCGCCAAGCTCCGGCAGCGCAGGCTATACCGTGCCTAGCGTGACGACGCCGGATGCCAGCCGTTACAGTTCACCTTCGTCCGGCGGCACGACTCCGGCCTACCGTCCCGGCAGCACCGGCGACTACGTGCCACCTCAGAGGAACTGAAAATCCGTCCGGCCAGAATTCATTTTGCCCGCCGGAAATACACGGCGGGCCGCCTCGGTCGCAGAAAACCGCTTGCCCCGGGTGTATTCACTCGGGGGCAATACGCCGCTCACGGCGAACGAGTTCGCCGGCTAAACAAACGTGCGATCGCCACCGTTTTCCGGGACTCTCCAACTCGCAGCCGGATTCTGTTAGGATGGAATCCGGACTTCACTTCCCAGCGGAGAGAATCTCAGTGTTGATTGGACCGGTATTCACGCGCGAGTTGGCGATTGCGCCGCGGCGGATCAAGCTGTACGTCGCTCGGTCGGCATACGCGCTGGCGCTGTTGGTGTTGATGAGCACGGCGTGGCTGGTCCTGACCGGGACGCAGTTGGTCCAGGACGTGGGCGATCTGGCCCGATTCGGCACGGTCCTGTTCCAAATACTTGCCCCATTGCAGTTGGCGTTGGCGATATTTTTCGCGGCGTTGCTGGCGGCCAGCGAGGTCGCCCACGAAAAGGACCGCCGCACCCTGGTCCTGCTGCTGTTGACGAACCTTTCCAACAGCGAGTTGGTGCTGGGTAAGCTCTTGGCGAGCCTGCTGAGCGTGTTTGTGATGTTGGCTGCCGCGCTGCCGGTGTTTATGTTGACGGCGCTGTTGGGCGGCGTGTCGTATGGGCAAATTGCCCGGGCGATGGCCGTCACGTTGGCCGCCGTGTTGGCCTGCGGCAGCCTCGGATCACTGCTGGCGCTGTGGCGCGAGAAGACGTTCCAGGCGCTGGCTTTGACCGTGTTGGTCTTGGTGGCGTGGCTGGCGGCGGGCGAGATCGTCGCCGCCGGGGTGCTGGGAGAGCGTTTCGGCGGGTTGCCATGCCGCGCGCTGGCCGCGGGATTTAGTCCCTGGCAAGCGATCCAGGAGGCCGCGCGGCCTTATGC
>JAUWPQ010000393.1 GCA_030611515.1 Planctomycetota bacterium | reverse complement strand
ACCCCCGACGGCAAATGGGAAGAGACTACTCTTCTAGCTACCCGATACTCCCCCCCCATTGTACTCCCATCGAAACGAATATGCAATCCTCTTTAACTGAATTTTCGTTTCAAGCGATACAGGGTATTTGTTAGGATAGGCTCAAATCTGGCTGCCGTAAGCAGTTGCGTCGGAAGTAATCTTTCTTTTGTGCGGCTATTCAGTCGGCAAATTTCGCGTCGGCCGCAAGCGGCCCGAGCCGTCGCCGGCCAGAATCGCCACCAGTCGGCCGGCCGTGTCGAGGGCGGCAATTTCTTCGACGCATTCCAAACTCGCGGCGATCCCGCTTGCTTCTTTGTTGGGCAACTCGATGAACTGCCCGTTGCGGACGCGCGTGACCTCCTCGGCCGAGAGCCGTATGCGGGGAAGACACTCCACGGCCGCCAGCGGCGGCTGGAGCCAACCCGTCAAGTTGCTACAGTCCAATACGTTGGGATCGACGGATTGTTCTATTTGGAAGTTTCCGATGGCGGTCCGCGTCAGGGCCGACATCACCGCGGCGGTGCCCAGCGACTCGGCCAAATCGCGTCCGAGCGAACGGATGTACGTGCCGCCGCCGCACTCCACGTCGAGCACCAATTCAGGATATTTGTACGCCTTGACCTCGATGCGGTAGACGTTCACCGGCCGCGCCGGCAATTGGACCAGTTGACCGTCGCGTGCGAGTTTATATGCCCTGCGCCCTTTGACCTTTATCGCCGAGAATGACGGCGGACGTTGGGCGATTCGTCCCACGAAACACTCGGCCGCCGCGGCGATTTGCGCGTGCGTTGGGACCGGAGCGTCGGACAATTCGGTCACGTCCCCCTCGACGTCTTCGGTGGGGCTGCTGCGCCCCAGCAGAAACGTACCCAGGTATCGCTTGGGCATCCGCCCAACGTACTCGATCAGTCGCGTGGCCGCGCCCACGCAAACCACCAGGACGCCGGTGGCCAGCGGGTCGAGCGTGCCGGCGTGTCCCACCTTGGCCGGACGCACCAGTCTTTTTACGAGATCGACCGCCCGGCGCGAACTAATGCCGGCCGGCTTGTTCAGGTTCAGAATGCCGCGAGGGGTCATTTGGGGGGCATGGGGTGAGGCTGTGATGTGTCCTTGCTTCCTGCTTTTGTTCCCTGTCCCCAATAATTGATCCTATACTTCCCCGGGGGAGTGTCAATATCGTATCTGTTTAGCGGCCGCCGGCACGGCGGCCCGTGTTCTGCCGCAAGCCGCCGTACCGGCGGCCGCTAAACGTCTATATTTCGACACGCAATAATCGGCAAACCACTTTCCGCGATCGTTGAAGGGGCACGAGACGATGAATCATCTCCGTCTGTTTCGACTCCCACGGTTTTTGGCGCCGTGGGACCGTTACCTGCCCGTGATGTGGACGGTTTGCGTCGGGGTGGCGTTTTCGTTGGCGGTTTTCTGCACGGTCCGTTGGTGGGAATATCAAGATATTGCAAAGATTTTTCAGTTGGCCGCCGAGGATCGGGCTTTGGCCGTAAAGGGAACATTCGGGACCGAGGCGGCCATGTTGGAGTTGGTCCGTTCGTCGCTGGACGGTGACGCTCATCCGCGGCGGAACGAATTCCGGCGGCTGGTGACGCCGTTTCTCTCCCACTCGCGCAGCATCGAGGCCGTCGAGTGGGTTCCCCGTGTTGCGGAATCCGAACGGGC
>JAUWPQ010000383.1 GCA_030611515.1 Planctomycetota bacterium | reverse complement strand
GTTTGGAGCCTCTATCAGAAACGGTTGCCGAAAAACCATCGACAGACGATGTGTCGGGCCACGCGGCGGCTGGAATGTGAAGGGGAGGTGCAATTCGAGATGAACTCCCAACTCGATCCTTCCGAGATCGAGCCGTGGCTGAACGAAGCCTTCGATGTCGAGGATCTCGGCTGGAAAGGCGCGGGCGGCTCCTCCGTGCTCCGCACGCCGGGCATGTTCCGCTTCTTCGTCGGCCAGGCCGAGCAGTTGGCCCGCTGGGGCCAGTTGGAGACGGCCGCGCTGCGATTGGACGGCCGGATGTTGGCCTTCGTTTACGGTTTTCGCGCAAAGGGGGTCTATTTCGCCCACAAGATCGGCTACGATCCTGGTTTTGCCGCCTTCAGCCCGGGGCAGCTCCTTTTCCGCCACATCTTGGAACAACTCCACAACGACGGCCAGACAGGCGCGCTGGACTTCATCGGACCGCTGAACCAGTCGCATTCCCGTTGGCGGCCGGCCACTTACGGCGTCGGCCGGATTGTGTTGGCGCCGCGGCGGCTTTTGGGCCGCGCGGCGATGTACACCTACCGGCACGTCTGGCGACGGCTGCGGCAAGGGAAAGCGGCTGCCGCACTGGCAGAGCCAGTGGCACCCGTCCCCAATCGCGCCGCCCCGCCGGCCGTCGATAGTCCCGTTGTTCTCGAACCGGCCGGGGCGTCGAGCTGAGTCGCCCACGGCTCGACCACAACGGAGATTCTGGAGGAATACCAAGGTCTAACGGCCGAAGACGTTCAGGCGTGTCTCCTGTTTGCCGCAAAGTCATTGGAGGATAACGTCTTCATGCCGCTGGCCGTGGAGTGCAAGTAGATGCGGCTTATAGTGGATGAAATGTACCCTTGCTCTTCCATCTTCGTTGCTGTCCAACTGTTGCCTATCTGGAAAGCACCAACTGGCCACAGATCATTTCCCGCGTATCGGCAGTTCGCGAATGCGGAGCCGAGACTCCTCCACCGTTACAATCGCACCCTTCCCTAATGGCTCAACGGCTGTGCCCAATACTGCGGATAAACGCTCGATAACGTGGTCGGCACGAGTGTTCTGAAGGCGAAACACCACTACGCTTGCAGCACGACCGCCGGCCAGTGCCGCGATTTCACCGAAGTCCAAATCGAAGGCAAGTATGACCCGATGCTCGGCAATAGCCTTGGTGAATATCCCGCCATTGGGCAAACGGGCAAGACCTTCTTCGCCCTAATGATTGCTATCGTGTCCTTGATCGCACAGCCACTCGGACACCTTCCGGGAAACTCCCATGTCGCACAGGAAGCGCACGCAATTCTCCTAGACGGTGACAATCTGGTCTTGGGTAAGCCAAGCGGCGTACTGGAGGGCCTGTTGGACGTCGGCGGATTCCAACTCAGGATAGCCTTTCAGAATCTCCTCGACAGTTGCGCCGCTGGCAATCTGGCCGACGATCACGGAAACGGGAATGCGCATGCCGCGGATGCATGCCCGCCCGCCCATGATCTGTGGATCAAATGTGATTCGGTCGAATGGGCTCATGGCTTTGGCCTTTTTGTCTTCTTGCGGTGCAGAATATACACTTTGCCTCCACTTCATTCCATTTTACCACTACCCCGGCAGTTGTCCCAGCCCAAGGCATCGTTCTGGGAAATCTTGTTTTTCGTTTATTGAGGGCCGAAGGCCCGGCGGTTCACCCAGCCCGGGGCATCGTTCTGGGGAATCAGTGAAGGTTTTGTTTCCCTTTCGGCCCAAAATAATCTCCGTTTTCTCTGTTTCCTCCTGTTCAGAATCCGATATTGCCCGTCGCACACCCCCGTCAATATTTGAACAGGAGGCAACAGAGACCTGCACTTTCTGAGAAAAGGGCT
Organism: Planctomycetota bacterium; assembly: GCA_030611515.1. Taxonomy (GTDB): domain Bacteria; phylum Planctomycetota; class Planctomycetia; order Pirellulales; family Thermoguttaceae; genus JAHIKV01. Next base: position 117 of record JAUWPQ010000383.1, on the reverse strand, counting down.
TTGCTACGTGGCCATTGTCACGAGGCTTTTGGTCAAGTTGATAATTTTTCGTGGGAGCGACCAGATGTGGGTAATCGTCAATAATTCGTTCCGCAAGATCCATCGGCGTAGGGCTTT
>JAUWPQ010000093.1 GCA_030611515.1 Planctomycetota bacterium | reverse complement strand
CCGCCGAGCAGTTGCCCGACAAGCGGGACCAAGTGCCAGCCGCCGTGGCCGAACTGCTCGCCCGGATCGACGAGATCGAGCGCCGCTGGGACCAGCGCGAAGACATGTTGAAGGGAGTGGGTAGTGGATAGTGGGTAGTGGATAGTGGGTAGTGGATAGTGGGTAGTGGGTAGTGGGTAGTGGATAGTAAAAAAACGCCCCGCGACTGCGGTCGCGGGGGAGATAGCCGCTTGCGGCTTCGCAAAACAACGCAAGAAAATATGACCAGCCGCAGCCGAGCACGAGAAGTCGCCTTTCAAGTCCTCTATCAAGACGACCTGAATCCGCGCGGCAACCCGGCCTTCGGAGACCTGTTGATTGAAGAGCGCCTCGGAAAAGGCGGTCTGGCGGAGTTCGCTCGCAGTCTGGTGGCAGGAGTCCGGCGACATCGCCAGGAGGTGGACGCCCTGCTGGAACAAACCGCCGACAACTGGAGCCTGGGCCGGATGGCGGCAACCGACCGAAACGTGTTGCGTTTGGGAACCTACGAACTGCTGCACGGAGACGCGCCCGACCGGGTGGTCATCGACGAGGCCGTCGAACTGGCCAAGCGGTTCGGCGCCGCACAGTCGTCGCAGTTCGTCAACGGAATTTTGGACAAAGTAATGCGGGTAAATGACGAATGTCGAAATTCAAATGTCGAATGAATGACGAAATTGCCATTCGACATTTAGATTTCGACATTCGACATTCATTCGACATTTGAATTTTGACATTCGACATTTTCACCATGGGCCTATTCGACAAACTAAAACAAGGTCTCCGCAAGACCACCCAACTGCTGAACACCGACATCCGCGACTTGTTCAAGTCCGAGGGGCGGATGGTCGACGCGGCGTTCTTGGAGGAACTGTTCGAGACGCTGGTCAAGACCGACATGGGCGTCGAGGCCGCACAGGAAACCGTCGATCAGATCGGCGAGACCTTCCGCGGCCGGGTCGTCGAGATGGCGGATGTTCTTGAGGAGATCAAAAAATACCTCAAAAAACTCCTGGCGCAGCCGCCCGAGCCGATCCGCTTCGCCTCGACCGGACCGACCGTCATCATGGTGGCCGGGGTGAACGGCTGCGGAAAAACCACTACTATCGCCAAGCTGGCCGGCATGTTCCAGGCCGACGGTAAGAAGATCGTCCTCGGCGCCGCCGACACCTTCCGCGCCGCGGCGGTCGAGCAACTGACAATTTGGGCCGAACGGCTGGGCGCGGAAATCGTCACCGGCCCATCGGGTAGCGACCCGGCCAGCGTCGCCCATCGGGCCGTCGCCAAGGCGATCGAGTTGGGCGCCGACGTGTGCATCGTCGATACCGCCGGCCGGCTGCAAACCCAACAGAACTTGATGCAGCAACTCACGAAAATCCATCGCGTGTTGGGCAAGCAGATCGCCGACGCCCCGCACGAGGTCATTCTCGTGCTCGACGCCACCACCGGACAGAACGGCATCAGCCAGGCACGACACTTCACCGAGGCGGTCAGTTGCACCGGCCTGATACTGGCCAAACTAGACGGCACGGCCAAGGGGGGCGTGGTCGTGGCTATCCGAAAACGGGTCGGACTGCCGGTTAAGTACGTCGGAGTGGGCGAGAAGGCCGAGGACATCGCCCTGTTCAAGCCGGACCCCTTCGTCGACGCCATGTTCGCCGACGTCGGCTAGCACCCTCGTTCCCATGCTCCGCATGGGAACGCACTGCTCGGACGCTCCGCGTCCGCGAAAAGTGAGATCACGAACTTCATCCATGCGGGGACGCGGAGCGCCGTAACGAGGATTACACTCCAGAAAGAGGACGCGACTGTGCCCGACAACGAGATCGAACGCGTGTTGGTGGTCCCGACCGAAGTGTTTCACCGGCTGGGTCATTTCCAGGGATTCAACGGGCAGGTCGAGCGGTATCTCGACGAGTTGCTCCGGCCCGAACATACCAGCTACCGACCGCGCGACGAGGTGGAAAAAGACCCCGGCTATAAACAACTGATTCCCTACATGATCTTCCGGCACGTCGACGACGCCGGCCGGCAGACGGTTTTTCAGTACACCCGCGGCGCGGGACAAGGCGAAGGCCGCCTGCACCACAAGCAGAGTGTCGGCATCGGCGGCCACATCTCGTCGATCGACGCGACGGGCGACGGAACCACCAACTCTTACGAGGAGGGAATGCGACGGGAACTCGACGAGGAAGTCGCCGTCGATTCGCCCTACACGTCCAAATGCGTGGGACTGATCAACGACGACCAGACGGAAGTGGGCAGCGTACACCTCGGTATGGTCCATCTGTTCGACGTCGAGCGGCCGGCGGTGCGGCCCCGCGAAACGGAGATCATCGAGTGCGGTTTCCGGCCAGTCGAGGCGATCCTCTCCGACCTGAGTGGTTTCGAGACCTGGTCGCAGATTTGCATGACGGCGCTTTTCGGCAAAGAATAGCGGGGCGGTCCGTCATTTCCGGCGATTCTATTGGTTTCCGTAATTTGATTGACATGCATCCAACGTATGTTCTTTCCAACTGGCCGCTGAAGCGGCCAGCCCTCCGCTGGGTGGCTTGGCGTTCGACAACCGTCAGTGTAATATTACAGTATCAGTTTTCCGTGATCCGCGAGACCGACCAACAAGCAGAAAGACAAACCACCAATGGCAATTACTATCACTGACGCGGCGGCCGGAGAAATCAAGCGGCACATGGAGACCCAGACCGTCGAATCGGGAACCATGCTCCGCATTGGCATCGCCGGCGGCGGTTGCGCCGGTCTGCAATATACCCTGGGCTTCGAGAACGACTTCGACCCGAAAGTCGATGCCATCTACGAGCAACATGACGTGGCGTTGGTCGCCGCAAAGAAGATGGCCCTGCACTTGGACGGGACGACGATCGATTTCCGCACGGGTCCGATGGGGAGCGGATTCTCGATCGACAATCCCAACGTTCCCCGCGGCGGCGGATGCCCCGGATGCGGACACCATTAGGGAGACGAGGGAAGAGAGAAGGGAGAAGAGAGAGGAGAGAAAGGTTGAATGGCTTTCATCTCTCTTCTCTCTTCTCTCCTCACTCTTCTTCTTCGATTGCGGAAACGAACGTATAAAGCGGGAGGCTGGCAGGTGGTGTCGAAACACGACCGGCGGCAGCGCGAGGTGTTTTTCACGGGCAGGGTGCAAGGCGTCGGATTCCGGTACACCGTCCGGTCGTTGGCGGCCAGGTCCGCCGTGGCCGGTTTCGTGCGGAATTTGCCCGACGGGCGGGTGCATCTGGTCGTCGAGGGCGCCGCGGAAGAAATCGCCGGGTTCATGGATGCCGTTAAGCACGAAATGGAACGCTACATTTCAGATATCCAAGAGACGGAACGGCCCGGCGACGGCCGGCTCCAAGAGTTCGAGATTCGTTTCTAACGGCAAAGAAATATTCTCCGCCGACGTTGGTGAGACGGTTCCACTGCCCCCTCTGCTTTTTTCCATTCGGTTCCGATCGTGCCGATTCTAGCGGCGGCAATGGCCCCGATCGGATTCTTTGGTTTCCCGCGCGCCAATGGTAACGTACTTTTTTGTAGGAAAACGAATCCCGCGAGGAACCTGCCATGAGCAAAAAGAACGCCGCCAAACCGTCCAAGCCGATGGCCGACGACGCCATCTCGCAGGCGAAGGCCGAACTGGATAGGGCGAAAGCCTGCTACAAAAACGTCCGCCGTCAAGCGACCAAGCAATTGAAGAACGTGCGAAAAACCAACGTCGGCGACATTATCGACGGCACGCTGGAGACGGTCAAACGTCATCCGGCCGCGGGCCTCGGCGTCGCCGCGCTGTTGGGTTTTTTCCTCGGACGGTTGTTCCGACGCTGAGAATTGCGGCCGCTAAACGAACTCACCCATGTCCACACTCACGCACACCGACGAACTGCTTCGCCGCAAGCGGGAATTGCACCTCCGCATCGGCCGGTCGCGCCGTCGGATCGGCCGCCGGCTCCGTGCCGTCGGAGACGATGCCCGGCGGTTGGTCGATTGGCGGACCTACGTGGTCCGCTATCCCGGCTGGGCGCTGGCGGCGGCGCTGGGGACGGGCATGGCCGCCTCGAACGCCCTGCGGCCCGCTGCGGTCTCGCGCTGGCTGGGCCGCTCGCTGGTCCACAAAGCACTGGACGGAATACGACACGGTCTGACGGCCGAGTTGCATCGCTTGTGGGCCGACTCGAACCTGGATGATTAACGATACCACAAGGAAGAAGGCTGAAGGCTGAAGGCTGAAGGCTGAAGGCTGAAGAGAGAAGAGAGAAGGGTAATAAAAAGCCATTCGAGCCTTCACTCCTCTCTCTTCTCCCCTCTCCCTTCTGCCTCGCCGGAAACTGAAACCCCAATATCCTAGATGAACGATCCAGCCGACCGACCGCTACTGGCCGACGTGCGAGAACAGTTCTCCGCCCTGGGCGACGAACTGCGGGAAATGGCCGCCACGCGGTGGGAGTTGGCCCGGCTGGAAATCGAGGCCGATCTGCGGTCGGTCGCGCGGCTGGCTTTTTTCTGGTTGATCGCCGCCGTCGCGGCGTTGACGGCACTGCCGCTGGCGGTCGTCGCGCTGGCGGAAGTGCTGGACGGATGCCTGGGCATCTCCCGAGGCGGATGGCTGTTGATTCTCGCCGCCGGCCTGCTGACGCTGGCGTTCGGGGGAGGATACTATGCTTGGCGCCGTTTCCGGCGGAAGTTCATCGGACTGCGGGAAACGATCGAGGAGCTACGCGAGGACGCGCTGTGGCTGAAAGAAAGGCGGAAGACGTAGGGTGGCACTGGCGTCTCGCCAGTGCTGCACGGGCAAGATGCCCGTGGCACCCGGGCGTACTGCGAAACCGCAAGCGGCTTGTCAGCTTTCCCCCCTCGCCCCTCATCCCTCATCCCTCATCCCTCATTCAATACTTCGCCGCTCCGATTGCCCGGCGGATCGTCTCGCGCATCAGATCGGTGGGGCCTTCCTGGCCGGTGAACAGTTTGAACTGCCGGCACGCCTGACGGACGAACATCTCGACTCCGGTAATCGTCAGGCAATTGCGGCTACGGGCCTCTTTGACCAGCAGCGTGTTCTCGGGGTTGTAAACGGCGTCGAAAACGAGCGACGAAGGGCGCAGGTGGTGTTTCTCGAAGGGCGTCTCGTCCACGTTCGGGTGCATGCCAATCGGAGTGCAGTTGAACAATAAATCGGGAGAGACGGAATGTCTGGCCGACCATTCGATCGAACGGCAGTCGAATCGTTGGGCCAACAACAGGGCCTGACGGGCCTCTCCGTCGGCGACCACGACGTTCAGGCCGCGCCGGATCAATCCATAGACGACGGCTTTGCCCACCCCGCCGGCGCCGAGCACCAGGGCGGTCCTTCCGCGCAGCTTCCGCTGGGCTTCGTCTCGACCTCCGAAAGCCGCCTCGAGGCTTTCCATCGCCGCCCGATAATCGGTGTTGTATCCCAGCCGCTTCTTGCCGTCGAAAATTATGGTATTTGCCGATCCGATACCCGCCACCACGGTGTCGGCCTCGGTGAGCTTCCTGACCACTTCCTCTTTGTGCGGAATGGTGACGCTCAAGCCGCGAATGTCCAGCACGCCCGCGTCGTCGATGAACCGGGAAAGATCCTCTCGCGGCACGCGGATGGGAATGTAGACCTTGTTCAGGCCGTGATGACGGAAAGCCTCGTTGTGGACCAGCGGACCGAGACTGTGGCCAACCGGGTCGGCGATCACGCCGTAAACCTCAGTGTCGGCGTCGATCCGGTCGTAATGATACATCTCGGTCATCTGCTGGAAGCTGAGCTGGCCGGGGGCCAACGCCCGCTCGTGATGGAACGTGGCGTAGCCGAACGGAGCGCCGAACTTACCGGCCAGGATACGCGTCGGCGTGCCGATGTCGCCCATGCAGAGGCCGATCATCGGCGTCTTGCTGCGGCGGGTCAGCTCGAGCATCCGCAGGTTGTCGCACGGATGATTGGCCATCGTGCAAATCTTTACGATGTCGGGATCGAGCTTGCACAACCGGCCGTGTATCTCTTCGAGGTCGTCCGGCGTCTTTCGGAAGTCGTGTAAACTGACGATCCGCTTTGTGCGGCCGAAGCGGGGGATCGAGGTGGCCACGTCGGCCTCGAGGTCGACGTATTCGACCTCCTCGGCAATCGCGGTTCGAAGCAGCAGTCGCCGCTGCTCCTCGCTGCCGATGAACTTTCCGCCGTCGATCGCGCGGCGGCAGGAGATCACCACCGGAGAGGGCCGGTTGGCAATCAACCGCTTGAGGTTCACCTCGCCGTTGATGTAATCCAAGCGGAGTTCGATCAACTTGGCGCCCTGGTCGACCAAGTGTCGATACTCGGCGATAACGTGTCGATGTCGGCCGCGGCCAATACTGACGCAGATCATGGTGAGGGGCGAGGGGTTAGGGGCGAGGGATTAGGGATCATAAATATTAGTCCGTGTTTAGCCGCCGCGTCCACGCGGCGTCAGATCGTTTAGCCCGGCCACTCGTGGCCGGTGTGGGCGATCACACGTCCCCCATTGTGGCAAATCCATCCCGAAAAATCAAACCCGGCCGCCGAGATCACCAACGTGGCAACGAATTGACCGTACCCCCGTATCGTGGTATGCTTTTTTGTGGAGGAATTGCGTCATGACCGTCGAAATCCCATCCGAATTTCAGCGATTCGTCAATCAGGTTATCGGCAGCGGCAGTTACACGACCGAGTCCGAAGTGGTCGGCGACGCGCTTCGGCTCCTTCAGCAGCGCCGGCAACGGATCGAGGAACTTCGGCGGGAAATCCAACCGGCATTGGACCAGCTTGACCGTGGCGAGGGCATCGAACTGAAGAACGAGGAGGAACTGCGGCTCTTTTTTGAAGACATCAAAGAGCGCGGTCAAAGGAGGTTGGACGCGGAGCAAGCCCGCCCATGACTCCGTACACGGTTGCACCACTTGCGAAAAACGACCTTGACGAAATCTGGATGTACGTCGCCAAGGATAATCGGACAGCGGCCAATCAATTGATTGAGGAATTCTATCGGAAGTTTCTACTTCTGGCTTCCCAACCATTGATGGGTGAGTCGCGAGATGAGCTTGCGGCAGGGCTGCGTAGCTTTTCTTGCGGAAATTATTTGTTGCTATATCACCTTTCAGAACACGGAATCGAGATTGTTCGCGTGATTCACGCCGCACGCGACGTCGGTGTGCAGTTTTGATCGTGCGAACGCCCCGTTATTCATTGCAATCGTTCCATCGCCGCTGCCCCATGGTGACCAGGGGGATCAAGGTGGGTAGGAGATACAGCGCGTTCCACCAACATAGTCCAATATCCTCGGTGCCGCCGTCGCTGAAAGACCAAAACGCCCAAGCTATCGAGCCGAAGAAGACGAGATAAATCGGCGACATGAGCTTCCAGTAGGGCGTGTTGGGATACTTCCAAGGCGCGGCGGCAAGGATCAACGCCACCGCGGCACATGTCAAGGCCAGGCCCAAGATGCCCTTCGCCAATTCTCCTTGGACCAGGAAGATGATCGCCAAGATGGCGACCCAGATAAACCCTCCGAGCCATCCTCCGATCCAACCGATTTTTTCACCCGATCTGGTCATCGTAAGGGTTGTCCCAAAAGCCCAACGATGTCTGAGCCGCGGCCACGAGATCATCCATTGCGTCCGCCGGTTCTTGCACCACAAAAACCACTACCCGAGCGCCCGGCGCGAATGGAACGGTAAGCTCGATGCGCCCATGCTCGTGTACTTCCGCCTCAAACTTCAAGGCCGTCTGCGGATTGCATGAGTTTGTAGACACGGATCACTCTCCCGAAGGAACCTTACTCCATGTTATTGTAGCACAAGTAAGTTAACTCAACAACGTCCATGCACCGCGTGGACGCGGCGGCTAAACTCTAATCCCGAATCCCGAACCCCGCCCTCCTCACACCCTCTTAAACCGCCGGTCCAACTCTTCCCGCGTGAAGACCAGCGCGGTGGGGCGGCCGTGGGGACAGTGATGGGCGTCCTCGACCAGGTGACGCTGCTCCAACAGGGCGGCGATCTCCTCCGGCGCGAGCCGGTCGCCAGCCTTGATCGCCGCCTTGCAGGCGATCGTGTGCAACAGGTCGTCCAACAGGTCGCGGCGGTCCGGTTGTTTTACCTCCGCGAGGATCCGTTCCAAAACCACCCGCAATACTTCCACCGGAGGTATGTTTGCCAACATCGCCGGATAGCCGGAGAGCAATACCGTGTCGCCGCCGAACGACTCGATCCGTACGCCCAACTGGGCCAACAGATCGCGGTTTTCCAGCGCGGCGGCCGCCTCGGTGGGGCTTAGATCGACCGGCTCGGGCACCAACAGGTTCTGAGTCTCGACCGCTCCGGCCGCTACCCGTTGTTTTAGTTGCTCGTACAAGATGCGTTCGTGCAGGGCGTGCTGGTCGATGATCGTCACGCCCTCCTCGCTCTCGGTCACGAGGTAGCGATCGTGGATTTGCAGGGCCGCATGTGGCACAGCCGCCCTCGGCTGTGGCTCCCTCGGCTGTGGCTGATCCACACAGCCGGGGGCGGCTGTGCTACAAGAGCCCAGCGGCCGCAGTTCCAGCGGTTGGCCGGTGAAACCGCCGGCTTCACCGGGGGCTGTTAGCCCCCGGCTATCGTCTTCTGCCCTCTGACCTCCGACCTCTGCCCCCTGACCTCCGACCTCTGCCCCCTGGTCCCAAGACGCCACCTTGCCCTTGGCCCAATCGACGAGTTGCTGGCGCAATTGGTCGGCATGAGCCGAGTCGTGCGCGGTGGCCGCGTCGTCGCTCGACGCTTCGCCGCCCGATTGTATCCGTGCGTGCAAATCGGTTGTCAGAAACTTGGCGCGAAGCATTGCCAGCAGTTGGCTGTACAGCCGGCCGGAGTCGAGGAAGCGAACCTCGAGCTTCGTTGGATGGACGTTCACGTCGACCAGTTCCGGGGGCATCCTCATCGTAATAAATGCGATCGGCTGGCGGCCGACCGTCAGCAGTCCGCGATACGCCTCGCCCAGGGCGTGTTGCAAGGACCGGTCGCGGATGTGCCGGCCGTTGAGAAAAAAGTATTGCATCCGGTTATGACCGCGGCTGTGGCCGGGATGGGCGGCGTAGCCGGACAGCGAGACATCGTCCTCGACGCTTTCCACCCAGATCAGGTTCTCGGCCAGTTCGCGGCCGAAGCAGAGCGCGATCCGCTCGAGCCAGCCGCCGCCGACCGGCAGATCGAAGACCGGTTTGTCGTTGTGCCGCAGCGAAAAATGGACTTGCGTGGCGGGCAGGGCGATCCGCGTGAACGCCTCCGATACATGGCCGAACTCGGTGGCCGAGGTCCGCAAAAACTTCCGCCGCACCGGAGTGTTGTAGAACAGGTCGCGGACCTCGACGATTGTGCCCACCGGCGCGCCGCAAGGAACGATTTCGCTCAACTGCCCGCCGACGCACTCGATCTCCGCGCCGCTTTGGCCCTCGGGTGTGCGGCTGCTGAGCGTCATCCGGCCGACCGCGGCGATCGAGGCCAACGCCTCGCCGCGAAAACCCAGCGTGCCGACGCGGAACAGATCGTCGGCCTCGGATATCTTGCTGGTGGCGTGGCTGGCCACCGCCAGGGGCAACTCGTCGGCCGCGATTCCGCCGCCGTTGTCCACCACGCGGATCGAATCCAAGCCGCCTTGCGAGACCGACACGTCAATCCGCGTGGCCCCGGCGTCGATCGCGTTTTCCATCAGTTCCTTGACCACGCTGGCCGGACGCCCGACCACCTCGCCGGCGGCGATCTTGTTCACCAGGCTTTGGGACAGTCGGTGGATGGGCATGAAAAAGTCGGACGATTAACGTGTTTAGCAGCCGCCGGTACGGCGGCTTGCAGCGGAATACGGGCCGCCGTGCCGGCGGCCGCTAAACAACAGCCGCATTATCGTTCTAAACAACAAGAACAACACAGAAAAATCCGATTTCGTTCTACTGCGGGACAAAAATCGTCTGCCGGCGGTCGGGGCCGACGGAGATGATCTCCACCGGACGGCCGAGCAATTCGGCGATCCGCTCGACGTACTTCCTCGCCGTCGGCGGCAAATCGTCGATCGTCGCCGCGCCGTCGATTTCTTCTTGCCAGCCGGGCAGCGTCTCGTAGACCGGCACGACGCGGCGCAGATCGTCCACGTGGCTGGGAAAATCGGCGGTCCGCCGACCGTCCAGTTCGTATGCCGTGCAGATTTTCAGTTCCGACATCCCACTAAGCACGTCGAGCAACATCAAAGCCAGCGAGTCCGCGCCGCTCAGCCGGGCGGTGTAGCGCGCGGCCACCGCGTCGAACCAGCCGCAACGCCGCGGTCGTTTAGTAACGGTGCCGTATTCGTTGCCTTTTCGGCGTATTTTCTCGCCCGTGGCGTTGTCCTGCTCGGTGGGGAACGGTCCGCCGCCGACCCGGGTGTTGTACGCTTTGATAATCCCGATCACCTTGTCGATGTATCGCCCCGGCACTCCCGAGCCGGCCGACGCGCCCACGCCCGAGCTGTTGCTGCTGGTGACGAAGGGGAACGTGCCGTGGTCGATGTCCAGCAGCGCGCCCTGGGCACCCTCGAACAGCACGCGGCGATCGGCCTCGACCGCGTCGAGCAGGAAGGCCGTCGTGTCGGCCACGTGTGGCGCCAACCGCTCGGCGTAGGCGTGATACTGGTCGAATATCTCTTGGGCGTCGAGCCGGACGTCGGCCGAAAGGGCGGCGAACACTTCGTTCTTCGCGCGTACGATCCGCTCGATCCGCCCACGAAAGTCGGGACGATACATGTCGCCGACGCGCACGGCCAGCGAACGGCCGACCTTGTCGCTGTAGCACGGGCCGATGCCGCGCAACGTGGTGCCGATCGCTTCGTCGCCGCACTGCCGGTCCAACAGGCGGTCCTCCTCGAAGTGCCAGGGGAAGATCACGTGTGCCCGATCGCTGACGATCAGGTTGTCGGCCACCTTCACGCCGAGTTTTGTGAGCGTGTCGATTTCGTCGAGCAGCGCGGCGGGGTTCAGCACCACGCCGGTGGCGATGACGCACCGCACTTCGGGGCGGAAAATGCCGCTGGGTATCAGCGAGAGTTTATAGGACCGACCGTCGCGGACGACGGTGTGTCCGGCATTGGCCCCACCCTGGTAGCGGACCACGATTTCGTGTCGCTCGGTCAGCAGGTCGACGATTTTCCCCTTCGCCTCGTCGCCCCACTGCAAACCAACCACGCAAGTAACAGGCACCGGAAAGCCCTCGACGGGTTATTGGCGGAGATTTCCAAACGTACTAATCTATCAAGAGTATCGGGGCGCGGTCAAGTGCCCCTGGAATGCCGCCCTGTGATGGTCGCGGCTTTATGAGATCGCCATATGCATTACGGCCGCTGGGCCGTCACCAATGAGTTCATCGCCTCGTGCTTCAGCGCCAAACGCGGGTTCTCGAAGCCGGCCGCTCGCAGGTCGGCGGCGAATTCGTCAAAGGTGAACGTGCCGCCGCTCTCGGTGTTCACCAGCATGTTGATGGCGAACAGGGCGCCTTGAGGAGGACTGGTACGGCACGGGTCCATCACCACGTCGCGGACCGCGATCCGACCGCCGGGCACCATAGCGCGAAACACCTTGGCGAACAACTCGCGGTTCCGCGGCCGCGAATGCTGGTGGCAGATGGCGCTTACCCAGGCGAAGTCGGCCCCGCCGGGCAACTCGTCGGCGTAGAAATCGCCGGACACCAGCGATACCCGATCGGCGAACTCCGAGCCGGCCAACCGTCGCTCGGCCTGGGCGATGGCCTCGGGCAGGTCGAAGATCACGGCCGTCGCTCCCGGCGCGGCGCGGAGCAGGGCCAGCGTCCAGGTGCCCGACGCACCGCCAACGTCCAGCACGTGCTTGAACTGTAGTGGACCGAGTTGACGCACAACCTCGTCGGCCACGGGGCCGGAGACGGTGTGCATGGCGGCGATGAAACTGTCGATGTCCGCCCGGGGACCGCGGATGCTCGAGGGCCGCGGCATGGGAATGCCACCCTTCACGGTCCACGCCAATTGCGACCAGCCGCGCATCGTGTTCGTCGCGTGGCGCAACATGGGCAGGACCGTATCGGCGCCGTCCTCGACCAGCCAATCGCGCAGCTCCGACGGCACGGAGTATCGGCCGTCGCGCTTATCCAACAGCCCGAGCGCGGCGACGGCGTCCAACAGCATGGCGGTCGCGCGGAGGTCGCAGTCGAGCCTCTCGGCAAACTCCTCGGCCGAAAGGGAATGGTCGGCCAATACGGTCCAAACATCCAGTTCGGCGGCGGCCCCGATCACGCATGCCGGGCGAAAGCCATTGGCAAGTTCAAGTATCTGCTGTCGATTCGGTCGTGTGTCCGACATGGTAAAGACCTGTTTGTGGACGGGTTTCAATAGGTACTTACCATGATAGCAAAACAAACGCTCGGCCCCGATACCCCGTCCGCGGGTGGCGGCCGGAGATAATTTTACCGCTTTCTCCCGCTGGCTAAGTTACAATAGACAAGAGGAGGCGAAAGCTATGTTGATACGTTCATGCTTACTTACAACGTTGCTGTGGCTTGTATCGGTTGCGCCGGTATCGGCCCAATTCAAGCAGGGCGAGGCCGAAGGACCGCGAATGGGCGATTCGCAGACGACCTGCTGGCGGACGGGTATGATCGTCAAGGCCACCGGCGGGGCATGCCGCGGAATAACCGGATACGCGCCCGTGCCCACCGACTGGCCCGAGCAGCAAGTGACAATCCTCGAAGAAGAGGTATCGCCGGAGGCCAAGATCAGCTACAAGATGATCGACGGCGGGGTGAAAATCATGAACGTGCGGATTCCGATGCTCGCCGCGGGCAAAGAGGCCAAGGCGCTGGTGACGGTCGAGATCCGCCGCAGCACGATGCTGCCGCCCGAGGACACCGACCGCTACGTGTTGCCCGACGAAAAAAAAATGCCGCGGGAGATACGCCTCTATCTTGTACCCAGCCCGAAGATCGAAAGCCGCAGTCCGAGGATCCGCAAGTTGGCGAAAACGATCGGCGCCGACGAAAAGAATGCGTGGAAGAAGGTCGAGACGATCTACGACTGGGTCCGCGAGAACGTGAAGTATCAGAACGGGCCGTTGAAGGGGGCGTTGGCGGCGCTGAAGGACGGCACCGGCGACTGCGAGGAATTGACCTCGCTGTTCATCGCCATCTGTCGCGCGGCCGGCATACCCGCCCGAACCGTTTGGGTTCCCGGCCACTGCTATCCCGAGTTCTATCTCTGCGACGAGAGCGGGAAAGGGCATTGGTTCCCCTGCCAGGCGGCGGGTACCCGCGAGTTCGGCGGCATTACCGAGACCCGGCCGGTGTTGCAGAAAGGGGACAATTTCCGCCCGCCGAAAAAGGGACGCGAACGCCAACGCTACATGGCGGAATATCTGACCGGCACACCCACACGCGGCGGCGGAAAACCGCAAGTCAGGTTCATCCGCGAGACGGTGGCGAAGTAAAAATGAGGGATGAAGGATGAGGGATGAGGGATGAATTAAGTGAAGGCGTCCTCCGGCGGACTTTTCATCCTTCATCCCTCATCCTTCATCCTTCTACATTCCCTCCGGGGCCTCTTGCCAAACACGTCGCAAAGCCTCAAACTAGAGGTTGTATATCTCTTAGCAGGAGTCCGTCATGAGCCAGCAGTTGAAAGCCAAGTATTCGACCGTCGCCGATTGGGACGCGGTCTACCGCAAGGGGACGCCGCCCTGGGACGCGGGCAAACCCCACGCCGAGTTGAGCCGCGTCCTCGACGAATACCAATTGTGCCCGCAAACGGTGTTGGAGGTCGGCTGCGGCACCGGGGCCGACGCGATCCTGCTGGCCCAGCGCCGCTTCGAGGTCACGGCGATCGATTGTTCGCCCATCGCCGTGGAGCGGGCACGGCTGCGGGCCGAACAGCACGACACCCTGCTGCACTTCGTGATGGCCGACGCCTTCGAGTTCGTCCCCAAGACCGGACAGTTCGACCTCGTCTACGACGCCGGTATGTATCACTCCGTCCGCGAGGCACAGTTGGCCCCGTACCTCGACATGCTGTGGCGCGTTACCCGACCGGGTTCCCATTTCTTATGTTTGTCCGGCGCGCCGAGCAAGACGGAAGACGACGGTCCGCCGCAAGTCAGTGAGGACGAAATCCGCAACGAGCTGGGTCGGCTGTTCGAGTTCGTCCACCTACGGCCGACGCGCCTCGAAGGCTCGGACCCCAACCGACACCACGCGGCCTGGTCTTGTCTGATGCGCCGCTGATTTGCGTGTCTTGAAAATCTCGCTCTCGCCCCCTTCCATCACGTCCGCCATTTCAAATCGATCTTCTCCCCGTGCTTGGCATGTTTGCGGTCGAGCGCGTGCAGCTCAAACGTTGCGACGTCGGACCGCAGTTGAACGGTGACGAAACCGCGCGGCTGGGATTTGTTGAACAACCAGGCAGTGGCCGGTATGTTTACCAAATGCAGGTCTGTTCGCCGGCCAATGTTCCAGCAGTGTGTGTGGCCGTAGAAATACGCCTTTGCCTGTTTCCGTGGCATCAACACCTCGAACAGGGCTTTGGTATCCTTTACCCCCGCGGGGAACTTGCCTTTGATATTGGGGTTGTGGTGGGCCAGGACCAGTGCGGGCTTGTCGGGCCGGGCGTCGAGGGCCTTGGCGAGCCACGCCAATTGCGCTTCGCCCATCAGGCCGGGCGTGGCGTCGGTCTTCTCCAGCGAATCCAACAGGAACCAGTTGGCGTGCGGAGTTTCCAGCACGGAGACGTACTTGCCAAACTTGCCGGGATCGACGGCGGCCTGCTTTTTCGCCTCGGGAAACGCCGCCAGGAACCGCTCTCGATTGTCGTGGTTGCCCAGCGCGAAGTGAATTGGCACGCCGGCTTGGCGCAGCGGCCCGATCAGTTTGCCGATCATGACGTAGTCGCCCGACTCGCCATGCAGAAACGCGCAGTCTCCGGCGACGATCACCCCCGCCGGCCGAGGCGACAGGGCGAGGATTTCCCTGACGGCTTGCTCCAGTTTCTCCACCGGCTGCACCCCGCGCAATTCTTTGTCGCGGGGATGGCCGATGTGAATATCGGCCAGCAGTACCCATAGATTCGGATCGATCGGCGGCTCTTCTTGTGCCGGCAGTTGTCGCGGCAACAGCAATCCGGTCCCAGCGGCCAGAGTGCCGGCCAGGAAACGACGCCGGTCGATCGAGGGCAAGTGGATCGGCATGGAAATATCCTCGGAACGTGTTTTGGAATTGAAATATCCGTATTTAGCCCCGGGTGAATACACCCAGGGCAAGCGGTTTTTCACGGTCAATCCGGCCCGCGGATCAAGGCGCTTCCTCATATCCGGAGAGGTATATTTTACCGAAGATCGGCCCTCGTGCGAAGCGATTGCGCAAAAGAAGGTAGGGTGGGTCAAGCAGAGCGCAGC
>JAUWPQ010000050.1 GCA_030611515.1 Planctomycetota bacterium | reverse complement strand
TTTTTTTTTGTGGCGTAAGGGGGGGGGGGCATGGCCCGCCCCCCCCCAACATGGTTTTTGCGGGTGGGGGGGGGGGGGGGTGGGGTTGTACCCACCCTACACAGGCTTTTCCGCAACAGACACTACTTACGGAACACCTCTCAGCCAGATGGTATCCATCTACCGAAAACAGACAAGTTTTTGGTTGACTTTGCCGATTACAACGACAATGCCGATTTAGAGGTGTCAGGGGCCTTATTGCGCATTAGCCAGACCACCCATTTCCCCGAATATCAAGCCGTTGTACCCGTATCCACCCCGAAATGGGTGGGGTCATGCCATGAACTCCATTCTCATGCCAATCCGCCGGCAGTCGGCTGTGCAGCCTGAAATATGGTATGGAAGGCGGAGTGTGCGGCGGAGAGCGACGACACGCTCGGACTGCGACACGGGTGCATTCCGTACTTTGCGTCGTTTGATTTATCGCTTAGCCCGAAGGGCTTATAATATGACAGCCCAGGGTTGCCGCGTAGCGGCTACCCTGGGGGCAGGGGGGGAAATACGGAAAACCCCAACGGGGTTTCGTAGCGGGGGCACCGACGGACGCAACCCTTTCAGGGTTGATGCGGGAATACGACAACCGTCTCCCAGGGTAGCCGCTGCGCGGCAACCCTGGGCTGCCTTTCAAAAGCCCTTCGGGCTAACAAAGTGCGAAATGCACCACTGCGACACCGTCTTTCCGGTAGCTAATCGGGCTCGGATGGCACTGGTTATCTGTTCGTTGGCGGCGATCATGGCGGGCTGCCAGGCGATCGATTTCCACGCGTCTTCGTTGCAGGCGCCGGTTCCGCCCGAAATGGAGCCGCCGAGCGAGTTGTCGATGGTTTCGCTGCCGGCGTACCGCATCGAGCCGCCGGACATGATTCGGATCGAGACGCTGAAGTTGGTCCCCCGTCCGCCGTACCGGATCAACGCCCACGACGCGCTGATGATCCGCGTCTTTGGGACGCCGTGGAACATGTCGATCGACGATTATTATTCCGTGAGCGAGATGGGTATCGTCGATCTCGGACCGGCATACGGCGTGGTCCAGGTATCCGGGCTAACGGTCGACGAAGCCGCCGAGGCGATCCGACACGCCCTGCAATATGTCTTGCAACAACCGTCAGTTACGGTCCAATTGTCTCGCTCGGCTAGCGCGGCGGAGATTAGCGGCGACTATCTGGTGCAGCTCGACGGCATGGTGAACCTTAAAGGTTTCGGTCTGGTTCGAGTGGTCGGCAAGACCGTCGCCGAAGCGAGACAGGAGTTGCTCAAACACCTCGATCAATACTTTGAATCGCTCGAATTGAGCGTTGACGTGGTCGGCTACAACAGCGAGGGATATTACGTGATCGTTGCCGGCGTCGATTCCGGCGAAAGAGTCAATCGCTTTCCAATCACGGGGAACGAGACCGTTTTGGATGCCATCGCCCAAATTCAAGGACTAACGAGCGTTTCGAGCAAGACGATGTGGGTCGCGCGGGCGACGCCCGGCGGATTCGGCGCCGAGCAGAACCTCCCGGTCGACTGGGACGCCATTGCCCGAGGCGGCGCCACGAGAACCAATTACCAATTGCTGCCCGGCGACCGGCTGTACATCGTCGACGACAACCTGATGGCGACAAATCAGTTCATCGGCAGAGTTACCCAGCCGATCGAGCGGTTGCTGAGCATAAGTCGGTTGGGTACCAGCACGATTCGCGGGATGCAAACGCTCGGCCGCTTTTACAACCGGCGTCGCTAGTTCCAGCTCGCGATTTTCGCCACCGCGATCATCCAGTGGCTTCCCGACGGCGTAACCGTTCACGGGACGATCGTCATCCTGAGCGCAGCGAAGGATCTCGCCCGCAACGCATCTTCATTCGAGATCCTTCGCTGCGCTCAGGATAACAGGTATCCTACTGGCCGGTAAACGGGTTGCTCTCGGCCGGAAAGGGCCTCTATCCGTCCGTCGGCCTCCAGCGACTCGATCCGTTTTATCGCCTCGACCCTGTGAATTCCCAAGCCGGCAACGATGTCCTCGACGGTGCATGGCCGCCGGGCAAGCAGCGCTAGGACGTCTTCGCGGCTCGCCTCTCCGCGCGACGCTAAGCTCGGCTCGGGCAGGTCCGGCAGTATTTCTCCCGGCGGCGAAAAGGCGGCGGCCAGTTCCGCCAGCCGTTGGCTCGGAACGGCGACCGCGCAGGCCTCGGTCGGTGGACGAGTTACCGTGCCGAGCAGCAGCCGGTCGGGTTTGATCCTGGCGACACATTCGGCTATTGCGGCCAACTCCGCCTTGGTGGTCGTGACGCCGTCGATCAACAACGCCTCCAACCAATAGCGGCCGCGAAACCGCCGCCGGAAAGAGATCAGACCCGCCAGCACCTTCTCAAATTGAAGTGACTCGTGCGGTCGGTTGACCAGTTGGAACGTAGCCGGATCGCCTGCGTCCAGCGAGGGCATGACCAGGTCCGCCTCGGCCAACTGCCGCTGGACTTCCTCGTTCCACAGAAGCGAACCGTTGGTCAACACGGCCACCGGAACGTCGGTCATTTTCTTGATTCGTGCGATCAACTCGTCGAGGCGTGAGAAGAGCGTCGGCTCGCCCGACCCACTCAGCGTAATGTAGTCCGGCTTGCAGGAAAGCTTGTTTTCGAGTTGGGGGAGCACGTTTTCGAGCGGGACCCATTCCTTCCGTTCGACCGTCTTGCAGGTCGTGCAACCGAGTTGGCAGTAGAGGCAATCGAAACTGCATGTCTTGAAGGGAACCAGATCGACGCCGAGCGACCGACCCAGCCGGCGCGAGGGCACGGGGCCGAAGATGTGGCTTTTCATGGCAAGGCTCACTCGTTTTGTCGCATTGCATCCAGCGCGGCGGAGATTTGCTCGGCTACCCGCTGGCCCGAAAGGAGCATACCGCCGAAGATCGGTCCCATCCGCGGTCCTCCTCGCGCGGCGGAGACGCTCATCCCGCTGATCCAAAGCCCGGGGAAAAATTCGCCGGCGCGCTCGACGACAAACTGCTCACCGTTGTCTGCGTCCATCGGACCTTCGACGCAATCGGCGTCGGTTTTCAGGAGACGTCGTTTTTTCAACGCCTGGACCAGCACCGCCTCGTGGCCGGTGGCGTCGAGGACCGCCTTGGCCGAGAAAACGATCGGATCGACGTGCAATGCGCCCGATATCATGGTGCGGTTCACCACGACGCCGTCGAGCCGTCCGCCGCGGATGCACACGTCCTCGACGGTCAACAGATTCAGCAGCGCAACGCCGGCCTGGACCGCGCGGTAACACATTCCGGCGCTGAATTCGATCGAGTCGACGGCGTAGAGTCCGTTTTCCCGTGGTTCGTAGCGGATCCCCAACTCTTTCATCAGGGGGATCGCCTCCTCTTGGACCACGACGACGTTCATTCCCATGCCGCCGCCCCAGACTCCTCCGCCGGGCGTGAGGCGTTTTTCCAGCACCGTTACTTTGACTCCGGCCCGGGCAAGAATTATCGCCGCCATCAATCCCGATGGTCCGGCGCCGACCACGATCACGTCGCTGGTGAGTCGGTCGAGCAGCTTTTCGTGGTACGTGCAAAGGATCGTCTTGGAGATTTCCACGTCGTCCAGTCGCGTCATTACAGAATTCCTTTCGTCGGTTGTTCCGTTCTAAATGAATCTTTTCGGCACACGTGTTCAGCACAGTAAAAAAGTGCCTTGGTAGTTTTTATAGTCCTCGATCGTGCGGGCATGGATCGGCGTCAACTCGGGTGGCAGTCCGTCGAGAGCGAAGAAGCGGACCTCCGAGCCTTCGACACCGTCCGCACACGGCTCGCCTTGCCACCGGCGGACCACGAAAGCGACCGAGAAACATTGTATTTTGTCCCCGTTGGGGTAAGTGATCGTTTGCGTGGGGCCTGAATAAAGCCCCATCGGTTCCGCCTCCAACACGGCGAGCGAAGTCTCCTCGGCCACCTCGCGTTTCAGTGCCTCCAGGGCGGACTCCCCTAATTCTACGCTCCCCGAGGGCAAACACCAAGTGGGCATATCCGTCCGTCGCTGAAGGAGGATTTCCTGCCTCGCGTTGAAAATCAATGCCCGGACACCCGGCAAGAGCATCGGCCGGGAGCCGATCAATTCCCTCATCGTTTTGACGTAATCGTTCATTTGCGTTGGGAATATATCCGGCAACCGCTCACGGTGGAGCGTCCCGAGCCGGATTGAAAACGGTTGCCTAGCGGGAAACGGATCTGCTGTTGGCCGGTCACGACACCGGGAGCGGCGCCATTGTGGAGGTGGACGGACGATCGGCGTTGAAGTTCGCCGGACGCGTGCGGCTGAAGATAGTGGAGTTTCCCATTGTTCTGATTTCCTCCTGTTTTATAGTTCGCTATAATTTTTTACAAGGTCTGATTCAGGTTTGCGATTTTTTACGTCTGGCAGGCAAGCAACTGTCGCGACGGACGCACGACGATTGCCGGGACGCCGCACGCGGCCAGCGCTCTCCGCGTTGCCTCGCCAAGACACCAAATCTCACGTTGAAACGCCTTTTTGCCGTATGTCTTCGTATAGGCGCGGACCCCGGCAGGGCTGACGAAATAGACTACATTATGGCTGGGAAGCGGTCGGCCCAACTCGGGATGTGGTACAAGCCGGTGTAGAACCAGATGATTTACCACCGCGCCGGCCTCTTCAAGCTGGCGGCAAAGTCCACGTGGGGTGTGGCTGCCTTCCACCACCAGTACACCTTTGTGAGACAACTCCCCAAGCCGTGCGGCAGTCTTCCGAACGTCCTTTTCCGTTATCACCACATCGGCGCGGAGGCAATACTCTTCAAGCCGTCGCGACGTCTCTATTCCCAGAGCGACGATTTTGGTGCTACGCATGATGCGGGCGTCCAGCCGTTGGTCGGCCACCGCGATCCAGAATGTCTTGACGGCAAGTTTGTCCGCGAACACGGCCCAGTCCACGTCACCGCGGCGGAGCGACGCAAGGGCGTGCGGGAGCCGCCTTTGGCCTTCCTCGTTGGGGACGATCGCTTGGGCCGGCCAGTGCAAGACGTTTCCCAACGTCCGAAAGCCCGTAGCGTCCAAGCCAGTGTAAAGGATTGTTGGCCGACTGCGGATCGCCGCAATGGCTCGGGCGGCTTTACCGACCACAACCAGCGCAGGCGACGCCACGCTGGCACGCTCGGCCAACTCACTGAGCCGGCACAGCGGGCCGCTTATCTGTCGCTCCCACGCAAGCGTCCCGCGCTCAACAATCGCCGCCGGGGTGTCGGGCGGCCAGCCATCGGCCAACAGCCGCGATATCACTTGGCCTAACACCATCACCCCCATGAGAATCACCAACGAGTCGGCGCGGGGAAAGGACGCGGAGACCTGACCGCCTTCCACTCGCGCGGTTGCCACCGCGAACGACCGCCGTTGGCCGTGTCTGGTGAGAGGCAATCCGGCGCTGCCGAGCACCGCCGTTGCAGAGCTAGCGCCGGGGATCACCTCCCAAGGGATGCGATGGCTTTCCAGAGACTCGATTTCGCTATCGCCGCGACCGAAGACGAACGGATCGCCGCCTTTCAGGCGAACTACAATCCGGCCCGTTGCCGCGGTGGCCACCAGCCAGCCGTTGATTTCCTCTTGGGTCCAATGGCGCTCCTCGCTTCCCAGCCATTGGATCAACTTGCCGGCCAAGGAAATGCCAAGGTCTTCGAGAAAAGTCGCGGGGATTAGCCGGTCAACCAGGATGGCGTCGGCCGACCGCAAGGCATGGTAGCCGCGCAAAGAGATCAGATCAGCCGCGCCAGGCCCCGCACCGACAATGTATACCCTGCCTGCTGATGCCCATTGTCGTGCGTCAATCTCCCCGAGATGTGTAGGGGCCTCGCCACGGTGTTCTCGACGGCCGGCCTGCACCTTGTGCAACTGTCGTGACGCCGACAGCCAGACGGCGATACGATTCCGCACGGTCTGTGACTGCCGGCAATCCCGCCCCTGGGAATGGACCGCCACCGTTATATTTCCTTCGTGGCAAACGGCGGGAAAAATAACGCGAGATGAGTCGGCCGACGAGACCTCGCAAGAGAGGATTCCTTTAGCCTCCGCATCCTGACCGATCCGGCAGTTCAACCGATGATCGGCAGTAGCCGCAACCACCAAGCGAAAACCACGCATCCGCGACGGCGTGTATTGCGATTCGAGCCACTCGATCTGGCCGCGATTGACGAACTCCCGTAGCCGCGGCGAAATCTCCGGCGAGAGAATAGTGACCTTTGCCCCGGCGCGGCAGAGGGTTATGGCTTTGCGTGTGCCGACACGGCCGCCGCCGACGACCAGACAGGGTAGGTCGGCAGTGCGGATCGCCAACGGCAAATATGCGACGGCAACTTGACGCCGGGTGACGATCCGCTCTTGCGACGAGATAGTTGAGGTAGTCATCGTGGCCTCACGTTGTATTTACTAAGCCATATCGTCGGGATAGCTCACCGCGGAGTGCATCGCCGGAGGCGGCCACGAAATCCGCAAAAGACGTGGCATGATTGCCCTGGGCGCGCCGATACTCCTGGGCGAGCCAAACCACGGCTTCGTGGACCTTCTCCGCGGGCAAACCGGGATGAAGCTCGTCGGCCAACGCCGGCGTCTCGCCCTTGCCGCCGCCGGCGAAGAGTCGAAACCCCTCGACGCGCTCTTGGCCGCCGCGCCGCAGCAGCCGGCCAATCAACCCGATGTCGGCCGTGGCGGCTTGCGAGCAATTGTTCGGACATCCCGTAATGCCCACCAGCAGCTCACAACCACCAGGCAACGCACGGCGGATGCGGCTCGCGGCTCCGCGGGAATCGACCAGGCCGCGCGTACACCACGTTGTGCCGGGACATGCGACAACTGGGTTCTCACCGCTCAACGCCGCCAGCCGCGGGCTTAGGGCCGGCGGCGTTTCGGCAAGGATAAGCAGGTCGTGGCACATCCCCAACCGTACTTCTCCGTTCACGGCCCTGACTGTCTCGACCATCTCCGAAACCATGTCGGGGGCAATGTCGCCCAGGGGCAAGCAGAGCCGCTCGCGCAGCGGAACTTCGGTTTCCACTCGGCGCAAGGTTGGCGCGGGCCAATGGCCTTCCCGCTTTTCTATCTTGAGAAGCTCATCCACGCGACCTCGAAAAACCTCCTCGCCTAGTCGTTGCCGCAGATGACGCAGCCGTGCGCGGCTCCGATTGGTACGGCCGCCTTCCGCATGAAACAACCGGAGCACGGCCACGACCAAAGGCAATACGTCGTCGAGCGGCAGTGAGTCGTAGACGAGCAGACCCAGGTCGGGTTTCGCGCCCAGCGAGCCGGCCAAGATGACGCGGAAATCACCGTCCGGGTTGGCCACCAATCCTACGTCATTGATCCAAGGTCGGCCGCACGCCTTATGGCAGCCGGAAACGCTGATCTTGAACTTTCGCGGCAGGTCTTCCCGCCAGGGCAACGATTCCACGGCAGCCCGGATGGCGCGGACCAACTCGCCGATGTCCCACGTGCCGGGACAGCATCCGTGGAGGGGACAGACGGCGATATTGCGCACGCTGTCGCCGCAAGCGGCTGCTCCGGTCATGCCGAGCGAGTCGATGCCCCGTTGTACCGCCGGCAAGTCTCCCATGCAGATACCGTGTAGTTCAAGGTTCTGCCGCGTGGTCACGTGCAGCGGGTACTCCGGCGTATATCTGGCGGCCAGTTCCCCCAACCCCTGCCACTGCTCCAAGGTCATCCGTCCCGCCGGGGCCTTCACACGCTGCATGAACAGTCCTTCCGGCCGCTGTGGATAAATTCCCAGCAACCGCGCCTGAAACGGGTTCTCGGGAAAATTCTCGCACGGAAACCGCACGGGCTTCAAATCGGTCACATCGCGTTCCTTTCTTGCTGCCGTCTCAACGTGGGTCGATACTACCCGTGAACCAGCTCGCCGCTGGTCCTCAGCGGCCGGGTGTGAATCCCGCACTCGCCGCCGCACTTGCTGGTGCCGATCCAACGTCCGGCACGCTCATCGCCACCCGCAGAGACCCGCGAACAGGGAGCGCATCCCAGGGAGCGATAGCCCTCGGCGTACAACGCATTGACCGGAATCTGACGAAGGGCCAAGTATTGCCACACTTCCCGCTCGTGCCAAATCAAGATCGGGTTGAGCTTGACAAGCCCCTCGTCGCGCTCTTCGATCTCCCGATAGTCGGTGCGGGTGCGGCCTTCCGTGCATCGAAGACCCGTGACCCAGCAATCAACGCCCATCTCTTCGATGGCCCGTCGTGTGGGCTGAACCTTCAGCACGTCGCAGCAGCGGTCGGGGTCGGTAGCATACAGACGATCGGGAATCGGCTCGTCGTGGGAAAATACCCGCAACTCAGGATAGCGCGCTACTTCGGCTCTCATGAACCGCTTTGTTTCGGAAGGCTTGAAACGGGTAGTCACGATGAAACCGCGAATCTCCGGGCTTACCCTCTTCGCCAAATCCCAAACCACGTGGGAATCCTTGCCCAGACTGTTCGCCACGACCAACCGGTTGCCGTACTGTTCGTATGTCTCCCGAATCAAACGCAACGACCGTTCTACCTTTTTGGCAAAATTGAGTTCCTCAACCAACCTTTTGACATCTCCGTTGACTACGAGAGTTTCCGCTGACATTGTTGCTCCTCCTTTTGGGAAACAAACCAAAGAAAAAATCGAGGCGTTGACACCTTACGAAGGTCAACCCGCTCCCAAAAACGTTCGTGCAGGTAGTAGCCGCCGAACTTGACGGCAATTTCCAGAGCGCCCACCGAGGCAGCGAAGCACAGCCGCCCCGTAATCACCCAAATGCCGATTGTGGTGAAGACCAACGACAAGCAGCGCCAGGAGATGGTTTTTGTAAGTGCTCTTCGATGTGCGAAGTTGATATTCATCATTCGTACCATTATCAAATTAGTGATGTATGCGGGGCAAAAAAGGACATCCTCATAGGTTCTGACAAACTGAATTCTCCGAAGTCTCCAACCAGGCTACAGCGGCCAGCCCGCAAAACCGACCCCTTTTCGCCAAACATTACGCACTACTTCGCGGCCACTCGCAGTCTTGGGTAGGGGGGGTAGTGCTTGCGAATGACAAACGACAGATTATCACCAGCATGTTGATCATAATAGTTGAGTATATCGGCAGTTTCCAGGCGGTCAATAGCCATTTCCGACATTTTTTTCGCAATCCGGCTCAAATATCCCAAAACCGCGGCACAGTGGTCATGCCACGGCATGGGGCGAGTGCGTCAACACAACAGTGCCGACCGGGAGATTCAGGTCGCGGGCAATTACCGAACACTTGATCCGCAGAAGAAAAAAGATCGGGTATGGAGACCCGGCAAGCGTCTCGTAGTTGCCCTGTCCTTTGGCGATAATCAAGTCGGCCCGCTCGAAATGGTGGCGAAACGCCTCGCTGCAATCGTCAAGGATCGTGCCCGGCGAGTCGGAGCCGTTGTCGATTACGCGAGCCACCTCCGCAAGCCGAATGTATTCGGCGTCCTCGATGGTGGCGTCGTTGATGATCGGAGCGCCTCGGACGGCCGCGGTCAGCTTCTCGCGCGGGAGCCGTTCCATGAGCAATCGGTCGAAGACGATTTCTCCCGAGTTGTCCGTCAGATAGAGGATGTTCTCCGCTTCGTCTATTGCTTGGGCGAACTCGGCCACGTTGTCGGCGTCCAGCGGCGTGGTCAGACAGTCGTCGATCTCGGCGATCATCTCGGCTTCGTCGAGATTGCTCTTTACGCCGAGGTCCATCACGTTTCCGGCGATGGCCAACCGCGCGGCAAGCTCCAGCGGATTGGCCGATTGCTCGATCCGTCGGGCGAAAACCGGATAAAGTTTCAGCGCCATGTCGTTCAATCGCCGTTTCTTTTCCACGTACGGATCCAGATTGCCCGTTGTCTTGCGGATGCGACGATGGATGGCCTGGGCCATGGCCGCCGGGGGCTGCTGAAAATCCATTTCAGCGAGTTCCTTCAACACATCTCGGAGGATCGATTCCTGCGTTTGTTCATCGTCCGTGGTCGAGCGGACCGAGTCGAGAGTTTGGCGAATCAAACAGGGGAGGCAGTCGAAAAAAGTTTTCATGAATTCCTATTGGCGTTGATGCGTCAACAAACGCCCCGCGACTGCGATCGCGGGGGGATTACGAACTTGGACGAATATATCTTCACGCTATTCCATACCCACCGGATGCAACCCGTGGGCTTTTTGGCCATTTGCTCGACAAAATTTCCCGCCGACTATTTCAACGCCGGCGGCAGTTTCAGGGCCGATTTGGGTAACTTCTTCAGACAGAGGAACCAGTCCAGGCAGCGGGTGTCCTTGTCGGGCTTGGTCATGCGCTCTTGGGCCGTGCCGCACGAGCCGGGCGGGGGTACAATCACTTCGTCGCCCGGTTGCCAATCGGCCGGAGTGGCCACCTTGTGCTGGTCGGCCGTCTGCAGGGCGATAAGCATCCGCAGGATTTCCTGAAAGTTGCGGCCCGTCGAAGACGGGTAGTACAACACCGCCCGGACCTTCGCCTCGGGATCGATGATGAACACCGCCCGAACGGCGTGCGAATCGTCGGCCGAGGGATGCAACATGCCGTAGAGCCTGGCGACTTCCATCTTTAGGTCGGCGATAACCGGAAAGGTTACCTCGACGCCTTCCATGCCCTTGTACTTGATCTTTTCCTTGATCGTCCGCAGCCAGGCGATGTGGCTGAAATTGCTGTCGATCGACAACCCGATCAGTTTGCAATTGATCGCCTCGAACTGGGGCATCAAATGGGCGAACGTCATGAACTCCGTTGTGCAGACGGGCGTAAAGTCGGCCGGATGGCTGAACAGGATCACCCATTTGCCTTCGTAGTCCTCGGGAAAACTGATCGGTCCCTGCGTGGTGACCGCCGAGAAGGCAGGCGCCGATTCGCCGATCAACGGTATCCGGGGCAACGCCGCTTCGGGTGAACAGCAGTTTTCGGAATTAGCCATGATGTTGGTCTACCTATGGATTTGCGTGGAAAAAATTGTCTAGCAGTGTAGGGTAGGACTGCGAAGCGCAGACCCACCCTACATTCCTTTTCGATAGGTTTACAATGGGTTTCCCCGTTGCCCGACGATCAAAAACACGGGAAACTCGCGAATCCCGCCGTTTACTCCCGGCTTGCGGATCATTCCTTGGTCATCGGCGAAGCGCACTTGGGACACGCCTGCTGATTGCACGGCATTCCGCGCTGGTGCGGGACTTTCGCGCCGCATTGCGGACAGACGCAGTTTCCGCCCGGTCCGCCGGCTCGCGGTCCACCCATTCGCCCACCGCCTCTTTGTCCTCCGCCTTGCGGCGGTCCAGAACCGTCTCCTCGTGGCATCTTAGTCACCTCCATTTTACGTTTTAGAAAAGTAGGGTGGGTCGAGCGCAGCGAGCCCCACCACGATAATTCGCCTGGAAAATGGTGGGGCTCGCTGCGCTTGACTCACCCTACTTTTGACAACGCCCCTTTCCGCAACAGAAACTAAATACGAACAAATCAATTTCCGGAAACATTTCAGGAAAAATCGAACTTGAACCGGGCAGTCACGTGGCACGCGGCGCAGCGGTCTGGAAAGGCGTTCCAAAATGTCGCGACGGCCACGGGCCCCGTGCAATGGCAAGGGGCAATCAATCGGATGTCCAAACGCCGGAACTCCTCGATTGTCCTGGCCAGCCGCTCCGGCGACGCCTGCAACAGATGCATGCCGCCGAGCACGGCGTGGACCGGTTTGCCGCCGGTCAACTCGCGGACGTATCGCAATGTGTTGACCACACCCGAGTGCGCACAGCCCAAGAGCACGACGACGCCCTCTTTGGTCTCGAAAAACAACGACTGATCGTCCACCAACGGGTCGGGCGTGCTGCATGCCTCGTCGAGAAAGAAGGCCCCGCCGGTGTCCTCGAAATCCGTGACGCGCGGCACCGGGCCGGTCGCCGTCAGCCGGTCCGTCACGGGTGTGGGTGCTTCTGTCATCCGCTGCCGCACCGATTTTTTGCCAGCCGCCTGCTTGGCGGCAAAGGGGATGCCGATTTCGCGGGACGTCCCCAATTGATCCCGAGCATACTTCGGTTCCAGTGCTTTCGGGTGCAAGAACAACTCGACCGGCCGGTCGCCGCGGATCGCGTCGGCCAGCCCGCCCGTGTGGTCGTAATGCCCGTGGCTGAGCACCACCGCCTTGGCGTCTTCCAGACGGACACCCAGTCTCCAGGCGTTTCCGACCAGCACGTTTCCTTGTCCGGTGTCGAACAGGATGGAACGTCCGCCGTGTTCGATCCAGTACGACAGTCCGTGTTCGGCGACAATGCCCGGTCCGACGGCGGTATTTTCCACAAGCACCGTGACGCGGATTTGATCGTTCATCGCAGTTCTTTCCAACCGGGACTCAATGATCGCAGGCGTTGACCCCCGATTGCAGGCTGCCGTCGAGGTATGCCGAGACGATTTTTTCGGGCGTTTCCGCCGGTGCCCCGACGACAACCTTGACGCCGTGTTGATCGAACAATTGCTGTGCGCGGTGGCCCATGCCGCCGGCGATTATCACCTCGACGCCTTGCTGATGCAGCCATTGTGGTAAAACCCCAGGCTCGTGCGGCGGCGGCGTAGCCAGCGTCGTTTGCATCTCGCCGTCGTCTCCGGCATCGACCAACGCGAACTGTTCGCAGTGTCCAAAATGCAAACAAAGCCGTCCGCCGGCCAAGGGAATAGCGATTTTCATTCCAAGCTCCTTTGTTTTTTGTGTAAACGCAATACTTGTCTCTCGTCGGGTTGTATTACCGATGGTTAATTATCATCTGTTTTTGTAGAAGAACTTTCGAGAATCCGATCGACCACCCCGGCGAATGCCTTCGCCGCGTCGCTGTCGGCGAAGCGGTGGACGTAAGGTACGCCCGAGTCGCCGCACTCGACGATCTTCGGATCGATGGGTATGCGGCCCAGCAGCGGCACGTTCATCTCACGGGCCAGCGCCTCTCCGCCGCCGGTCTTGAAGACGTCGATCCGGCCGTTGCAATGCGGGCAGACCAGGCCGCTCATGTTCTCGATAATGCCCACCACCGACAGGGACAATTTCCGGCAGAACGAGACGCTGCGCCGCACGTCGGCCACGGAAAGCTCTTGCGGTGTGGTGACCAGCACGGCGCCGGCGCCGTCTCCCACGAGCTGCGCGACCGAGAGCGGCTCGTCGCCGGTTCCCGGCGGGGCGTCGATAATCAGAAAGTCCAACGGCCCCCACTCCACCTCGCCGAGAAACTGACGGATAACGCCGTACTTCATCGGTCCGCGCCAGATGACGGCGTCCTCCGGGCTACCGAGCAGGAATCCGATCGACATGACCTTCAGGTTGCCGCCCACCTCGATGGGGACGATCTCCGACTCGTGCATGACGAGTTGTTGTCCTTCCAGGCCCATCAATCGCGGGATGCTCGGTCCGTGGATATCGACGTCGAGCAGCCCCACCGACTTGCCGGCCAGCGTCAGCGATACGGCAAGATTCGCCGCGACGGTGCTCTTTCCCACGCCCCCCTTGCCGGACATGATCAACAGCTTATGGCCGATCTGGCACATTTTGCGGGCAAGGTCCTGACGCTGGCGGAACTCGTCGTCCGGTTCGTCTTGACGCTGCTTGTTTGCCGAGCACTCGGCCTGTTCGCAGCTTTGGCAATCCCGCGGCTTGTCTGCCTTGGTGTCGTGTATTTCCGCCACTGTTATACTCCCTGAGATTGATCTTCTGTCGGAATAGCCGGGGGCTATTTTCACCAGTATATATACATTCAGTTTCCTTTCAACTGCACTAAGCCCGTCGCCTCGGACGCCGCGCTGCTCCGCAACCGTTCCTCGATCGGGCGCCAGATTGCGGCAATCGCCTCGGCCGCCGGACCGTCGGATATTTCGACCACGCTACGGCAGGCAACCTGCGCGCGGGTTACCTCGGGATCGTAAGGAACGCGGCCGACCGGCTCGACGCCGAACCGCCGAGCGGCCGCCTCCAGGCGGTCGGCCATCTCCGCGTTCAGGTCCGCCTTGTTGACCGCCATCAGGCCCGGCGCCCCCAACCGCCGGCAAAGCTGGGCGATCCGCTCGAAGTCGTGCAGGCCCGAGATGGTCGGCTCGACGACCAGCAACGCCAGACTCGCCCCGGTCAACGAGGCGATTACCGGACAGCCGATGCCGGGCGAACCGTCGCAAATTATCAACTCCAAGCCCTTCGATTGGGCAATCTCTTGCGAAACACGCCTCAGTTGCGTCACCAACTTGCCCGAGTTCTCCGCCGCCACGCCGAGCCGGGCGTGGACCATCGGGCCGCAACGGGTTTCGGAAACGAACCACTGGCCGCAAACTTCGGGGCGGAACTCGATCGCCTTCTCGTCGCAGAAATCGACGCACACGCCGCACCCCTCGCAGGCCAACGGATCGACGCGGAACGTGCGTCCCACGCGCCCGTTGCCCGGGCCGTCGAAGAAAATCGCGTCGAAGCGGCAAAGCTCCTCGCACTTGCCGCAGGCCGTACAGTGGCCGGGCATGACGCGGGCCTTGCCGCCGGAGACGAAATCCTCGCGGCGAACCACTCGCGGATCAAGAACCAGGTGCAAGTCGGCCGCGTCCACGTCGCAATCGACCAGCACGGCCCGCCTCGCCAGCACGGCCAGCGACGCGACGATCGACGTCTTGCCGGTGCCTCCCTTGCCGCTGATTACCACCAACTCCTTCATCGGCCGACTCCTTCGTCGATTCGTGCCAACAGGCCGCCGATTCGCTCGGCGAACCCCGGGACCGCGTCGGAGATCGTCAGGCCGCGCGAATACGCCTCGGCCACGGCGCGGTCGTCGGGGATTTCGGCCATTATCGGAATGCGATGGCCCTTGCAGTATTCGTGGACCTTCCGGTCGCCGATGTCGGCCCGATTGATGACCACTCCCAGCGGCAGCCGCATTGCACGAACCATCTCGACTGCCAGAGAGAGGTCGTGCAGTCCGAAGGGGGTCGGCTCGGTTACCAACAGCACGAGATCGCAGCCGCGCACGGTTTCGACCACGGGGCAGGAGGTGCCGGGCGGCGAATCGAGCAGCACAAGATCGGCCCGCGGGGCGGCCGCCTTCACCGCGCGGATGGCCGGCGGACTCATCGCCTCGCCGACGTTCAGCACCCCCTCGACGAACCGGATCGCCTCGCTGCGCCCAAGGCGAAGCGTGCCGATCGTCAGCGGCGCTTCATGGATCGCATCGACGGGGCAAACCAACTCGCATCCGCCGCAAGAATGGCAAAGCTCGGCGAACACGAGAGTCTCGTTCGGCAAGCTGGCCACCGCCCCGTAACGACAAATCTTCGCGCACGCCCCGCAATGCGTACACAATCGAGGATCGACCGTGGGTACGAGTTTTTCGATCGGACGCTCTTCCTCAATCGTGGGCTTGAGGAAGATATGCCCGTTCGGTTCTTCCACGTCGCAATCGAGATAGGCCGTCGGGCGACCAGCCCGCGCGGCCATCTGTGCCAAGTTTGTCGCCACGGTGGTTTTGCCCGTGCCCCCTTTGCCGCTAGCAATTGCGATTCGCATTTACCGATAATCCTCTCGGATGTCGAAAACAAAGACGTTGTTCATTTAGCCCGCCGTGAATACACGGCGGGCCGGGGTGAACGTGGAAAACCGCTTGCCCCGGGTGTATTCACCCGGGGCTAAATGCGATTGTCGCTATTTCCCGGACGCGCTCTGCGACTGCTTCTCCAACTGGTCGATCCGATTTTTGATCTCTTCCATGGCGCCGGCGAGGTACTCGGACTGACCGCGCAAGGCGTCGAGTTCCTGCGTTTCAGCGGCGGGCGGAGCAGCAGGCTGCTGGGATGCGCCGCCCCAAGGACCAGTCATTCCAGCGGAGCGGAACCAGTTCCGCCAACCTTGTCCTCCGCCGCGCCCTCGGCCGAAACCGCCGCCGCCGCCGAATCCGCGGTTCATAAAACCCGGCGCCGGCGATCCGGCGCAGTATCCAGCCCCGCGACCGGTCATCGACCCCATTCCCATCGGTCCGGTTCTATCTCCACCTGGCATGATTGATTCTCCTTCTTTCAATGTTGAGTGAGTTTAGCGGCCGCCGGTACGGCGGCCCGTGCTCTGCTGCAAGCCGCCGTGCCGGCGGCTGCTAAACATGCGACAATCGTTTCCCGACACACGGTAAACGTTCCTACCAATGTCCTTGGACGTCGGCCTTCGCGGCCGGTTCGAGGCGTCCGGCTTGGAACTGCTCGATCGCTTCTTTCACCGTTCCGCCGGCGCCCGTGTGGATGGCGATGTTGGCGGCCGTCAAGGTGGCGAACGCCTTCGGGCCGACGTGGCCTGTCAACACCGTCTCGGCGCCCAGTTGAGCAACCGTCTGTGCCGCCTGAATGCCCGCTCCTTGCGCGGCGTTGAGGTTTTGCGCGTTGTCGTGCGCCTGGTGTTGGCCGGTATCGGTATCGACCAACACAAAATACTTCGCCCGGCCGAAACGCGGATCGACGGGGCTTTCCATTTCGGCGCCTTGGGCGGTAACGACGATCTTCATTTGCAACTCCTATTATTATTAAAATTGGCGTCCGCCGCGTCGGCAGCGGCCGCGACCCCGTCCGCGCCTTCGCCGGCAACAGCCGGGCATGGCGAACCGTTCGCTTTCGAGCGTACCGGCGCGAAACGCTTGCAGCACTTCTTCCACCTCTCCGCAGACCTGTGGAATCACTTGAATCTTGTGGGCCGCCAGCAGGTTTTCCAGCGGCTGCGAGACGGCGCAACAAATCAGCGTTGTTACGCCCCATTCGGCCAATCGCGCGGCGCGGCGGTCCGGCAATTCTTCGGCCAACACCTCCTCGCGTCGAGACCGCTCGCCGACATCGTTCCATTCGACCAGCAAGACTTGCCCGGCCACGTCGAACACCGGCGAGACCCGGCCTTGCCAAAATGGAATGGCGATAATCATGGCATTCTTACATAGCGATTTTTATGCCAAATAAGAAACGAAGAGCCAGAACTCGCGTAACATTAACCTACGCAAGCGTTTGCGACGATTGCCGCCAAGAGGGTGTAATTTAGATGCGTTGCATTATGCAATGCCGTAGACATAAACCTATTGCATTATGCAACGCATGGTTCCTTGCTAAAGCAGCAAAGGATGGTCACTTTTCGGGTTTTAGCCCGTGGCGTCGCAGCAAGGCGTGAAAATTGGTCCGCTGCATCCCCACGCTTTTGGCCGCCTGGGTAATGTTCTGTCCGCAGCGTTCCAGGGCGGCCGTCAGAAACCGTCGCTCCAGGTCGTCGCCAATCCTTTTCTTCAGACTCTTCAACTCGTCCCAGGTGCGAGGCGCGTCGTTGCCGGCGGGGGCCTTCGCGTCCCGCACCTCCCAGGGCAAACAAGACGTCTCGATCCTCGATCCGCCGTAAAGAACGGCCACCCGTTCGACGATGTTCCGCAACTCTCGAACGTTGCCCGGCCAGGTGTGCAGTTCCATTTGGCGGATTGCTTCGGGCGAGAAGCCCACGAGATCGACCCCCATCCGCTCCGAGAACCGCCGCAAGAACTCGCCGGCCAGCAAGTGGATGTCGCTGGGACGGTCGCGCAGCGGGGGGATCGCGACGGGCACGACGTTCAAGCGATAGTAGAGGTCGGCGCGGAACGCGCCCTCGTTGACCAATTCGGCCAGACCGCGATTGCTGGTGGCGATTAGCCGGATGTCGACCTTGCGTTCGGCAGTGTCGCCGACTTTTCGGACGCGGCGCGTTTCCAGCACGCGGAGCAGCTTACCTTGCGTCTCCATGCTCAGGTTGGCCACCTCGTCGAGAAACAGGGTGCCCCGGTCGGCGGCCTCGAAAAGCCCCATCTTCGTGGCGATCGCGCCGGAAAACGATCCCTTGACGTGGCCGAACAACTCACTCTCCAGCAGCGTCGGGGCCAGCGCGGTGCAGTCGCAGGCCAACAGGGGGCAATCGCGGCGGCGGCTGTGGCGATGAATCGCGTGGGCCACCATCTCCTTGCCCGTACCGCTCTCGCCGGTCAACAGCACGGTGCTGTCGGTCGGGGCAATCCGTTTAATCAGAGCGAACAGTTCGCGCATCGCGGGGCTCTGCCCGATCATCCCCTCGAATCCCGGTGGCGCCATGACTTTCTCCCGACCGTGTTCGGACCGCTTTCGATTCTCGGATAATCAATGATTGTTCACGACATAACTTTACCGACACTCAACCATTAGAAACTATCCCTTCTCCGCGGGCAACGTGATGATAAACGTGGTCCCTTTTCCCACCGCGCTCTCGACTTCCAACGTCCCGCCATGCTGTTGAACGATTCCGTAGGTGACGCTCAGTCCCAGACCGGTTCCCTTGCCCACCGCCTTGGTAGTGAAGAACGGCTCGAAGATTTTGTCGAGGTGTTCGGGCTTGATGCCGCAGCCGGTGTCGGTCACTTCGATGACGACCTGATCGTTTGTGCCGGAGGTGGCGATCATCAGCGTGCCTCCGTCGGACATCGCCTCGCAGGCGTTCAGCGAGAGGTTTACCAGCACCTGCTGGAGTTGGTTCCGGTCGCCGCCCACCAGCGACAGGTTGTCGGCCAGCGCCTTGACGAGGTTGACCTGTTGAAACGCCTCGCGCTTACCCAGCAGTTGCATGGTCTGCCGGACGACGTCGTTTACGTTCAAGGAGACCTTAATCGAGGGCGTTTCGCGGGCGTAATCGAGCAGGCCGCGAACGATCTCCCGCGCTCGCTTGGTCTCGCGGACGATAACTTCCAAGTCCTCGCGGTCTTGGTCGTCCATGTTTTCCTTTTCGCGCATCAAGTCGGCGAAGACCAGTACGCCGGTCAGCGGGTTGTTGATTTCGTGCGCCACTCCGGCGGCCAGCCGGCCGACCGAGGCCAACTGCTCGCTGCGGCGGATTTGCTGGCGGGTGGCCTGGGTGAGCAGTTCCTCTCGTTCGGCGACGGCCTGGGCCATGCTGTCCACGGCGCGGCAGAGCGTGCCCATCTCGCCCGCCGGCCGGACGCCCACCCGCGCGGTCATGTCGCCGCCGATGACCTTCTGCGCCATACTCACCACCGAACGGATGGGGCGCAGCACGCGCTCGTTGACCAACAGCAGCATCACCAGGCTGGCGAAGGTCGCGCCGCCGACCAGCGCCAGGAAAACAGTGCTGATGACCGTTAGCTGGTGTGCGAACGGCGCCCGCAACAGCCCCACGTAAAGCGCGCCGATGATCTTGCCGGCCGGATCGTGGATCGGTTCGTAGGCCGTGATGTACCAGTCGTTGACCACGAACGCCGGGGCGGCCCAAATCTCGCCGTGTTCCAGCACCGCCTCGGAAACCGCTTCGCTCAACTGGGTGCCGACCGCCCGCCCGCCGTCCTTGCGTGTGACGTTCGTCGAGACGCGCAGGTTGCCCATAAAGATGGTCACCGTGCCGATTTCCTTGCCCTTGTAGACTTCGCCCCGGAAGACCTGCTCCTTGAGCGCGTCGACGATCTCGTAGCGGCGGTTGAGCAGGTCGCCGCCGTAAAGAATCGCCGTCGTGCGTCCTCGTTCGTCGAGCACGGGCACGGCCGCGGCGGTCACCATTCCCGCGGTGCTGAGCAAGTCGGAAGTGGGCCGTGCGGCCTCGGTCGGAACTATCGTTATTAAGGCCCGCTCGGCCAACCGAGGCCCCGCGGCCAACAACCGCTCTCGCGAGAACACGACGGTCCCTTCGACCGATTTCCGCCGTCGAAGCACTTCGGCCACCAGCGGGTCGGCGGAAAGGTCGTCGCCCGTCCGCCCGCTGCCCGACCGGCAGATCACTTTGCCCGTGGCGTCCAGCAGCGAGACGAAGTCCATTGTTTTCGACTTGCCCAACTCGCGAAGCATTGATTGCAAAGCCGCCCGGTCGTCTGCCCGCACGGCGGCGGCCAGTGCTTTGTCGTGGGCGGTGGCTTGCAGATAGGCGCCGATAATCTCGACGTGGTTGTCATAAGCAGCCCTGGCCGAATTCAAGTTTCGCCGAACCCGCGTCTGCACCTCTCCCATCCAGACCTGCCCCAAGTACTGCAAGGCGATGAACCACAGCAGCGAGTTGGCCACCAGAATGACGGCTATCGCGGCGATCGTCAGCCTAAAGCGGATGCTCATGGTGTCTTTCCCCCGATGCAACGCAGTGGTGTTTGGGCGATTAGAAAATCACGGTTGTCCAAACGGCTCCTCTTGCACAAACACTATGTGCATGAATTGCATCGTTGAGTCAAGTAAGCCGCGTGCTTTCGACCGATTTTTTTGGG
>JAUWPQ010000117.1 GCA_030611515.1 Planctomycetota bacterium | reverse complement strand
CATTGGCGTCAAGGCCACAAAACGAGGAAAAACGAGGAAAAAACAGGAGAAAAGCCCGCAAGGGACTTTTGCGCTGACCGTGCGTCAAAAATCCCGCCAGGAGACACTTGACACAATGGACTCTTTCAGGGATGGGCTGTCATATTTAAGCCCTTCGGGCTAAGCGATAAATCAAACGACGCAAAGTGCGGAATGCACCCTGCGCGACCGGCACGACCCGGAGAATCGGAAAATCTTCCCTAAAAGGGAGAAGTTCACACGATTCTCCAGCCGAAAATAGCGATAACAGAGGGGGAACCCGAGTCATCGGGTTCGGGTCTATCGGTCCAGCCACGTCTTGACGGCCGGTTCATGGCCCAGGTTCGCCGACGGCGGTTTCACACGTCGTTTTGGTTCTCCCAATGGCAAGGAAAAGGTTAAGCAAGGAGACATTCGATGGTAGGCCCTGCCGGATTGATGGCCCTATGGATGATTGCAGCGACACCGGCCAGCGCGATGTTCGACGTAGATGGCCGAAACGACGAGGTGAAACAAGCGATCCTTCGGAACGAAGTTTTCGTTCGAGGCGAGCGGGCAGGGGGGGTGTGGAACGCGCCGCTGCCTCCGCCGCGAATGTTGCCCTACGATCCGGCCTACGAGAGCGCGGGGCCGGTGCCGCAGCCGAGCAGCGAAGGCATACCCGGGCTGCCGCCGGTCGAGGAGACTCCCAAACCGCCTCCTCCGAAAAAAATTATCGAGCGGCGCGACATCATAAACCACGACGAAGACTTCGGCGAGGCATTTTGTTCGGACGAGGGCGCAGGCGATCCGTGCGGCTACGACTGCGGGAGTTGCCCCAGCCGCCGTGGTCTCCGCGGATGGTTCGACGGCGTCTGCTGGGAGGGATGGCTCGACCAGGGATTCACGCTCAACACGCTCAGCCCGCGAAACCGGACCAACGGACCGGTGACTTTCAACGACCGCTCGAACGATTACCAGCTCAACCAACTCTACATGCGGCTGGTGCGCGACGTGGATTCGGAAGGTTGCGCCTGGGACGTCGGCGGACGGATGGACCTGCTATACGGCACCGATTCGATTTACGTCACTGCCCGAGGGCTGGAGGTCCGTGGCGACCTTTCGCCTAAGTGGAACGCCCAGCGCTACGGCTTGGCGATGCCGCAATGCTACATGGAGGTCTATTCTCCGTGGGGAAACGGTCTGAGCATGAAGCTGGGGCATTTTTATTCGATCCTCGGCTATGAGTCCGTCGAAGCGCCTGAAAACTTTTTCTACTCCCATTCCTACCTCTTTCAATACGAGCCGTTCACCGAAACCGGATTTCTCGGCGAGACAAGGTTGGGCGATTTCACGATCCGGGCCGGCATGACGCGCGGGTTCAACAATTGGGAGGACAACAACAACGACATGGGGTTCCTCGGCGGCATCAATTGGGCCAGCCGCAACCGGCGGACGAAAATCGCCCTCTGCGTCGACGCCGCACGGGAACAACCCGATCCCAGCACCAACGTCAGTTCCATCTACAGTCTGGTCTTTCAGCAGAAACTCGGGCGGCGTTGGGAGTGCGTCTTACAGCACGATTACGGCAGCGAGCCGGGGGCGGGCATCGACCGCTCGACCGCAAACTGGTACGGATTGAACACCTATCTGTTCTACACGATCAACGACCGCTGGAAGGCGGGGATGAGGTTCGAGTGGTTCCGCGACGAAGGGGGCGCCCGCGTGCCGGGCGCAAACCGGACCGCCGATTATTTCGGGCTGTGTCCCGGAGTGAACTGGACGCCCAGCGACCGGCTGATCGTCCGTTCGGAACTGCGTTGGGACTGGACCGGCACGGCCGGCTATTCTCCCTTCGGCGACGGAACCCGCTCCAACCAAGTCCTGTTGAATTGCGATGTAATCGTGAGATTTTAGCGGTCCAACCAGCCGCGGGTTATACGGGATGAAGCAGCAACAGTCACGAGCAACAACTCCGTGGTGCTCGTATTACCAAATACGTTCGACTCCGTACCGATCAAAAATCGAATCGGCACTAACCAATACGGCGCGTTCCGTCTGGACCTGCGCCACCAACAATCGGTCGAACGGATCACGATGATGATTCGGAAGAGCGATCTGCGCGTCGGCAACGTCCACTGTGATCGGCAGCACCCTCAGGCCGATATCTGCCACGGCCTGTGACATCCACTGCCGAAAGGGATGAGAAAGCGACAATTTCTTGAGGCCGACCTTGATCGCAATTTCCCAAATGGTTCCAGCGCTCAACAGCAAGTCGTTACCGGTATCCTCCAGGCCATCGGTCGCCAGGCGCCCCAGCTTCGATGGATCGTCCACAGCCCAGATCAGAGTGTGCGCGTCGAGCAACAGGTTCACTCGCTGTACTCCCTGAAATCATCGAGCGGCGCATCGAAGTCGGCGGCCATGTACGTTACCGTTCCTCGCATGGTCCCCAGTTTTCGACGGGGCGATGGCGTCTCGAAAATCAATCGAGCCACAGGCCGACTGTTCTCGGTGATAATCACCTGATCGCCGGGCGAAAGACCGTGGATCAACTCGGACAACTTAGCCTGGGCTTCATCGAGCGGAATGGCAGTCATGATAAATGGTCCCCAAAATGAAGATACCATTTATTATGACGCGGATTGATGCGGTGTCAAGAAGCCCCCTACTCGTCGGGAGCTTTCAGCGCAGTGGCACACTATGGTCAATTCTCCTCGCGTGGTGGGAAATGCGCTCCAGTGATTGACTGGCGGGAGATTCGGGGTAATATGTAACCCTCGTTTGATGGGAGCATACACATCGTGAACTCGATAGAAAAACAACCGGCACGGTCGGGACATACGCTGGGGCTTGTGAGTATTCTGGCGGGCGTATTGCTGGCCATCGGCGTCGGGGTGGTCTGGGGACGGACGATGTGGATGGCCTCGGGCGGGCCAGACCGGACTATTGAGGAACTGAACAAAACGGTTGGGCAGAAAGAGCAATTCGCCCGGCAAGCCGAAGCGGCGGGCAACCAGAAGGAAGCCGATCGGCTGCGCGGTCAAATCCCACTGGTGCGAAATGAGATCGAACGGAACGAAGAGTTCCGACGTCAGGCGGAACAGGCCGAGCTTGGGTTCGCGCGGAATGCCTTCGAGGTGATCCGCTTCTGCGGCGATGTCTTTTTGCGAATGTTGCTGATGATCGTGGTTCCGCTGGTCGTGACCAGCATGATCTGCGGCATCACCTCGTTGGGCGACATGAGCCGGATGGGCAAGGTGGGGCTCTGGACCCTTACCTACTATCTGATCACCGGCGCGGCGGCCGTCGTCTTGGGGATTGCTCTGGTCGAGATCATTCAGCCGGGCGTCGGCATGGACGATACTTTCGCCTACGTCGACGAGAGCCTGCTCGGCCGGCAGGAATCCTCGGTCGTCGGCACCGTGCTGGAAGTGATCCGCGGCCGGCCAGACGACCCAGCCAGCGGCCTGATTCCCGAAAACATTCTCGCGGCGGCGAGCGAGACGAACATCTTGGCGGTGATCCTCTTTTCGCTCCTCTTCGGCGGCGCCTTGACCACCCTGGGCGAGAAAGGCAAACCGGCCGTCAATTTCTTCCGGGCCATGAACGAGGCCATCATGAAGGTGGTCCGTTTGATTCTTTTCTTCGCTCCGGTCGGCATTTTCGGCTTGATCACCACGAGGATCGTCCTCAGCGGCGGCGGCCAGGCGCTGGCCGTCGAAGGAGAACGGCTCGGCTGGTTCGTGTTGACCGTCACGCTCGGACTGGCCATTCATGCGGTCGTGCTCTGCCTACTGCTGTTGGTGCTCGGGCGGCGCAACCCCCTGCGGTATTTCTACACGATGAGTCGCGCGCTGTTGACGGCCCTCAGCACGTCCAGTTCGTCGGCCACGCTGCCGGTCACGATGGAATGCGCCGAGGAGGCCGGAGTATCGCAACGGGCGACCGGGTTTGTGCTGCCGTTGGGGGCGACCATCAACATGGACGGCACCGCGCTGTACGAAGCCACGGCCGCGATCTTCATTGCCCAATCGGCCGGCATTCCGCTGAGCGGCGCCGCGCTGGTCGTCGTCTTCCTGACGGCCACGTTGGCGGCCATTGGAGCGCCGGGTATACCCGAGGCGGGGCTGGTCACGCTGCTGATTGTCCTAGCGGCCGTCGGTTTGCCGGCCGCCGGCATCGGCACGATTCTGGCGATCGACTGGTTTCTCGACCGCCAGCGCACGGCGGTCAACGTTTTCGGAGACGCGGTTGGCGCGGCGGTGATCAATCGATGGCTGAAAAAACAATAAGGACTCGGGGTTCGGGGCTCGGAATTTGCGTTCAACGCCCCGGGACCGCGCTGCCGGGGAAAATCGCCTGCCGCTTGTCGTCGCCGTCGCGGGGCCTTGGTTGACCGTCCCTCCGTCGGCCGCTATACTGCGGTTTCCACTCCATTGTGGCCCGCCACGTAATTCGTCGCGCTGCAAGTCCACCTCTTTGCGATAGGAGAAATCATCATGCTGCTCCACCGGGGATTGCTGTTTTGTCTGCTGTGCGCGCTGGCCGTCGCAACGGTTCGCGCGGAGCCGCCGACGGCCGTTGTCCACGCCGAGGACGCTTCGTTCGTCGAAAGGTTGGCGGCCAAGGAGGTGCGTCGCTACGTCTACCTGCGGACCGGCAAGTTGCTGCCGATCACAACCGACATAAAAGCCGTCGGCGGCGCGATTGTGGTCGGCGCGAAAGACCGGCCGGTGGTGCGAAACCTCCTGTCCGACGCGAAATTGAAAAAGCGGGTTGAAGAGTTGGCGGCGGAGCAATACATCCTCAAGACGCTCCCACGGGACGGCCGACCCGTGCTATTGGTCGCCGGCGGCGACGGAATCGGTACGCTCTACGGCGCGTATCGCCTGGCCGAACATCTGGGCGTACGGTTCTACCTGCACGGCGACGTGGCGCCAGACAAGCAAATACCGATGGAAATACCGATCCTCGACGAAACGCGCAAGCCGCTGTTCGCGTTGCGCGGCATACAGCCGTTCCACGATTTCCCCGAGGGGCCCGATTGGTGGACCCGCGACGGATACAAGGCCGTCCTTGGCCAGTTGCCTAAACTGGGGATGAACTTTTTTGGGCTGCACTGCTATCCCCAGGGCGGCGTCGGGCCGGAGCCGCTGGTGTGGATTGGCCCGCCCGAGGAGATCGCACCCGATGGAAAGGTGAAAGCGAGCTATCCCTCCCGGCATTTCACCGCCGGCAGCAACCCGCCGGCGTGGGGATACCAGCCGGGGAAGACGGGTGATTTTGTCTTCGGCGCCGCCGATCTGTTCGACCGCGACGACTACGGCGCCGATTACATGCGCGACACCTATCCGTGGACGAAGATGTCGCCCGAGCAGTGCAACGTCCTGTTCGACCGGATGGGAGAATTCCTCGGCGACGTGTTTACTTTCGCCCGGCGCATGGGCATCAAGACTTGCATCGGCACGGAAACGCCGTTGACGATTCCCACGCCGGTGAAACAGCGGTTGCAGGCGGCGGGCAAGAACCCGACGGATCCGGCCGTGGTGCGGGAAGTTTACGAGGGTATGTTCCGGCGAATCGCTAAAATTCATCCGCTGGACTACTACTGGCTCTGGACGCCGGAGAGTTGGACGTGGGGAGCGGACGGACTGCTGAAGACGGTGGAACAGCAGCAGATCGACGCCGTGGTGGCCGATTTCCGCGAGGCGATCGCGGCGGCAAAGAAGGTCAAGCCGCCGTTCAAGCTGTCCAGTTGCGGCTGGGTGTTGGGCCCGCCGCAAAGCCCGGCGCTGTTCGACGAGTTCCTGCCTAAGGACATGCCGATGAGTTGCATCAATCGCAAGGCAGGCAGGACGCCGGTCGAGCCGGGGTTCGCCAAGGTCAAGGGGCGGCCAAAGTGGGCCATCCCCTGGCTGGAAGACGACAGCGCGATGACCGCGCCGCAGCTTTGGGCCGGACGCATGCGCCGCGACGCCGCCGATGCCTTGAAATACGGCTGCTCGGGTCTGGTGGGAATCCACTGGCGCACACGAATACTCGCACCCAACGTATCCGCGCTGGCCAAGGCCGCATGGGACCAGACGGGCTGGACCGGGCAGCCAAGGCCGGACGCCGACGGGAAGTTGCGGTTCGCGCCGGCGGCCGATTTTTACGCCGACTGGACCCGCGCGGAGTTCGGCCCGGAGGCGGCCGAACCGATCGCCGCAATCTTCACCCGCCTGGACGGCCGTTTGCCGCGCCCGGCGCAGTGGTTTAAAGGACCAGGAGCTATCCGTCCTGACAACCGCCCTTGGCGCGAGGTGCATAAGGAATACGCCTTCGTCGACGAGTTGGCGGCACTACGGCCACGGATCGAAGGGCCGGGCAACCTCGAACGATTCGACTACTGGTTGAACAACTTCCGCTGCCTCCGCTCAATCGCCGAAGTGCGATGTACTTGGGGCCGGTTCAACGCCGCTCTCGACAAGGCCAAGGCGGAGAAGAATCCCGAGGCCCGGAAGGAGCTTGCCCGGGAGTTGGCCTTGCCGGCCCGGAAGGAACTGGTAGCGGCGTTTGCCGAGCTTCATCGGCATCTGTTGGCCACGATCACCAGTCCCGGTGCAATGGGCAACGTGTCCAACTGGCAGCAACAGACACTGCCGGTATTGCTCACGGATCCCGGCCTGGAGTTGGCCAAGCTGCTGGGTGAGGATCTGCCGGCCGACGCGATGCCGTCGAAGCAATACGCCGGCCCGCCACGGTTGTTCGTACCCGAAGTCCGCACCGGCCTCGTTGCCGGGGAGCCGCTGGAGCTGGCGGTAATCGTGCTGGGAGGAAAGCCGCAGGCGGCGGAACTGTGTTGGCGACCGCTGGGACCGGGCAAGTTCGCCCGGGTTCCGCTGAGGCACGTTGCTCGCGGCGTCTACACCGTCACGCTGCCGCCCGAGGCGATCAAGGACGACTTCGAGTATTACGTTCGGGCCACGGTAGGCGGCCGGCCGTTGGTGTTTCCGCCGACGGCCCCGGCGCTGAATCAGACGGTGGTCGTGGAAAAATAGACGCCGCGCCCCTCACCGCTCGCTACCCAGCCAGTTCAGTTCGATCTCTTCGAGGGTCTTGCCCTTGGTCTCCGGTACCCAACGCCAGACGAAGACCACGCTGAGGGCGCAAAAGGCGGCGTATATCCAGAATGGGAATCCGTGGTTAAACCGCTCGACCAGATACGGGCTTTCGTCCATGAGGGTGAACGTTTGGGTCACAAGGTAATTGGCCATCCAAAGGCAAACCGTGGCGATTGCCATCGCCCGGCCGCGGATGCCGGTGGGAAATATCTCCGACAAAATCACCCAGGTAACCGGTCCCACGGAAAGAGCGAAGCAGGCGATATAGCCGAAAATAAAGGCGAGCGTCCAGACCTCGGTGTGTTGCCAATAGGCCGCCAATCCCATCGCCAGCAGGCAGACGCCCATGCCCGTGGTGCCCACCAGCATCAACGGCTTGCGACCGATTCTGTCAACCGTCCAGATGGCGAGAACGGTGAATGTCATCATCACCGTGCCGACCAGCACGGTTTGCAATAGAGCGACATTGGTTTCCGAGCCTAGTTTTTTGAAAATTTCCGGTGCGAAGTACAGAAACACATTGATGCCCGTGACCTGCTGCAACACCGCCAGGGTGACGCCGATCAACAAAACGATTCGCATGCCGGGATGAAAAAGCTGGGCGATCGAGCCGGTCTCCCGCGCCAGTGCGTTCTTGATTTCGGCCATTTCGCCGCGAGCGTGCCGCGTACCGCCCACACGGGCAAGGACCGTCAGGGCTTGGCGTTCGCGGCCCTGTTTGACCAGCCATCGCGGGCTTTCCGGCACGAAAAACAGCAAGACCAAAAACAACGTGGCCGGCAACGTCTCGGAAGCAAACATCCACCGCCATCCGTACAAGACGTTCCACGAACCGTCCACGACGCCGCCGCTTTGGTCCACGGAGGCGCCGTGTTGGGCAATAAAAAAATTGGCGAAATAGACCACCAGCATTCCCGCAACGATGGCAAATTGGTTGATGGAAACCATCCGCCCGCGGATACGCGCGGGGGAAATTTCGGCGATATACATCGGCGAGGTCATCGAAGCGGCGCCGACGCCCAGCCCGCCGATAACGCGAAAAAAAATGAATTCGGTGAAGGTCCGCGGCAACGCCGTGCCGACCGCGGAGACAAAGAACAGCACGGCCGAGGCGATCAGCACACCACGGCGTCCGAAGCGGTCGCTCAACGCGCCGGCCATTGCGGCCCCCAGCGCGCAGCCGAGCAACGCGCAGGCCGCCGCCCAGCCCTTCCACAACTGGGGATCGAGCTCGAAGTGTTCGGAGAGAAAACCGATGGCTCCGGAGATGACCGCAGTATCGTAACCGAACAGGAGTCCGCCCAGCGCAGCCACCAAGGTCAGTAGGAATACGTAAACCATGCTGCCGTCGCGGTGCTCTACCGAAGATGTCATGGTGATTTCTCGCGCTTGTCGGTCGGATGTTAGGATGGGCAAAGCATCCATGCTATCGGCCCTCACCAGTGCTTGACAAGCGGTCGGCCGGTGAATCAAATGAGTTTTTG
Organism: Planctomycetota bacterium; assembly: GCA_030611515.1. Classification (GTDB taxonomy): domain Bacteria; phylum Planctomycetota; class Planctomycetia; order Pirellulales; family Thermoguttaceae; genus JAHIKV01. The sequence continues at coordinate 4,332 of JAUWPQ010000117.1, read as the reverse complement.
TGAAAATGGGCGTTCAATCCGGCGGATACACGCCGGCTATCTAGTATCTGTTGCGGAAAGCCTTTGAAACGGGTGCCATGGGTAAGCGAAGCTTACCCGTGAGCCAGAAAACATGGAAACCCCCACGCGTGTAGGCGTGGATAACCATGGCCACCCACCCCTCCGCGACAGAAACTATTTACTATTTCCATCCTCTACCCGCTATCCACTATCCAATGAATTCTCGCCAACGCGTCGAAGCCGCAATCAAACACCAACAGCCGGACCGTGTTCCCCTGGACCTCGGCGCCACTCCGACCTCGGGCATGCACGTCAGCAGCGTGTACCGGCTACGCCAGGCGTTGAAGCTTGATCCGCCGGACACGCCGGTGAAAGTGATCGAGGCCTACCAAATGCTCGGCGAAATCGCCCCGGATCTAATGGAGGCGTTGGGAGTCGACACCGTCGGCCTCGGCGGCGCCAAGTCGTTCTTCGGCTTCCGATACGACGATTGGAAACCGTGGATCACCTTCGACGGCACGCCGGTGCTGGTCCCCGGCGGATTCAACACCAAGACGGAGCCGAACGGCGACATCCTCATGTATCCCGAGGACGATCGGTCGTTGGCCCCCAGCGGCCGGATGCCCAAGGGCGGGTTCTACTTCGACACCATCGTCCGCCAACAGCCGATCGATGACGAGAAGCTCAACGTCGAGGACAACCTGGAGGAATTCGGCCCGATCACAGACGATCTGCTCCAGCACTTCGCCGGCGAGGCCGACCGGCTGCATCGCGAGAGCGATCGGGCGATCGCGGCCAATTTCGGCGGCACGGCCTTCGGCGACATCGCCCTGGTTCCCGCCCCCTGGCTGCGGAACCCCAAGGGCATCCGCGACGTCGCCGAGTGGTACATGAGCACGGTGACCCGGTTCGATTACATCTACGAGTTGTTCACCCGCCAGTGCGACATCGCCCTGAAAAACCTGGTGAAAATTTACGACGCCGTGGGCGACCGCGTCTCGGTGGTGTTTCTCACGGGCACGGATTTCGGTACGCAGAACGGGCCGTTCATCAGCCCGGCCAGCTACCGAAAACTGTATCAGCCGTTCCACGCCCAAGTGAACGACTGGGTCCACCAGCACACGCCGTGGAAGACGTTCATTCATACCTGCGGTTCGATCGTCGCCCTGCTGCCCGACATCATCGAATCCGGGTTCGACGTCCTCAATCCGGTACAATGCTCGGCCGCCGGCATGGACCCGCGGACGCTCAAGGATCAGTTCGGCGACAAAATCACGTTCTGGGGCGGCGGCGTGGACACGCAGAAGACGCTCCCCTTCGGCACGCCCGAGGAAATTCGAGAGCAGGTCCGCGAGCGGGTCGAAATTTTTGGTCGTGGCGGCGGGTTCGTCTTCAACACGGTCCACAACGTCCAGGCCGGCCCGCCGGTGGAAAATCTGCTGGCCCTCTACGAAGCCGTGCGGGATTTTCGGTAGCGCGGCATTTAGCCCCGGGTGAATACACCCGGGGCACAGGTGTGCGGGATGCTTTCACCTCTCCCCGCCGTGTATTCACGGCGGGCTAAATGAACAATTTCAAAACACGTTCCAAGGCGTTATCTATTCGAGTCGCCCCGGCCTCGGCCGTATCCTCGGCCTTGTCCCCGACCACGTCCGTCACCGTAACCGCCGCCGCGTCCGTCGCCGTAGCCGCCGCCGCGTCCTTCCCCGCGTCCCCCACCGTGGACTTCTCCGTGTTCCGCGCCGTGAACTTCGTCGTGGATTTCGCCGTGTCCCTCGCCGTGCCCTCCGCCTTCCGTTCGTTCAATGGGAACGATCAGGAACACCAGCAAGATAATCAGTCCGGCCAGTCCGAGGACGGCTAATATCCAGTTTCGCTTCGAGGCAACAACATTCTTGACGAAGGCGAAATTGAGCACGACGTGAACGACGACCATCGCTATCAGTAGATAGGCGGACCAAAGGTGGTAGAACCCCCATTCGTGCCTCGAAAGACCAAGAAGCGTCAGCCCGTGGCCGCCGAGATAGCCCGGAACCAGGCGATATTGCATCATCAACCCCGTTCCTACGAGGAAACACATCGCGAGGAACATTACGATGTCGGTGTATTTTCTGAGTGTGTTGTGTTTCACTATTTGACTTTCATTCCAGTGTATCGAAGCCCTCGTTCCCGCGGTCCTTCGTGGGAACGCACCTGCCCGCGACGTTCCGCGTCGCCTCCCGCCGCCGACGCGGAGCGTCGAGACAAGAGGGTTCCCACGCGGAGCATGGGAACCAGGAAATCATTTTCCTTTCACCCAGATATTGCGATACTGCACCTTGTTGCCGTGGCCTTGGAGATAGAAGGGCCGCGGGGCGGGGCCTTCCGCCTGACGGCCCGGTGTGTCGTGCTTCAACTCGAACTCCGGGTGGATCGGCACGCCGTTGTGCCGCGCCTCGACCCGTGCGTTGGCAACTTTCTTGCCGTCCCGATATTTCGGTGCGGTGTACTTTATGTCGTAGGTCTGCCAGGTAAGCGGCGGGAAACACATATTCACGTCCGGCTTGCGCAACTGGTAGAAACCACCGCACTCGTTGTTCTTACCCTCCAGACCGAACGAGTCGAGCACCTGTATCTCGTGGCAGTCGTGCAGGTAGAGGCCGCTGTTGCTCCGCGATTGGCCCCGCGCCGTGGGCATGTAGGAGAGGCGAAACTCCAGGTGCAGCGTGTAGTCGCCGAAAGCGCGCTTCGTGGTGACCTCGGACATCAGGTTATTATCTTTCGACATCCTGCCGTGAATGAAGTTCTCGGCGGTCGTGCCGTCGAACAGCACCACGGCCCCCTCGGGCGGCTTGGCGCCTTCGGTCTGGCTATGACGCACCGTCCGCTTCAACTTCAACTCGACTTTGCCGTCGCCGACGACGATGGTCATCGCTGGGCCGTCGATCTTGCCCGAATAATCTTGGCCGGAGAGCTTCGTAATATCGCCGTCTCGTTTTCCGCTAAGCGTTAAACGAGGATCGCCGCGCTTCCAGCCGTCGCCGGGCAGGCCGCCACGGGTCACCACCACGTCAAACTGCCCGTTGCCGCGGGCGATCACCTGTGCCCCGACCTTAGTTTTCTCGCCATCCGACCATAACCCCTCGCCCATGTATTCTCCCTGAACCGCAAAGTCGAAGTCTTTGGCAGCTTCAGCCGGGTCGATTATCTCGCGTGGCCGATCGCCGGCGGCGCAGGCGAATCCACACGGCATGAGCGAAAGCATGAGTAAGATCAATGTCCGAGGCATGGCGTTGCCCTTTCTTTGAGGGGAGGGGAAATAGCAGCATATCGCATTTTGGCCGCAAAACCACACGAAATCAATGGGGCTCCACCTCAACGTGCAGCGGGCGAGCTTGCCCGCCCGCTGCACGTTGAGGAAAAATGCCGCACCAAGCTCAATACGATCACTAAAGTTTGCGCATCTTACCCGGCCTTATTCTTCGGGTTTTAGCCGAAAACTTCCCGCAGGCCCGCCCACCATTTCGACCGATGAGAAGAAGGGTACGAGTGCGCACCGGTGGGGCGCGCGCCGCCCAAGGAGCCATCCATTTTCAGGTGGTAAGCATGTCGAAATTGTCATTCCCTATTTTGTTCGGGACGCTCCTGCTCGCCGGCCTGATCTTCGACTCGCGGGCATCGGCCGAGGCCGTTCCGGAGGTCTCCGCCAGCAGGGTAATCGAGTTGGCCCCTCCCGATTCGCAGGAGAAAACGCCGGTCATCTCCAGCGTGGCGCTCGATCCGACGGGAAAATACTTGGCGGCGGTCGGCGACGACCATCTGGTGCGGCTGTTCGACGCCCAAAGCGGCCGGCTCCTGCACCGGTTCGACTCGCACGTCGATTGGGTCCATGCTTCGGTCTTCCGGCCGGACGGTCAACTGCTGGCCACCTCGGGCGCCGACGGCCGCATCCGCTTCTGGAACATGGATTCCACCACCCGGCCGCACGTGTTGGGCGAACAACTTCCGGTAATTTACTCGCTCGCTTTCAGCCCCGACGGGCGGATGTTGGCGGCGGCCGGTTTCGGCGACAAAGTTTGGATATTCGACGGCCGGCAGGGGAAGCTCACGCGCGAACTGGCCGCGCCCGGCAACGACATCCGAGCGTTGAGTTTCTCGCCCGACGGCACCCGGCTGGCAGCGGCCGGCCGCGCCGGGGTGGTCCGCATCTGGGACGCCGAGAGCGGAAATCAGTTTACCGACGTGCGGGTCTCACCGCGGCGGATTTGCGCCCTGGAGTATTCACCCGACGGAAAACTTCTGGCCGCCGCCGGCGAGGAACGAGTCGTGCGGTTGTTGGACGCGGCCTCGAAC
>JAUWPQ010000044.1 GCA_030611515.1 Planctomycetota bacterium | reverse complement strand
GTGGCACCCAACCTGTCAAACCCAGCTTGGTGGACCACTAGGGTTTGTCCGCCGGATCGTCTTTCTTCGCGGCGTCCGGCGTTTGTTTTTTCTCCCACTTGGCCACCAACTCCCTCATTTTATCGAGAGTTATCTTCAGCTTGCCGCCTTTGATCAACCCCATTGCTTCGGGGTCTTTGTCGCGAAGGCGTTGCTTGAGCAACTGCGGGAACTTTTTCATCATCTCGCGATCGCTCTCTGTCACCTGTGGATGCGCTTGGGCGGCCGGCGGCAGCGGCAGCGCTATGGATTGATACTGAAGCGTGGACGCCTGGGGCTGATCCGTGTCAGCGGCGTCGTCCACGGGCTTGTTCTCCAACTCGTCGAGGAAACGCCGGTCGGCTTCGCAGAACTTCTCGATCGGCACGAGGATCACCTTGCCGTTGGCTTTTTCGAGCTTCACCTTGTCCCCTTCCCGGCCGAGATACTTCGCCTGGACTTGGAATCGCCCGGTGCCGTCGGCCCATTTGCGCAGATCGTTGCCCGCGGCGCGCGAATCAACCTTCTTCGCCTTGAAGACGACTTCGTAAGTCTTGTCCTTCTCGAACTTGCCCGGATTCATCAACATGATGAAGTTGTCGGTGATAAGCGGCGAAAACTTCCCGCCCTTGGTCACTTTAATATCCTTTAACCTGCACGGTAGCAGCATGGCCGGCGGGCGGGCGGGCGAGCAATCGGCGTTGGCGACGATGCGGAACGTATACTCGTCGTTTTCCGAAGTGAGTTTCTGCGAAAACGGCAGTTCTCGCGGCGCCAACCTAACCTCCCATGCCGGATCGCCGTAGAAGGCCAACGTATCGCGGTCATAGAGCAATCCGAGATTGTCTTTCATTTCGGGGCATTGCTTTTTTTGCTTGTTGGCGGCCGCTACTTTGTCGCGCAATCCCTCGTCCATATTGATCAAAATGTTGGCTATTTTATTGAGCAACTTCCGATCTTTTTGCATGTCTAAATGATTAAAAGCCAGCCGGGCCGTTTTCGGGAATCGGGTTTCCAGGTCGTAAACGATCGTTTGGTTGTTGAAGAAGAACGCTTCATTATAGGTATAACGACCGGGTTCGCCGAAGAAGAAAGTGAACGTCCCCTTTCCACCCCAGCCACACCACTGATTTACGGTATAACCGACCAACTGATTCACGCCGACCGAGTGCATCCACGCCAGGGCCATCGCCTGCCTGTCCTTGACGTGCCCCATCAGGCAGTTACCCCAAGCCATCAACACTTTCGGGTTGGGAGAATGGATCGGAAACTTTTTTTTCCGGTCTCGGCTAACGGCGATCATAACGCCGTCCTTGCAGACGAACATCCCCTTTTCATTGCCGGTTGGATAGCCGATCTGCCAATCCCGCTCGGTGGCGTGCCCGGAGGTCACGAAGAAGTCAGGCTTTAGCCTGCAAAGCGCCTCGGCCAATGGTTGAGCGTCGTCGCCGGTCCCGGTTTTTTGCTCGATCGATCCGCCGGCTTTCTTCTCGACGTAGGAATTCTTGCTGCCCTCGATGTAATACACGCCCTCGTCGAAGATTTTCAGATTGAACGGCGTTCCGCCGGCCCCCTTGCGGATGATCAGCGGCTCCTTGAGGTTGGCGATCCGCAGCGCGTCCTCGGCGCCATAACCGGTGATGATTCCCCAAACCACGTCGGTGTAAGGGTCGCTGTCCAGTTTGCGCGTCAAACGATGGATCGTCATGACGTACATTCGCCCGGCTTCCTCCGGCTGGGCGACGAAGCAGGCGTAGCGGGGGAAAAACTTCCGCAACGGTTTGAGCGACTCGCCTATATGTCCTTCATAGGTTATGACTTTTGCTTGGTGCTTTTCCACCAGAGCATCGACCACGGCTTTCCATTCGGGATTGTCGTAAGTCTGTTCAGACACGACTACCGCGTAGCCGCCGGCGTCTGGAGCGATGGTTTCGCCGTGCGCCGCCGACACCAATGCACAACTGCAAAGCAGAAGCAAATAAGGGACACGAATGAAGCGGTTCATGGCGGTATCTTTCTTCTTTTCAGGGGGGATATGGTTGGCGGGAACACTCATGGAACCAACCTGTAGTGTATCCTATTCAAATTGACGCCGCAAGCTGCCAAAATAGGCCGGTTCTCACGCGGGGTCGAGGGGGACGGTTTCAGACTGTCCTGCGTTCCAGGGGATTTTCGCCCCTCGGGTCATAACGTACAATTGAGAAATGAACCTGCCCTATTGGACGCAATTGCTGGTGGCAAGCGAATGGGCAATCCGTCTGACGATGTTGCCCGTGATCGTGCTGCGTAAGGAGAAGCCGACAACCTGTCTGGCTTGGTTGGCGATTGTCTTCTTCGAGCCGTGGATCGGATTGGCACTGTACCTGTTGATCGGCGAGAACCGACTGGGGCGGCGGCGTTTGGCCAGCCGGCAGCGGCGCCGCCTCCGATTGCAGGCCACCGATTACCCGCAAGTCGAATCGGACCACGTCGTCGATCCGGGCGAAACGGACGATTTCAGCGTGCTGGTCCATCTGGCGGAACACGTCGGCGGACTGCCCGTGGTGGCCGGCAACTCCATCTCGCTGATGTCGGATACCGATGAAGTGATCGAGCGGATGATCGCCGAGATCGACGCCGCCCAGCACCACGTTCACCTACTGTTTTATATTTTCCAGGACGATGAAGTCGGCCGGCGAGTGGCCGAGGCGTTGGTCCGGGCGGTCGAGCGGGGAGTGGATTGCCGAGTGCTGGCCGACGCGGTCGGCTCGCGCCGGCTGTTCCGACGGCTGGCGCCATACCTCCGTCAGCACGGGGTGCGGATATATCCGGTACTACCCGCCAACCTGTGGCGGCTGCCGTTTGCCCGGCTCGATCTGCGAAACCACCGCAAGCTCGCGGTGATCGACGGGGTGGTGGCCTTCACCGGGTCGCAAAACATCGTCGAGCCGAGCTACGGCCACAAGCGGGCGGGTGTCTGGCACGACGTCATGGCCCGGGTGACCGGTCCGGTCGTCCGTCAACTTCAAGGAATCTTTCTCGAAGACTGGTTTTACGAGTCGGGCGAGTTGCTTGACGATCCCGCGTTGTTCCCCCGTTCGCCCGCCGACGGCCCCATCGCCGTTCAGGTCGTGCCCACCGGTCCCGACCAGCCGACCGAGTTGTTCCAAGACATGATCGTCAGAGCGATATTCCTGGCGCGGCGGCGGATAGTCATCACTTCGCCGTACTTCATTCCCAACGAAGCCATGCTGCTGGCGTTGCGGCTGGCTGCCCTGCGCGGTGTGCAGGTCGATCTGGTAATCCCCCGTCGCAGCGACCACCGAGTGGTGAACGCGGCCGGCAGTTTCTATTGCGAATACCTGATGCGGTACGGTGTGCGGGTGTTCTTGTTCCTCGATGGAATGTTGCACGCCAAAACGCTGACCGTCGACGACGAGTTGGCGATGTTCGGTTCGGCAAATTACGACATCCGCTCGTTCAGTCTGAACTTCGAGCTGAATCTGTTCATCCACGCCGAGGAGGCGGTCCGTCAGGTGCATGACCTGCAACAGCACTATCTGGGCCGATCGCGGCAGGCGACCCTGGCCGATTGGCCCACGCGCACGCTGGCCGGCCGGCTTAAAGTGAATCTGGCAAAGCTCTTCAGCCCGCTGCTGTGATGCGCGCGGGTGCCACTGCTGGCTTGCCCAGCAGTGCATGGGAGAAACTCCCGGAAATCACTGCTGGACAAGCCAGCAGTGGCACCCTCTTTCAACAGGCTGTTATCCGCCCAGCCGTGCCGAGCCGAGCACTTCATGGATCGGGCCGGCGGGCGTCAACCGGCTGGCGAAGACCGTGACCCTTTCGACGGTCATCTTGCCGGCCGAGAAATCGGCGTATTTCTGGAGCAGCGATCCAAGTTCGACTATACTCGGCCCACCGCCGCGGACCCGGCCGATTGTCAGATGCACCTGGAACCGGCGATGTTCCTCGCGGTATCCCAATTCGGCCAAGGCGGCCTCGACGCGGTCGTGGAGCCGGACCATTTGTTCGGCGCCCTCACCCGCCCCGAGCCAGACGGTGCGCGGCCGGGCGGCGTTGGGAAACGCCCCGGCGCCGCGGACATCCAACGGGAACGGAGCGAGCTGGGCCGCCCCAAGCTCGACGGCCCGACAGACCCCCGCAATCTCGCGTTGATGCACCTCGCCGAGAAACTTTAGCGTCAAATGCAGGTTGTGCGGCTCGACCCACTTGACTTCCGTCGCCGTGCCGTTTAGCGCGGCGATTAGTTCCGTCGCTTGGGCGCGGATCGGTTCGCTGATCTCGACGGCGACAAATGTGCGAAGAGTTTTTTTCATGGGGATTGGGGGGCGGGGTTCGGGAATCGGGGTTCGGGGTTCGGATTTGTGACTCCCCCGAATCCCGAGTCCCGAACCCCGAGTCCCGATTTCCTAGAAGCTCAGCATCTTCCGATACTCCTCCATCCGCCGGTCGAGGTCTTTCCGCTCGATCGCCTGCAACCGGTCGAGGCTGAAATCCTCGACGGTGAAGCTGGCCGTCAGGGTGCCGTAGGCCAAGGCTTCCTTTAGCGTTTTGGGGTCGAAACAATCCCTCTCGGCCAGATAGCCCATCATCCCGCCGGCGAAGCTGTCGCCCGCGCCGGTCGGATCGACTACGTCGGGCGTGGGAAAGGCCGGCAGCACGTAAGTCTCATTTTCGCCGAAGAAAATCGCTCCGTGCTCCCCCTTTTTTATTACGACGAACTTCGGTCCCATTCCGCGCACGATGTTTCCGGCCCGGACCAGATTGTCGTCGTCGGTGAGCAGCTTCGCCTCGCTGTCGTTTAGCACCAGGCCGTCGACGCGCTTCAGCAACTCCAAGAGTCCGTTCCGTTCGCTGCGGATGTAGAAGTCCATCGTATCGGCCACGACCAGCCTGGCGCCTTGGCACTGATCGAGCGTCTTGAGCTGATGCGTCGGCGAGCCGTTGGCCAGGAACAGATACTTGCAGTGGCGATAACTCTCGGGCAGCAGCGGGTCGAAATCGGCCAGCACGTTCAGTTGCAGGTCGAGCGTCTCGCGGTCGTTCATGTCCTTCATGTACTTGCCGCGCCAGCGGAACGTCTTCCCGCCGGAGACGACTTGCAGGCCGGTGGTGTCGATACCTCGAGATTCGAGCAACTCGGTGTGTTCCGCCGGCCAATCTTCGCCCACCACTCCGGCCAGCCGCACGGTGGTGAAGAAGCTGGCGGCGTAAGAGAAATAGACGGCCGACCCGCCGAGCACGTCCTCCCGCTTTTCGGTGGGAGTTTCAACGCTGTCCAAAGCCACGGAACCGACGACAATTAATGACACAATAGCTCTCTCAGTTTGATTGAACCGGTAGAAAACTCCTGGGCTCCATTATGATCTCCTCGCGGTTGCGGGCAAGGGGTGGTGAGCAGAAAAACCACCATGCCTGCTATCTCAGAACGTGTCCTGGAATGTGGCACAGCCGCCCTCGGCTGTGACCGAGAACTCACGGTTAATCACACAGCCGAGGGCGGCTGTGCCACATTTCAAAACACGTCCTTAGCGAGGATATAGCCCCTTCAGCCGCCGTTGCGGCGGGGCGGGCATGTCGAACTCGATCGTGATCGGCTGGTCCTTAACTTCGATGCCGCCAAGCTCGGGCGCCCAGAGCCAGGTCCACTTCCGCAGCTCGTCGCGGTGTAGAATGACGCGGTCGAGCACTTTGGTTCGCTTTTCCTTCAGCCAGCCCCCGTAACGCCACGAATACTGCCATATCTCGTGACGCACCGTGGCGGCGCCGGGGAACTCGGATTCGTAACTGGTGGGCTTGTCGCGGATGAGCATCACCAACGCGCGAACCTCTTTCTTGTCGCCACCGAGATACAGCGGCTCGACCTTGTTCTCGTAATGACGCGATTTTTCGATCATCCCGAAGATCAACTTGCGAGTCTCTTCGTCCACCGTGGCGTCGGACCGTAGGAAAGGATCGAACTCCCGAACCGGCGGATAGCAAAAACCATCGACCCGCATGCGGTCCTTGGCCAGGATGACCAGATCGTACTTGCCCGGCGGCAGATTGGAAAACACCCAGCGGCCGGCGTCGACGTTGACCGCTTTGGCGTCGAGCCGCGGGGCGTCGATCTTTGCCTTCGGATTGGGCCGGCGACGGTGGTTGCCGTCGGCGTCCCAGCGGCGGACCGCTCCGACTGACGTTGCTGCCCGGGCGTTGCCCAGTTCTACCGTCAATTTGGCGGCGACTGCGGCATTGGGCACCGCAAAAAACAACGCTGCCGCGGAGGCCAACGCCGCATGTAGTGATAATGGAAATTTCATGGGATTATTTGCTGGACCGGTCCCCCGATTGGCCGTTGCCGATTACCACATATTTTACGTCCTATTTGCCGATCGGAGAAGCATATTCCGTTTTCCCCCCTCATTCCGGTATGGACAGAGTAGCGGAAAAGTGGCACTCTATTGCTTTTACACCAATTGATTGTTGGAAAAATCATGGCCATCTGACGTTTAGCCGGCGTACAAGCCCACCGGCTAAACCGTAACCACTTACTTTTTTCGGGAGGATCGACGGTGTCCGCGGACCGTTTTTCCCACGTTTTGATCGTGGAAGACAACGCAGCCGAGTTGAAACTGCTCTGCGATATCCTTCAGAGCGAGGGATTTCAGGTGATCGGTTGCGGATCGGCCCGAGAAGCCCTCGAACACGTTCGGGAGCGGGATTTCGGCGTGGCCGTGGTGGACCACCGGCTGCCCGACCTCAGCGGCACCCAACTGCTGGAACAAATCCATGCTTTCGACGATCACGTCCGGGTGATAATTTACACAGGTGTTGCCTCCTACGACTCGATCAAGGAAGCGCTGCATCTTGGGGCCTTCGCCTACTTGGAAAAACTGAGTGATCGCAGCGAGTTGTTGCGCCACGTCCATCGGGCGTGCCACGAACGCGTCGGACGCTACGCCTTGGACCTCGAACGAGCGGTGGCCGACCGAACCGAGGAACTCGCCCGCAGCAATCGCGAGTTGAAGACCTTCGCCTCGGTGGTCGCCCACGACTTGCGATCTCCGTTGCTGACAATCTCGGGCTATTGCCAACTGCTCGAAGAGGAATTCCACGATCGCCTCGACTTGACTGCCCACGAGTATTTGGCTGAGATTGTAGGCGCCTCCGCGCGGATGAGCCGCCTGATCGAGGATCTCTTGGAATACTCACGGGCCGGCCGCTCGCGGGAACCACTCCAGCCGGTCGACATGCGATCGGTTATGATTCAGGCAACGGCCAACCTGGAGTCCTTGATTCGCGAGCAAGAGGTGCGGATCGAGATCGGCACGATGCCCACGGTCTCCGGCGACCATACCCAGTTGGTGCAACTCTTCCAGAACCTGCTGGGCAACGCCATTAAGTTCCGCCGCGACGAATCGCCGTGGATGCGCGTGACGGCTACCCGGGTGGATGAGGGCTGGCGGTTCGCCGTGGAAGACAACGGGATCGGCGTCGCGGAGGAACATTTCGACCGCGTCTTTCAGACGTTCCAACGGCTGCAAGGACGCGAGTATTCCGGCACGGGCATCGGCCTGGCGATTTGCAAGAAGATCATCGAGCGCCACGGAGGGCGGATTTGGCTCGATTCGGTCGTCGGCCAGGGGACCACGTTCTTCTTCACCTTGCCCGACCAGACGTCCTCGCGGCAACCGCTCGAACGACCGATGACGCGGAAACGCGGTGAATTGCCGGAGCCGGTCGTCGAATGACAGTAGTCTAGGGTGGGACAAGCGCAGCGCAGTCCACGTGGGTGCCATGGGTAAGCGGAGCTTACCCGTGCAGGGTTTCCGCGTCTTCCGGTCCACGGGTAAGCTTCGCTTACCCATGACACCCGGTCCAATAACTTTCCGCAACAAAAACTACAGGGGAGGAGAATCCATGTATCGAATAGTCGTCTCGCTCGTGCTCGGCATGATGGGCACGGCTGCTCTCGCGGATACCGTGATTATTGCCAGGGAAGCGCCGTTGCGGACCGTCGGCGGCCCGATCGACGGCGGCGTTTGGAACCTCTGGTCGAACGGCCGCGTCGGACAATATCTCCGAATCGCTCGCAAGGGAACTTACCGGGTGGTCGTCCGCGCCGCGGGCAGTCCGGCCGAGGGCGTTTGGCCCGAAATGGCCCTGCTGGTCAACGGCCGGGCAGTGGCGACCGCGACCGTCTCGCGAAGCGAAATGGCCGACTACCGTCTCCAAGCGCGCCTGACCGCCGGCGACCATGAAATCGCCGTGGCCTTTCTCAACGATCGGCTGACGGCCGATGAAGACCGGAACCTCTATCTCGACAGAATCACCATTACTGCTCCGCCGGGCGCGGCCGACCCGACCGTCGTGCCGCTGGAGGAAATGGCCAAGGTCCGCCGCCGTCGCGAGGAGGCCGTTTTGGACCGCTGCCGAGAACGGATCGAGAAAAACCGCAAATCGCCAGCCGCCGTCCAAGTGCTGGACGCATCCGGCAAGCCGGTCGCCGGCGCAAAAGTGCGGATCGAACAGACGCGGCACGGCTTCCTCTTCGGATGCAACATCTACATGTTCGACCGTTTCGAGGAGCCAAACCTGGACGCCGCCTACAAAGAGCGATTCGAGGGAATGTTCAACTACGCCACGACCGCGTTCTATTGGCGCAGCTATGAACGCCGACGGGGACAGCCGGATTACGCATATACCGACAAGGTTGTCCAGTGGTGCCGCCCGCGCGGGATTCGCATCAAGGGGCATCCGCTGCTGTGGGGCGACGAGGCGGGAATACCCATCTGGTCCGACGGCCTTCCCCCGGCCGATCTCCAACGGCAACGGGTCGTGGACATCATGGAACGCTACCGCGGAAAAATCGATTTTTGGGAGGTGGTCAACGAGCCGACCCTCCACTCGCGGCCGAAGATTGACGAGCCGTATCGTTGGGCACGCGGGGCCGATCCGTCGGCCTGCCTGATCGTCAACGACTGCCACGTGCTGGCCGACAGCCGGCCGCTTTTCTTCAAGCTGCTCCGCGCCGCCGAGCAACGAGACGTGCCGTTCGACGCCGTGGGCATCCAGGCCCACGAGCCAGCCGGAACGTGGTTTCCGCTGAATCGGGTTTGGGCGATTCTCGACCGGTACGCCGAACTGGGCAAGGAGTTGCACATTACGGAGTTCACGCCCACCTCGGGCGGCGAGCGGATCGTCGGCTCCCATCGCCGAGGCGTTTGGAACGAAGCGGCCCAGGCCGAATACGCGGAAAAGTTCTACCGCGTCTGTTTTGCCCATCCGGCCGTTCGCGCGATCACCTGGTGGGACTTGTGCGACCGGGGCGCGTGGCGCGCCGGCGGCGGCCTGTTGCGCGCCGACCTGACGCCCAAGCCGGTCTATCGCCGGCTAAAACATATAATCTCCGAAGAGTGGAAAACCGCCATCGAAGGCAAGACCGACGCCGACGGCAGCTTCCGGTTCCGCGGCTTTCACGGCGAGTACCGGATCGTCGTGCAAGACCGGGAAGGTCGGGTCGAGCGCCGATTCCACTTGAGCAAAACCGGCCCGAACCGATGGACCGTCAAGTTGTAGTTCACTCGCCCAACGATTTCTTCAGGGTGAGCAGTTCATCCGAAGTCCGGGACTGGCAAGCGCGAAGTTCGTCCAATTCTCGGCGGGTTTGGGCCATCTGTTTTTGGATGTCCGAGAGTTCCTGGCGAAAGTGGTCGATTCCGACGAAATCGGCTGGCGGCTTGGGCGAAGCAACTGTCGGGACCGTGTGGCTCGGCGGTTGTTCGGCCGGCGTTCCCGTCGCCGCAAATCCACGATGCCTGCTTCGCAACGACTCCATTTCTCGCGGCGTGTACAGCATGTGGCCGACCACTTGCCCGCGGCCCTCCGGCGTCAGGGCGATTACCAACTCCTTCGACTTCAACGAGTCGAGCACCGGCCGCAGCGCGGCCTGATCTGCGATCGGCTCCATGCGGGCGGCGCGGGCGCGAAGCTCACCAACCGTCTGCTCGCCGCGCAGCAGCAATTCGGCCATCACGGCCAACTCGACCTTGTCGACGCCTAGCCATTCGTAGAGGTAATGGCGGTACTTTTGCACACGGCCGTAGCCCTCGACAAACCCCACCGCACCGACACTTCGGAGCCGATCGAGCGACTCTTCCGCCTCGTCCGATTCCAATTCCATCAACGGCTGGCGGTTGCTCTTCTGGTTGCAGCCGGCGCGGATGGCGTTCAGGCTCATCGGGTATCCGTCGGGGGTGGTCTTGGCCTTTTCGGCCAGAACTCCAACTACGCGACGGTCGATGCTTTTGAGCGGCTGCCAACGACGTTGAGGCGGGGAAGGGGGCGAATCGGCGGGGGAATGATCCATTGTGGTCCTTTTTCCTTGAGAACGTGTTTTGAAATGGGTGCCACTGCTGGCTTGCCCAGCAGTGCAAAGCATACTTCCCGAGAAAACACTGCTGGACAAGCCAGCAGTGGCACCCTTGGACTAGCCACAACCAATTTTAAAACACGTTTTGAGAGTTCCCGATCGTAACATACGCCCCGCCGCTTGCCAACCGTTGCCAAAGGACCGGCTATTGGGGAGAATAACTCGCTTCCTGGTTCCCGCGCTCTGCGTGGGAACCCACGAGTTCGACGCTCCGCGTCGATGACCGTCCGAAGAGTTGCCCGTCGCCCGTTCCCACGCGGAGCGCGGGAACGAGAAGTATGGAAAGCAATGCCCCCAAACGCACCCGCGCCGCCGCCCGTATTCCAACGCCGCCGGGCAAGAAGATTGGCCGTTTGGAACGGCGCGGTCTGGGCGATCGGCAATGGACTGGCCGGCACGACATTGGTGATCTATCTCGCCCGGGAGTTGCACGCCGAACGGCTCGGGCTGACCGTCGGCCTGATGGTGGCGGCGCCGCGAATCGCCGGCCTGCTGCGGCTCGGCGCGCCGGCCTTGATAGAACGGATCGGCGACCGCAAACGGTTTTGCGTGGCGTGCTTCCTGTTCAGCGCCCTGATGTTGTCGGCCTTGCCGTGGGCGTGTGCGCCGGGACGGCTGCCGTCGCCGGTCTGGTCGCTGGCGGCGCTGATCGTTCTCTGGTGCCTATACCACCTGTTGCAATACCTGGGTACGGTGGCGCTCTGGTCGTGGCTGGCCGACGTGGCGCCGACAAGAATTCGCGGTCGGTTTCTGGGGCTGAGGGAGCGGTGGATGGTGGCCGGGACCGCCGTGGCCGCGATCGTAGTCGGACTCTTCATCTGGTACGTTTTGCGGACCTATCCGGAACTGCCGACGTGGATTCCCTACGGCATCGCGTCCGGGCTTGGCGCCGCCTTCATGTTTGCCGCCCTCGTCCCGCTGATCTTAATGCCCTCGATGGCCCCGAGACCGAACACGCCTTCCACCCAACCGTTCCGCTCTCCCGTCCGACACTCACTGAAGTCGTTGTTGAGGCCGTTTTGCGACGTGCGGTTTCTGCCGCTGTTGCTGTTCGGCTGCTGGTTCTCGCTGTTCAACGGCGTGACGCAATCGGCCCAGCGATTCTTTCCCATCAAGGTGCTGGGACTGCCGTTGCTGGTAATGCTTTCGCTTGAAACCGGTTCGCGATTGGGTCGGTGGACGGTAAGCCCCCGGCTGGGCGCGTTGGCCGACCGGTTCGGCAATCGGCCGGTGATGATCGTCTGCCAGTTGCTGGTGGCAGCCGGACTGTTGTTTTTCGCCGCCGCCAGCCGAGCGCATTGGACGTGGCTTCTCGGCGCTTGGGTGCTGTGGATCGCCTACGCGGGCCTGAACGTCTGTCTGCCGAACCTCATGCTGAAGCTCTCGCCGCAGGAGACAAACACCTCGTACATTGCCGCCTTTGAGGCCGTCCGAGGGCTGTGTTATGCCGTCAGTGCGATTGTCGGCGGCTATTTGGTCGATCACTGGCGGACGTGCAATGTTTCGCTCGGCTGCGTCGAGGTGCAATTTTTCACGGTCTTGTTCCTCTTCGGCTGGGTGACGCGGAGCCTTGGGGCCGCGGTCTTGTTGTTGGTAAAAGAGCCGGCCGGACAGCGGGCCGAAAACCGCAACTGAGTACCCGGCGTTATGTTTTTTCCTGCCAAAACGGCAGTTTTTGCCCATCCCAACAGGCCAAACAAGGTCGCTGTTCAACCTCCATTTTCGACGTAGCAAGAATTCTTGAAATCTTGTAAGATGTGCTTCCAATGCTAGTTACCGCCGCAATTCCCCTCGGTCGGCGGAGGCAAAGGTGGATGGCATGTAACTTGCTCGTGATGGGTGTTGGACTCCGGCGCACCAGGCAGAAACAGCCATGCTTGTCGAAACACCTTCACTACTGATTACCGACGACGACCTCGGGTTCCGCGAGACGCTACGGGTGGTCTTCGAGCCGTGGCGGTTCCGCATGCTCATGGCCGCCGACGGCGAGGAGGCGCTTAGGATCGTTCATCGTGAGAAAGTCCACTTGGTCCTTTTGGACATGCACATGCCCAAGTTGACCGGGTTGGAGACATTGCGGCGAATGAAGGAGTTTCGGGCGATGTTGCCGTGCATTCTGCTCTCGGCCCAGTTGGACGATTCGGTGGTCGAACAGGCCCGGCTTGCCCATGCCCACTCCGTTCTATCGAAATCGGTTACGATCCAACAGATCACCGGCACCGTGCTACAGGCCCTCCAGCGGACCTATGCGTGGCGCGGATAATAGACAAAGGCGAAGGGACTAACAGCCCGTTGGAAAAGTCGGCTTTAGGGAGTTTGGGTGCCACTGCTGGCTTGTCCCAATAGTGTCCGGGATTTTCAGGTATTGTACACGATCCGCGAAGCGGTTAGCAAGGGAACGAAGGAACGGTTGTGTCCCGAATACAATGTCAATGCATCAGCCCATAACCAATGCTCCTCGTTGTGCGCATGCGGCGGCTCGGGCTGAATCGCGCATCATGCGGCAGCCTGTCGCCAACTTAAATCTTGTTTTCTTTGCGCCACGCCCGTCGCGCAGCTTCCAAGGCAATGCGCCGTTCCCGCTCCGCTAGAATCGGGGCAATCTCCTCCAACGTCGATGCTCCGTTGGCTACCAATCCAAGCAAACTGAACGCATACTTGCTCGGCTTCGCGCCGGTGTGCAGATACATCAGCAACACGCCGATCACCGCCACGTAAAAACTCAGCAAGATTCCTTGGCGACTCTCGCTGATCAGATGGGCGAAATT
The DNA here is from genome assembly GCA_030611515.1 of Planctomycetota bacterium. Lineage (GTDB taxonomy): Bacteria > Planctomycetota > Planctomycetia > Pirellulales > Thermoguttaceae > JAHIKV01. Next base: position 8,807 of record JAUWPQ010000044.1, on the reverse strand, counting down.
GGCGAAAATCTTCAACCAACGAAAGAACAACTCCACCTGCCAGCGATAGCGATACAGCAACGCGATCGCCCACGCCTCGACTTCCAAAAGATTTGTCAGCAGGCGGATCGCGCCGCCCGGTTCGTCCGGCGATTGCACGATCACCTCGCGCAAAACGATGTCGGGGGCGGGGCAATGTCGCGAACCGGCCATGCGCCCCAAGGTGTCGCTCAACACGCCGGCCGCCTCGTCCTCCGCCGTGAGCGGACGCGAGGTTTCGCCCGAGAATTTCGGGCAACGCGGCCCCGGCGACCGCAAACGATGCACAAAAAACGCCTCGGCTTCGTGTTGGCGTTCGAGTAAATCGAAACTGAAAATGCCGCGATCGTAAACGTGGATCGCGCCCGGAGTTATGGTCGCGGCGGCATGTTCGGTCTCGCTGATTTCGCCGCCGGAGACATCGACGACCTGCGGCAGCCATGTGGCCACGTCGAGGTGCACGTCGAGCCGAACGCAGGCGTGTTTTTCACCCCGATTGGTGCGATGTGAGACGGCCCAGGCCACGTCGGCGGCCACGGCGAAAAACGAGCCGTCGATGGCCAGCACTTGACCGAGCGTTTTCGGCAAACCGGCGGGCGTCGGCGGCAAACCCTTCGCGGCGGCGATGGCTTTCAACCGTTCAACGATCGGCGACAGCAGGGCCGGGTCGGCGATGCGGTGAAAATCGGAGAGCGTGCTTTTGCAGAGTCGGCGGACGGAGAGATGTCGTTGGGCTTGTCGTGTTTGGCTGAAATCTTCGATGGTTCGCAGACTGCGCAAAGTGGGATTGAAAAAAGCCAACAGGTGTGCGATGACGACATCGTCGAGAAACAACCGCCGATTGCCGTGGGCATCGGCGTTTCGCAAGGACTGCGCATATTTTTCCAGCATTCGGACGTACTTGCCGCCGGTTATTTGTTCCGGCCAGTTCGGCAACGGTTTAATGTGGATGTTTTCGGTCATGCGCGCATTGTGCGCGATTTCGGCCGATGGCGCAAGATGAGTTGCAGAAGATTTTCCCGGACACTATTGGGCTTGTCCAGCAGTGTTTTTCCGGGAGTTTTTCCCATGCACTGCTGGACAAGCCAGCAGTGGCGCCCTTTTTCAACAGGCAGCTAATCCCCAGTCCCCAATCCCTAATCTCTGCCTCATGGCCAAGGTATTGGTAACAGGCGCCAGTGGATTCATCGGGGCGCATCTGGTTGCGGCCCTGGCGGCCCGCGGTGACGAAATCACCTGCTTGGTGCGGAAGAGTTCCCGCATCGGACCGCTCCGCCGGTTCGATGTCCGAAAAGTCTACGGCGACGTAACCGACCGTGACAGTCTGTCGGCCGCGATCGCCGGTCAGCAGATTGTCTACCACCTCGCCGGCTACACGCAGGCGCTTAGCGCGCGGCAGTTTTTCCGCGTGAACCGGTGGGGAGTGGCGAACGTCGCCCAGGTATGCGCGGGCCAGACCACCCCGCCGGTGTTGGTTTTGGTCTCGTCGTTGGCGGCCGCCGGGCCGGCTGTCGACGGGCAGCCGAAGACCGAAGCCGATCGGTCCATGCCGATCTCACACTACGGACACAGCAAGCGGGCCGGCGAGCGGGTGGCCGAGGCCTTCGCCGACCGCGTGCCGATAACCATCGTCCGTCCACCGATTGTCCTCGGCGAGTTCGACCGGATGTGTTTTCCCCTGTTTCGTTCCATAGCCCGATTCGGCGTACATTTGGCGCCCGGTCTTGCCCGGCCTCGGTTCTCGCTGATTCATGCCGACGACTTGGCGGAAATGCTGATCCTGGCGGCGGAGCGGGGCACGCGGTTGCCGGCCGCCGGCGGGTCCAACCCGCACGGTCCGCGGGGCTACTATTTCGCCGCCTGCGAAGAAAGCCCCTTCTACTCCGATCTGGGGCGGATGGTCTCAAAGGCCCTGGGGCGACGTTGGGTAATGGTGATTCCCACCGCCTCGCCCGTGGTCTGGACGGTGGCGATGGCGGGAGAGATTGTCTCGCGGGTCCGCCGTAGTCCGTTGTTCGTGAACTTGGACAAGGCCCGCGAGATCACCGCCGGCAGTTGGCTCTGTTCGGCCCGGGCGGCAGCCGAACAATTGGGTTTCACCGTCGGCGCTCCGTTGTTCGACCGCCTCCGCCAGACCGCCGATTGGTATCGCCGGGAAAAATGGCTGTGACGGATCGGGATGAATCTACTCATTAACCGGATGATGGTCTGACAATGGCATGGCGTCCGGGTTGGTCGGAGCGGCCACCGGCGGAGTTGGGGCGGCGTTGGATTGGACCCGGTTGCGTCCGGCCTGTTTGGACCAATAGAGTGCCTCGTCGGCCAGTCGCATCAGGTCTTCAAGCGAAGTCGCGCCGCGCGAGTCGGCCACGCCGAAGCTGGCGGTAACCTTGACGGTTTCGTTGCGGACAACGATGCAGCACTCGGAGATTTTCTGTCGGCAGCGTTCGGCCAGATGGACGGCGCTGACGGCCGTCTCGTCGGGAACGACGATCGAGAACTCCTCGCCGCCGTATCGCGCCGGCAGGTCGTTGTCCCGGCACTGGTCGGCAATGGCGCGGGCCGTTTCCTGGAGCAGCTTGTCGCCGACGTGGTGGCCGTAGAGGTCGTTTACGTTTTTGAAATGGTCGAGATCGGCCATGATGAAGGCCATCTGGCCCCCATGCCGCTCGATCCGCGCCCATTCGCATTGCAGCCGCTCCATCAAAGCCCGGCGGTTCGACAATCCAGTGAGCGGGTCGATATGGGCGTGCTCGATCAACAGATCTTGCAAGTGCTTGGTGCGCAAGGCCGCGCGGACCCGGGCGCGTAGCTCGAAGGCGTCGAAGGGCTTGGCCACGTAGTCAACCGCGCCGAGGTCCAGCCCGTGGACCTTGTCTTCCGGGGTGGTGACGCCGGAGAGAAAGAGGACGGGAATCATGCACAACTCCACGTCGTTCTTCAGGGCGCGGCAGACCTCGAAGCCGGACATGTCGGGCATGTCAACGTCGAGCAAAATGATGTCCGGCTTCTCGCGTCGGGCGGCCTCCAAGCCGGAAACGCCGCCGCCGGCGCAGACGATATCCAGGTACTCTTTCGACAAACGGGCCTTGGCCACGGCCAAAGCGTCCGGGCTGTCGTCGATCATGAGGACTTTCATTGTGAATCTCTCCCTGCCGAGATAATAGTTGTTTGATGTCCTTCCTTGATGGCGCGGCACAAGCCGGCCACCTCTTCAAGTGCCCGATCGGCCGCCTCACGGTCGTGCGCGGCGGCGGCGACTTCGAGCTTCTTGCCGGCGTCGGTCAATGTCGGGTAGCCGTAGGAGCCGCCCGCCCCTTTCAGCCGATGCGCGTATCGTTTAAGGTCAGTGTACCGCTCGTCGGAAAAGGCATGCCTCATTTCGGTCAACTGGTCGGCCAGTCCTTCGACGAACCCGTCGAGTATTCCCGCCACGTCGGGGTCGTCGGCAAAGAGCGAAACGAGTGGCTCGTCGTCGCGTATGGTTGGTTGCTTGGGCGCGGGCGGCCCTTCGGTTTCGGTCGGTTCCCGGCCCGTGCAGTCGGCGATCGTGCGGATCAGCCGCACGCGGTCGATCGGTTTGGTCAAGTGCCGGTTGCATCCGGCGGCCAAACATTGCGTTTCGTCGCTGGACATGGCGTTGGCGGTCAGCGCCAGAATGGGTCTTTCGTAGCCGCGTTCGCGGAGCGCGCGCGTCGCCTCGTAGCCGTCCATCACCGGCATGTTCATGTCCATCAGGATTACGTCGAACGGCTCGGCTTCGGCTTTCTCGACCGCTTCTTGGCCGTTTTCGACGGTTTCGACGGTGGCCCCGGCCGCGCATAGGACGGTCCGAATCAGTTCTCGGTTGTCGTATCCGTCCTCGGCCAACAGGACGTGGACTCCTTCGAGCGCCTTCGACGATTGATTTTCGGTGTGTGCGGCGTTCTCTTGTTCCGCTTCAGCGGGGTTTTGCAGCATGGCGACGTTGTCGAGGTTGCCGGTGGGGACGGTCAGGTTGAAATTGCTCCCTTTCCCCCAGACGCTTGTGGCGGCCAGTTCGCCGCCCAGCATGTTGACGATGTGGCGCGAGATAGCCAACCCAAGCCCCGTGCCGCCGAACTGTCGGAAGACGGATTCGTCGCCTTGGGCGAACGGCTCGAACAGCTTGGGCAGCGCCGCCTCGCGGATGCCGATGCCGGTGTCGATCACCTGCACCCTGACGGCGGGTTGCCCTTGCCAGTTAGGCAGCAGCGAGGTCACGATTCGCACGCTCCCCTGTTGCGTGAACTTCACCGCGTTGCCGGCCAGATTAATCAGGGCCTGCCGCAGCCGGGCGGAGTCGGTGACTATCGTTTCCGGCAATTCCGTCTCGTACTCGACAGACAAGGAAATGCCCCGTTGCTTGGCGCGGGGGCGGACCACGCTGGCCACGTCGGCCAGCAGCGACACCAGGCTGCACTGCCGCAGGTCGAGCGTGAACTTGCCGGCCTCGATTTTCGACAAATCCAATATGTCGTTGATCAACTCCAGCAGATGCTCGCCGTTGCGGTGGATCACCGCCAGGTAGTTGTTCCGGCTGCTGGCATTTGTCGCCGGAGCCATCAGCAGGTCTGTATAGCCGAGGATGGAGGTCATCGGGGTGCGAATCTCGTGGCTCATTCGGGCCAGGAACCGGCTCTTTGCCTGATTCGCGACTTCAGCCTGGCGGCGCGCCTCGATCAGCTCGCTGACGTCGATGATGTTCAGCAGCACGCCGTCGTATTTGGCGCCCCGGTAGATGGGCTGCATGCGCATAAGGACTTCCGTGCCGCCGAGAGGCCGCTGGAGCACGAACGGGCTGGAGCCGACGGCGTCGCGGAACCGATCGATCTGGAGCAGAATCCGATCGAGAACCTTTCCGCGATGGATATCTTCAATCCGTTTGCCGATGATTTCTTCTCGCGGCTTGCCGACGAATCGGCACAGGTATTCGTTGATTTCGACGATCACGTTGTTCGCGTCGGCAAAGACCACCCCCTCTTCCATTCCCGAAAGCATCGCTCGCAGTTTTGCGCCCTCCCGCGCGACGACTTCGGCCGCCTTGTGTTCGGAGACGACCTTGGAGGCCATTTCCGCCAGATACGCCACCAGCAGGCCGGTTATCAGCAAGCCGGCGGCCGCGGCGCCCCAGGGATACCACGTCATCCTGGCCGCGATGAACTGGGGCCGTGTGGTGCTGACCACCGTCCACCGCCGCCCTCCCACGTCGAACGGCTCGGCAAAAACGAGGCCGAATTGCGGGGGAGCGGTTCCTCCGCGATTTAGGGCGGCATCCCCTGCGTATAGGCGCGACGGATGATGGTAGAGCAGTTGCTCGCGACCAGTGTCCGAGACGTCGAACAGGCTGGTGTCCGTGCCCATCGGCGTCAGAGCAGTAGCGCTCTGATCGACAATCCCCTTCAGGCGAAGCACGCCGACGATAAACCCTTTCAGGTTCTCGCGGCGGTCCGCGACCGTATCGAGGGCAACGTTCTTCCGGTACACCGGAAGAAAGAGCCGCACCCCGACTTGGCCGCCCAGCTCACGAGGCAGCAGTATCTTGGAAGTCGCGGCGAACTGCCCGGTGTCGCAAGCCCGATGCATCGCCTCCAGGCAGGCCGGATTGGCGGCCAAGTCGAATCCCAGGGGCGCCACGTTGCCGTTGATCGGCTCGACGAAATGGATCGGGAAGTATTCTTCGCGCCGCGAAGCGTAAACCAAAGAGCCCTCTCGATCGTACTCGGTGATCTCGGAATCCGGATAGCCGTCGTCGATCGCCGTGCTTTCGTGCTTAGAGCGTTCGGAGTCGGGCACGCGCGGCGCCCACTGCAAGGCCCGAATACCGAGATGGTTCTCGATCATTGGCGCGACAAAGGTGCTGAACTCCTCGCGGTCCACTCCGTCGGAGGCGGCGTAGAACGCCTGGACCGACCTCATTCCCAGGAAGTCGAGGTCCAGGGTCCTCTGTAAGATGGCGCCCCGCTCCTGGCTGGCCCGCTGGAAGTCCCGGCGAATGCGGTCCCATTCTTGGCTTCGCAGCGCAAAGAATAAAATTGCGGACACCGCAACTCCAACCAACAGGACCACAAGCACATCGAAGTGCTGCCGCGTGCGGCAGGCGGCTCGCGGAAAGCGAACGTTCGTTGTTTCTGGTTTGTCGCTCATCGGTAGAACTCCGCCGCGCCGGCTTGAAGGTGGGTGCTCCCGCCTCCAGCCCCGCGGCACAATCGTTTCCAGAAAAAGCCCCACGGACATTAATGGTCCTGCAATAACATAGGTTTCCCTGAAGGTGTCTCTACGCCGACCTTCGACGGACGCCTAATTCTCGGGGTTTCCTCAACGATGCAATTGGAATAAACCGCACGGTCGGCGCGGTTGCGGGCCTGGGGGAAAATACTTGTCGAATTTGGGTGGCACGTCCCTGAGCGCAGCGAAGGGCGTGGTACACGACCAAACCACGCCCTTCGCTGCGCTCAGGGACGTGCCACCCTCCGTTGCGCCAAATGACAAACGCCCCTCAACCGCTGGGGGTGGGGCGGGTTGGCAACCTGTGCGGGGGGGCTTTGCCGCGTCGGGGCTTCTCTTTACAATCATGGCTGGTTCGAGAAGGCGACTTGCAAAGGCGGCTGTATGAATATTCTGATTGTCGGCAGTGGCGGTCGGGAACACGCCCTGGCCTGGAAAATCACCCAAAGCCCCCGCGCCGACCATGTCTTCGTGGCCCCGGGCAATGCCGGCACCGATTACGACGGTGAGAACGTCGATATCCAGCCTACTGATCTCCCCGCACTAATTAAGTTTGCCAAGGAAAACCAGGTTGGGCTGACCGTCGTCGGGCCGGAGACGCCGCTGGCCGCCGGAATCGTCGATGCCTTCGAGGCGGAGGGACTGCGGGCCTTTGGACCCAGCCGCGCCGCCGCCGAACTGGAAGCCAGCAAGGTCTTCTGCAAAGACCTGCTTCGACATGCCGACGTCCCTTCGGCCGATTACCACTCTTTTGCCGACCCCAACGAAGCCCAAAAATATCTCGACGACCGCGAGGACGTGCCGGTGGTGGTCAAGGCCGACGGGTTGGCCGCGGGAAAGGGTGTCGTCGTCTGCTCGGGCCGAGACGAGGCCCTTCGGGCGGTCGAGCATATTGCACGGCAGAAGGCCTTCGGAGAGGCGGGAAACCGGCTGGTGATCGAGGAACGCCTCGACGGCCAAGAGGTGAGCGTGCTGGCGATTACCGACGGCCGGACGATCGTCACGCTCCAGCCCGCCCAGGATCACAAGGCGGCGTTCGACGGCGGCAAGGGGCCGAACACCGGCGGCATGGGCGCATATTGCCCCGCCCCGCTGGTTGACGACGAAATGCTCCATTGGATCGAGGAACACGTTCTAGTGCCGACCGTTCACGCCATGAAGCGCCTCCGCCGCCCTTTCCGCGGCGTGCTCTACGCCGGACTGATGATTACCAAGCAAGGGCCGAAGGTGCTCGAATACAACGTCCGCTTCGGCGACCCGGAGTGTCAGCCGCTGCTGATGCGGTTGAAGACCGACCTGCTCGACGTGTTGGAGGCGACCGTTGACGGGCGGCTCGAAGAGATCGGACCGCTGGAGTGGGACGCTCGCCCGGCCGTCTGCGTCGTGATGGCCAGCCAAGGATACCCGGGCCACTACACGAAAGGCCAACCGATCCGGGGACTGGTCGACGCCGACGCCCTGCCCGACGTAAAAATCTTCCACGCCGGCACGGCAATGCAAAACGGCGAGGTGGTCACGGCCGGCGGCCGCGTGCTGAGTGTCACCGCCCTGGGCGACAGCATCGCCAAGGCCAAGCTGAACGCCTATCGCGCCGTCAAGTGCATCCGCTGGCCCGGCGCCTGGTGTCGAAAAGACATCTCCAACAAGGCGTTGATGTAAGTTTTCAATCGGTTTTTTTCTCGTCGATCCGATTCCGATCAACCCGTCCGCTCGACTCATCCCGTCGATCGCCGCCGGAGATGCCGCGGGTGTAGGCGCGAAACTGATCGGCCCAATCGGGCGGAGGAGCAAACCGGCCGGCGTCCCGCGGGGTCTCCGATTTTTCGGTTTCCACGCCGCCGTGTTTCAGCTCCGTCCCACGGGGGCGTAGGCCGAGGCTTTTCAGCGCGTCGTCGAATCGTTTCTTTGCCATTTCGCCCGCCGCGCCCTTTTCTTTCGCCGAGCGGCGCATCTCCTCCCACCGCGCGAGGAACCGCCGCGCGTCGTCCTTCGTCCACCCGAGCCGTTCGAGCAGTTCCGGCTTCTCCTTTGCCACCTGGTCGCGGAGATGCTCCAGGGCCAAAGCGGGCTGCCGTCTGGCGTAATCGAGATTCGCCCGATCGGCCGGATCATCGGACGCCCTGGACGAATCGGCCGGGTCTGCTTTGCCCGGTTTTCCGCCGCCCGTTACGGCGCCCGATCCATCGGATTTCCCTCCTTTTCCGGTAGGGATGCCGCTTTTGTCGGTACTTTCCAGCGGCTCGCCGCGTTCGCTGGAATCGTCCGATTCGCTTTGCCGTTGGCCGTCGGGGGCGCGGCCATCGGTCGCGGCTTTCTGTTCGGAGCCGGTGGGTGTTTTCGACGCCTGTCCGGCGCCGGGGCGATGGCCGGTCGCTCCTTCGCCTTGCTCGTCGGCCTGCGACGCTCCTTCGTCGGCGGGTGTGCTCGAGCCGGGACCGCCGACGCCCGGTTGGTTGGACTGTTGACCGCCCCCTTTTTCGCCCCCCCCCTTTCGATCTCCGGCAGTGTCGCTCTGCGCGTCGGATTCTTTTTTGCCCATGCCG
>JAUWPQ010000028.1 GCA_030611515.1 Planctomycetota bacterium | reverse complement strand
CTTTTCAGAAGATAGCCCAGGGTTGCCGCGCAGCGGCTACCCTGGGAGGCGGTGGTCGTATCCCCGCATCAACCCTGAAAGGGTTGCGTCGGTCGGCGTTCCCACTACTACGAAACCCCGTTGGGGTTTTCCGTATTTCCCTCCCTTTGACCCCAGGGTAGCCGCTGCGCGGCAACCCTGGGCTATCTTCTGAAAAGCCCTTCGGGCTAACAAAGTGTGAAATGCACCCCGCCAATGCCTTGGAAAAGAGCTGTTGCTTTTCGTCTTGCGGGACGCCATAATGATTCTCGTCTTATTTGCGTATGTTTCCCACCGTTGACAGTTCACCCCTTTCCTCCACCCATCGTTACAAAGGGACCGTAATGCGAAAGACGATTCTATGCTTGGCGCTTTGCATCGGCTGGACCGCTGCGACGTCGGCCGGCGAGACGGTTCCGCCGAAGGCGCATCCCGACGCCACCGGCTGGGAAACCCTCTTCGCCGGAGACCTGTCCGACGCCATCTATCCCGAGGGCGTCTGGTCGGTCGAGGACGGCGTGCTTACGGCCACCAAGGATAAGTGCATCTGGTCGAAAAAGAACTACGAGAACTTCATTCTCGATCTGGAGTTCAAGACCGCGCCCGGCACCAACAGCGGAGTATTTGTCTACGGCAGCGATCCGGTCAAGTGGGTAGCGACTGCCGTCGAGATCCAGATCGCCGACGACTACGCGGAGCGATGGGCCAAGAGTCCGAAGACTTGGCAATGCGGGGCGATCTTCGGCCGGCTGGCCGCCAAGAAGTCGATGGTCAAGGAGCCTGGCCAGTGGAATCGGATGACGATCACTTGCAAAGGGCCGATGATCTACGTGATGCTAAACGGCGAGCTGGTTACGGAAATGGACATGCGGAAGTGGACCTCGGCCACGAAGAACCCCGACGGCAGCGACATACCGGCGTGGCTCGGCAAGCCGTTGGCCGAGCGTCCCACCAAGGGGCACGTCGGCCTGCAAGGCAAGCACGCCGGCGCTCCCATCTATTTCCGCAACATCAAGATCAAGGAGCTTCAGTAGCCGCACCACGTTCGTTCGCACTCAGTTTCAACCATCGCTGGTAGAGTCTCTCGACGGTCGCCTTGTCGGCCTCGCCGTCCCACAAGGCAACGCCGTAGCGAAGCTCCAACGGGCGGCCGGCCTTGACGACAAGCGGTTCTTTCCACAGATTCAGCGTGGCCGAAAGATAGGCGAATGTTTTAGTCTTCGCGAACATCTGCGCCGGATGACGCAGGTTCGAGGGGTGGTCGAACAGCGCCACGGTGACCGGCTTGCCGTCGGCCTTGGCGGTGTAGGCGCACCATTTCACGGGCGTGAGCCGTCTGTCGTGGGGGCCAGTCTGCCCAGGGTTATCGTCGGCGTTGAAGTATCGGCCCCCGCTGTCCATTGATGCGATGAACCGCATTCCCAGACCATAGTAGCAGTGGCCGGTCAGCGTAATCGACTTCTTGCCGGGCGGCGCTTCGAGAACGGAACGCCATTCGACCAGCGTGGCGCCGAGGTCTTTGGCCTTCAATACATCGATCTCGCGGCGTTCGATCAACAACGGTTTATCCGAGTCCGGCCCGACCCAGTCCAGCTTCTGCACGAAGCCGGCCCGGCTCGCGCCGTCGTGAACCGTCGCCTTCACGTTGCTAAACCCCTTGTGCAACTCTTTCCCGCTACTCGCGTCGTGCTCTTCCCAGAAATTCACGCCATCGACCGCCAAGGCGAACATCAACCCGTGATGATGCTTGTGATCGTGGGGCGAATCGCGGAGCACCTGCACTCCGCCCGGCGAGAAGAGTTGATCGGCGTAGGGTTTCATGGGCACGCCGGCGTAGCGATAGCGCAGCACCAGCCGGTCGCCGTCGAAGATCGACACCGTGGAGTCGTCTTGGGCGATCCGCAAGTGAGACTCCACGGCCTGTACGTCGGCGGCGTCGAGCCGATCGATGCACGTCGCGACGCCGTATGCAAACAGGCCGATCGACAACAAACGCCGCCCGTAAACTACAATCTTTATTTTCGTGAACGTCATGCTCTTAAACCTTTTGAGAACACTTTTTGAGATAGTCTCGGGCAACCGCCAACGACTTGGCCATGGCGTCCGGGGCGGGATGACCGTGCATGAACGGGTTGACGAACCAACGGTAGTTTATTTTCGCCAGCGCGGCGATCCAAGGGGAGAAGTCTGCCGGTCCGGCGCCGGGCAACTGATTCACGCCCTCGGCGCGCTGCCAAGCATAAAAGAAAAGCAACTGTTCCCCGGCAATTCCGATCGCTTTTTCCACGGATGCCCCGAGGGCTTGCAGATGATAAGGGGCCAGAGCGATTCCCAACCGCGGACTGTGGTTCAGGTCGACGAAGGCCTTTAGCGAATCCAAGGAATCGAGCAGGGCATCGCCGTGGTTTTCGACGGCGATATAGGAGTTGTTCTTCTCGGCCAATTCGATTTGCGGCTTAAGCTGCTTCAGGAATGTCTTCATCTCGGCGGCCGGATTGCTCGGCGTGCCGCCGCGCGATCCGCGGACGGCGACGCCTCCGCCGCACTTTCCCAAGAGGTCCGCATAGCGAGGGTATCCCAATCCGTAGCAGGAAAACGCATATAGCTTCAGTCCGTGCTCGGCCAGCAATTCCTTCAAACCCTCGGGCCCCAAACGTTTTTCGATTTCGTCCAAATGCGGGCACTGGAAGCGGTTGTTCCAAAAATCGACGGCCTCGAATCCCAAAGCGGCAATCCGCCGGCAGGCATCCTCCACCGGCAAGGAACTGAATTGCACCGACGAGGTGGAGAGCCGCATCTTCCAGCGGTTCGGCTGCGAAGCGTTTGCCGCCGCGCCGTGAAGCAGGCCGGACGCCGCCGCGGCGGCGGCAAAGCGCGCAGTGCCGGAAAGAAATCCGCGACGGCCCATGCGTTCATCATTGCAGCGCCGCATGTTCATATTGCTCCCTTTCGCGTTAATCCAGCCGAAAGATGCTCAGAGCGCCTTGGTGACGCCGGGCATGGCGATCGGATAACGGCCTTCCGAGTCGGGCAGGACCGGCGGGGTCGAATCCAGGGTGAATTGGTCTAGTCCCGGCGCCAGCTCGAGGTCGGAAGCCATAAGTTCCTCCCAAGTGATTTGCCGGCCGCTCTCAAACGCCGCGCGGCCGAGAATCGCCGTCAGGTTGGCCTTCGCGCAGCGATCCGTCTCGTTGTACGGTTTGTCCTCGCGGATGGCCTCGAACAACAGGTCGTGCTCGCGCTGATACGATTCGGCGCAGGCGCCGGCGATTTGTTTGTCGCCCCGCCAGATCACGTTTTCGGGGGTTTGGACGTGCGACTTATAGAGCTTCGGACGATTGGCCCCATCACCCCACGAACAGATGTAGGCCGACCCGGCGGCGCCGTGGATCGTGTCGGCGAAGCGGTCCCAACAGCCCGCTATATGCCGGCCTTGGGCCATCATCCGCGTGCCGTCGGGAAAGGTGTATTCGATGGCGTAGTGATCGAACATTTGGCCGGGCGTGGTGGGCGACTGCCTTCCGCCTTGTCCTTGGGCCGAGACGGGCCAGGCATTCTTGATCCAACAGCACAAATCCAAATCGTGGATCATGTAATCCATGAAAATCGAGCCGTTTCCCCAGGTGAAGAGTTGGAAGTTTCGAATTTGGTGTGCCAACTCGGATTCGCCTGGACGTCTGGCGCCCCTGCCGGCGGCTCCGTGCGTACGGCAGGCCCAAGCCGTGACGATGTCTCCGATGGTGCCCTCGTGCATCCTCCGGACGGCCTCTTCCACCAGGCGATTATGCCGGCACATCAGCCCGCCGGCGATTTTCAGGTTTTTTCGGGCTGCCTCTTCGCCGGCTTTCAGCAGGCGGCGTACGCTCGGCACGTCAACCGCGAAGGATTTTTCCATGAAAACGTGGCATCCCTTGGCTACGGCGTATTCCAAGTGGATCGGACGGAAGGCAGGCGGAGTCGCCAGGATCACCACTCCGCCGGGGGCCACCGCGTCGATCGCCTTTCGGTAGGCGTCCAGCCCGATGAACTGGCGCTCCGGCGGAACGTCCACCTTCTCGGCGTGTCGCTTGGCCAACGAACGCCGACTCAGGTCAAGCCGGTTGGCAAAGGCGTCGGCCATGGCCGCGAGCTTTGTCGGTCCGCGGGTTTTTAGGGCTTGGGCGGCCGCTCCGCTGCCCCGGCCTCCGCAGCCCACCAGCGCGATCGCAATGGTGTTGTCTTCGGCGGCATAGGCCCTGCCGGAAATGGCGGAGGCCAGCGTCGCCGCAGTCACGACCCCGCCGGACTGTTGAAAAAACTTACGGCGTGTTGATCGACCGTTGTACATGGTTATCTCCTCAAGCTGTAAGGAATTGACGCAGAAAGCGGATACTGCGGGCGGCCTGATCGACCGTGCCGCACTCGACGCTCATGACGATGTCGCGCGGAGCGGTCTTGCAGATTTCGACGACCTTGGCCCAATCGATCACCCCCTCGCCGCAGGCGCAGCCCACCGGCGTGCCGGTCACTTGTCCCCGCTCGGCGTCCGACTGAGCGACAGAGATGTCCTTGGCATGTAGGTGGATCAGGCGGTCCTTGACGTGGCGGAGCCACTCGATCGGGTCTTGACCGGCAATGTAGCTGTTGCCGGTGTCGAAGTTGATGCCGATGGCGGGTGAATCGACCAGGGCGAAGACGCGGTCCAGCCCAGCCGGCGTCTTGGTGTATTGCTGGTGCGGCTCCAGCCCGATCAGGACGTCGCGCGGCTCGGCCACGGCGGTCGCCTCGTGGAGCGTGTAGCGCATCAGCACGTGGTCCTCCTCGATGGTCGTCCAGTGCGGTTTTGGACCCTCGTCGGTGTTGACCACCGGGGCGCCGCACTCGGCGGCGAAGCGGACCGCCTGCTTCAGGTACTCCACGCTGACTTCGGGTTTGCAGAGCGGGGCGTGCGCGGACAGCCCGGAGAGTTTGACGCCCGCCCGTTGACATACCCGGCGGATGCGATACGGATCGTCGAGCATCGAGACGCTGTGGAAGTAGCCGGCCTCGCTCAGTAGTTCACGACCCCAGTGAACCATCGGCTCGACATATTCATAACCCAATTCCGCCGCCTTCTCGACGCCCCACTCGAACGACTTGTCGTCGTGGCGCACGAATTCCATATTCACGCCCAAAGAGATTTTGCCCATGTGCGCTGTTTCCTTCTGTTGTCGCTTCCTACGGTCAGTATAATACAAGGATAAAGCATTGCCCGAAAGCCAGTCGTTCGGGATGTTTCGTTGAAACAGATTGAACGAAAACGGGCATCAACGATCATGTCCATCCCCATTTATCAGGAACACGGGCGGAAGTACGCGGCCGATACCTGCCAGCCGGTGGTGACCGCGGCGCGGGCCGGACGGCTTCGGCACGTCGCCCTGGTCCACGGACACTACCCCGGCCGCCGGCTCCCCCGCAACGCCTTGCCTGGCGTGAAGGTCGTCGGCTTCTGGGACGCCGATCGGCGACAAGATTGGGGACTGGATTGGCATCGCAACGAGGGGATCGAATTGACGTTTTTGGAGCGCGGCGGATTGGGGTTCGCCGTCGAGGACCGGGAGTGTCGCCTGAAGGCCGGCGACCTGACCTTCACCCGGCCTTGGCAAAAACACCGCGTGGGCGATCCGTGCGTCGGCGCGGGGCGGTTGCACTTTTTGATTCTGGACCTTGGCGTCCGCCGGCCCCATCAACCGTGGCGGTGGCCGTCATGGATCGTATTGGCGGACGACGACCTACGGCAGTTGACCGACTTTTTGCGACACAACGAACAGCCGGTGTGGCGCGCCTCGCCGGAGGTTGCCCGCTGTTTCATCCGCATCGGCGCGGCCGTCGAGGCCGACCGCGACGGCAGCGGCATTTCCCGCTTGGCGGTCCACGTCAACCAGTTGTTCCTGTCGGTCTTGGAGATGTTCCGCCGTCGGGACGTCAGACTCGACCAGTCGCTTTCCAGCGCGCGCCGCACCGTCGAGTTGTTCTGGAACGATCTGTGCGGGGATCTGGAACATCTTGCCCTGGAATGGACGGTTCGCGGCATGGCCCGGCGCTGCGGCATGGGCGCGACCGGTTTCATACACTACTCGAAGCAGTTGAACAACGCGACGCCGATGCGACACCTGAACCAATGTCGGCTGGAGGCCGCCGCCAGATTGCTGATCGAGCAACCCGACCGGAGCATCACCGATATTGCCCTAAGTTGCGGGTTCGCATCCAGCCAATACTTCGCCACGCTTTTTAGGGACCGGTTCGGCGTTGCGCCTCGGTCATTTCGCGCCGCGGAGGCGAAGGGTAATCGTCCCAATTTGTCGCCGCGAGCCTAACCCCTCGTTGAAAAAGGGTGCCACTGCTGGCTTGTCCAGCAGTGCAGGGGAGAAACTCCCGGAAACTCACTGCTGGACAAGCCAGCAGTGGCACCCAAGCTCCCGAAAACCGACTTTTCCAACAGGCTGTCAACCCCTTCCCGTGATTGCGACACCCCCCGTTTGCGAGGCGGCGCGTCCAGGCAACGGGGCTGGCACGATAGTGGACCGAACAGTATCATGGATCGATTGCATACAAACACCATCAGCCAATGCTCTTGTGAGGGAATGATTCATGTCCGACTACAAGGAACTTTATGACGCCATCCTGACCGGCAACGCCAAGAAGGCCGAGGAAGTGACCAAAGCCGCGATTGAAGCCAAGGCCGATCCGACCGAATTGGTGAAAAAATACATGGTCCCGGCTATGGACGAGGTTGGCAAGCGGTTCGAGTGCAACGAGTATTTCGTGCCCGAGTTGCTGATCGCCGCCCGGGCGATGAAGACTTCGCTGGAGATACTTACCCCCTTGTTGGCCGAGGCGGGCGCGGAGCCGGTCGGGCGGGTGGTGATCGGCACCGTTCAAGGCGACCTGCACGACATCGGCAAGAACCTCGTCGCCTCGATGCTCGAAGGGGGCGGCTTCCAGGTGATCGACCTGGGTGTGGACGTCCCGCCGGAAAAATTCGTCGAGGTCGTCAAGGAAAAAGACGGAACCATCCTGGCTCTCAGCGCGCTGCTGACCACTACCATGACGATGATGAAGAACGTCATCGAAGCCTTGGAGAAGGCCGGCGTTCGCAAGAACACCAGGGTAATGATCGGCGGCGCCCCGATCACCCAGCAGTACGCCGACGAGATCGGCGCCGACGGCTACAGCGACAACGCCAACGCGGCGGTGGCCATGGCCCGAAAGTTGGCGTAACAAGGCGCCACGTTTAGCGGCCGCCGGCACGGCGGCCCCGTGGTCTCATGTAAGCCGCCGTACCGGCGGCCGCTAAACGTGCGAAATCGTTTTTCACGCACATTAAACGGATACTCCCAACGTGACAGTTCCGAACAACGACGCGACATACCGAGAGATGCTCGCCTCCGAGCGATTCTTCTACGGCGCCGAGGTGGTTACCAGCCGCGGGCCGCAACCGGTCGATTCGCCGGGCAACCTGACCTCTTTCGCCAAGGACTTGCTGGCCGATCCGCGGATCGGCTGGATTTCGATAACCGACAACCCCGGCGGCGGGCCGATGCTTCCGCCCGACTGGCTCGCCGGACTGGTCGCCGAACATCGCAACCGCGTGGTCGTTCACCTGGCCTGCAAGGACCTGAACCGCAGCGGGCTGGAATCGGCCGCTTGGCGATACGCCTCCGAAGGGTTCGGCAGCATCCTGGCGCTGACCGGCGATTATCCCACCGGCGGTTTCGGAGGTGTTGCCGAGCCGGTGTTCGACATCGACGCGATCGGCCTGATCGATCTGCTGCGGTCGATGAACGAGGGGCTGAACGTGCCCGGCCGGAGAGGCAAAATCGAAACCCTGCCGAAAACCGACTTCTTCATCGGCTGCGCGGTATCGCCGTTCAAGCGGCACGAGCGCGAGCTGCTGCCGCAATATTTCAAGCTGGTCCGCAAGATCGCCGCCGGCGCCCAATGGGTGATTCCGCAACTCGGCTACGACATGCGGAAGTTCCACGAAGTGAAGCTGTTTCTGGAAACCCGCGGAATCGACGTGCCGATCGTCGGCAACGTTTACCTGTTGACCAAGGGCGTGGCCAAGCTGTTCAACAGCGGCAAGCTGGCCGGCTGCGTGGTCAGCAGCGAACTGTTGCGGAAGATCGAGAAATACGCCGCCGGGCCGGACAAGGGAAAGCAGTTCTGCCGGGAACTGGCCGCCAAGCAGTTGGCCGTGTTCAAGGGACTAGGCTTTGCCGCCGGATACATCGGCGGCGTCCACAAGGCAGAAGGCTTCGGGCCGATCATCGAATTGGCCGAAAGCTACGGCCCGGACGACTGGCGGGATTTTCTCAAGGAAATCCAATTCTCCCAGTTCGAGGAATTCTTCCTCTTCGAGCACGACAAGTTCACCGGTATGAGCGAGGCCGGACGGATCAACCGGGATTATCTCGCTTCGCTGAAACGCCCGGCGAAGTCGAAGGAAGTAAACCTGAACTACAAGCTGTCGCGGCGGGTGCATGGCTTGGCGTTCACGCGCGACAAGGCGTTGTACCCGCTGCTGAAGCGGATCTACGCCCGCTGGGACCGCAAGCCGGGCTTCCTCGGCCGGATGGCCTACCGCGTCGAGAAGGCGTCGAAGCTGGCGATGTACGGCTGCCAGGACTGCGGCGATTGCAGCTTGCCCGACTGCGCGTACATCTGTCCCAAGAAATGGTGTTCCAAGTGCCAGCGCAACGGGCCGTGCGGCGGCTCGATCGACGGCCGCTGCGAACTGGAAGACAAGGAATGTCTCTGGGCAAGGGTCTACGAGCGATTGAAATTCTACGGCGAGTCGGAGACGATGCTCGACCGCCCGGTGATTTTCTACGACGCCAAGCTGAAGGAGACGTCGTCCTGGGCCAACGCGTATTTGGATCGAGATCACAACATGCCGGAGAAGAAATGACGAATGTCGAAATTCAAATGACGAATGAATGACGAAATTCAAATGCCGAATGTCGAAAAGAACGCGGCTACTCCGTCAAAGTCGTATGATCTGGAAGACCGTACCGGGCGGTTTGGAGAGGCTGTCGTCGTGTTTGCCAAACGCATTCCAGTTTCTCTGGTCACGGAACCATTGATTCCCCAATTTGTCCGCTCGGGAACAAGCGTGGGGGCGAACTATTGTGAGGCGGACAACGCAGGTTCTAAAAAAGAATTTCGATATCGAATTAGCATCTGCAAGCGAGAATCCCGCGAAACTAAACATTGGCTGCGGATGATTGCCGTCGCAACACCCGAGTTAAAGGAGGAAGCACGTCGATTATGGCGTGAAGCTCAAGAGTTGAACCTTATTTTCTCCGCCATTTATCGAAGCAAGAAGAACGCGTAATCATTCGTCATTTAGATTTCGACATTCGTCATTCATTCGACATTTGAATTTCGACATTCGTCATTTTCCCCATACAGAGGAGTATTTCCCATGCCCATCCCCGGTCTGACGATTATCGGCGAAACGATCAACGATTCGGTCCCCTCGGCGCACAAGCTGTTCGACGCGGGCGACATCGACGGCATCCTGGAGATCGCCAAGATGCAAGAAGAGAAGGGTGCGGCGTACATCGACGTGAACATCGGTCCCCGGCCGGCGGAGTTCATGGCCGACATGGTACGCAAGATTCAAGGGGTGACAACCCGGCCGCTGTCGATCGACACGCCCGACCCGGCCATCGCCGAGGCCGGTCTGGCGGCCTACGACCCGGAGCGTGCCGGCGGCGAAAAACCGATTGTCAACTCCATCAGCGCCCTGCGCGTGGAGATGTTCGATCTGTACAAAATCCGGCCGTTCAAGCCGATTCTGCTGGTCTCGGAGAACGTGGTCGAGGGCCGCTCGGCGTCCTGCCACACCGCGCAAGAGACTTTCGAGGCGGCGCGGCAGTTGGTAGGCACGTTTTTCCAACGTTGTCCCGGCGCGACCAACGACGACTGCATCATCGACCCCGGCATAGCCCCGCTCGGCAGCGATTCGGAGGGGAACATCCACCGGCTGGTCGCGGCGATGGAACTGATTCACGGCGACGAGTTTTTCGCCGGCTGCCACGCCTCGGTCGGCCTGAGCAACTTCACGGTGATGTTGCCCTCGAAGCGCCCCGACGGCTCGCCGGTAAAGGGTCCGCTGGAGAGCGCGTTTCTGACCAAGGTCATGCCGCTTGGGCTGGACATGGTGATCGGCTCGGTGAAGCGCAAGTACGACCTCCTTCCGCCCGACCATCCCGCGATGGCGTGTCTCGAAGAGTGTCTGAAGCTGAGCGGTTTCGACGTGCTGATGCGCGTGCGGGAGTTCTATACGAGTTGAACCCGCCGGGTGGGTTTTAATCGAGGCTCCGTATGATGGAGAAACCATGCACCCGACAATCGCACGACTAATCTCCGCCGGGCCGGTGGCGACCGACGGGGCCTGGGGAACGCAACTCCAGCAGCTCGGTCTGCCGGTCGGCGCCTGCCCCGACGCCTGGAACATCACGCAGCCCGAGATGGTCGAGCAGGTCGCCCGCGCTTACGTCGAGGCAGGCAGCCGGGTGATTCTGACCAACACCTTCGGAGCCAACCGCTTCCTGCTGGCCCGCCACGGACTGGACGGACAGGCGGCCGAGATCAATCGGGCCGGCGTGGAGAACTCACTGCGGGCGGCTTCGGGCAAGGCGGCGGTCTTCGCCTCAATCGGTCCCAGCGGCGTGATGCTGATGATGGGCCAGATTAGCGAAGATGAATTGAAGGCCGCCTTCGCCGAGCAGGCCCGGGCAATCGCCGAAGCCGGCGCGGACGGCATCGTGATTGAAACCATGTCCGACCCGGCCGAGGCCGCGTTGGCGGTGGCCGCCGCCCGCGAAACCGGATTGCCGGTGGTTGCCTGCATGACGTTCGATTCCGGCGCTGATCGGGACCGCACGATGACCGGGGCCACGCCCGAGCAGGCCGCCGAAGCGCTCTCGGCCGCCGGTGCGGACGCGATCGGCAGCAACTGCGGCCACGGCATCGCCGACATGATCGACGTTTGCCGCCGGCTCCACGCGGCCACGGATCGGCCGATCTGGATCAAGGCCAACGCCGGTCTGCCGGAGATAGTCGATGGCGAGACGGTCTACCGCCAAACCCCCGCCGAGTTCGCCTCTTACGTGCCGCAATTGGTCGAGGCCGGCGCGTCTTTCATCGGCGGCTGCTGCGGCACCACGCCCGAGTTCATCCGGGCGGTGGCGAAAGCGATCAACAAGTAATCCGTAGGGTGTGTCCTCGACACACCACAAACAGGCACGACATTCCAATACTTGTGGTGCGTCGCGGACGCACCCTACGGTTCCTCCTAAGTTCGGATAAGAAGCGTATCTCTATCCAGCCACCCCTCAATACGGAGGGGTATCGCCCCGTACTTTTAATAATTATACAACATCAGGCTTGACGATGGCCGATAATTGTGTATATTATTCAATATAACCCGAGGTGACCGCAACTCTCCGGCGATATGGAGGCACGATAATGGTAGACGTAAAGGAAATGACTCCATGGACCCAAAATCCATCAGAGTTGGCGTCAAGGCGGGCGCCGGCCGGCCTCCCGGGTATCAATGGTCGGTTTGGATACTGAATGTTGCGTTCGACGAGGCGATGGGTTTTCTTTCGCCGGTGCAGTACGAACACTTGGCCATGCAGTTTCGAGAACTTGCCTCGCAAGAGGATCCAACTCATAGCGACTCTATCTCGATTCGCAGCATGTCCCCCGAGGACTACTACGAATTGAGAGACAAGGGCGGAGTTTTGGGGAACATCAACACGAGGGTTTTCTTCGGGGTGGACAAAGACAGTCGGGCCATCGTGGTGTTGGGCAGCATCAAGAAACAGAACGACGGGCCGACGCCCAAAGGTGACATTATTCGTATCCGCCGTCGTTGGCGGATGTATCGGAATGACGAGTATGGGAAACCAAGGATCGGTTAATCCCCAAGAAATGGTTTATAGGTATATATATGACGACTGTCATTGCGGAAGAAGTGCTGAATGATCCCGTGGCGCTGGCGATTGCCGTGCTGGTCGATCGAGTTCGCACCCTTCCGAAGGAAGACCGCAACGATCTGTTTGCGTTGGTCGAATCGCTGGACTCGGTGGAAACGGACGAGGAGCAAGACGCCGTCGCCCGCGGCATACGTGAAATTATGCGGCAGCAAAAAGGCGGCTTGCAACCGATGGAATTGCCCGGCAAGCCGAGCGAAAAACTTCAGTCCTGGATGGACTATGTGGGCGGAAGGATTCGCTGTTTTCGAGAGCAGGCCGGACTGACGCAGCAGGAACTCGCCGAGAAATCGGGATTGCGCCAAAGCCATATCAGTCGGCTCGAAAAAGGTCATCACAGCCCTTCGTCCCTGACGTTGGAAAAAATCGCCGGCGCTCTCGGAATCGCCGTTTCCGAACTGGATCCATCGGCGGCGTGAGAGCGATAAAGTGGACGCAGTTCTTTTTCTCCAAATGAAACCTACACGCCCACCAACTCGTGTTCCCGCACCGGCTCAGTGGAAACGACGATTGGCCGGGCGGGCGGCGGCGGGGAGACCGGCGGGGCGGTGGAACGGCAGAGCGGCAACTCGGGACGGTCTGCAACCGAGGCGTTTCGCTCGCAGAATGTCGGCGGCTCGTGGCTGAAGCCGGCGGCCAGCCGCTTCTCTTCCTTGCGGATACGCCCTAGCAACCAGCGACCGCCGATGGCCGAGAAAAGACGCGACTTCCAGCCGAACTCGGCGTGCAACTCGCGCAACAACGCCGACATCCTGGCGTGCATCACCGGATCGTGGCGATAGTAGAGCTTCGACGCGGCGACCACCGTGGAGAACGTGGTGGCCAACTCGCGGGCCTCCCAGACGTAGCGGCGGCGAACGCACGGGTCCGCGTGGTTCTTGTGCCGCTTCCAGCCGGCAAGCGTGGTGCGGACGATTCGCACGGTGCTCGGCCCGTTTATCTGGAAATCGCGGTCGAAAGCCCGGAGCATGATCTCGGCAGTTTGCTCGTCGTCGAGCGACGGGTGGCGGTAGTTGAGGATCGACTGCCCGTGAATGTCGCTCTGGTGGTACTCGCTCTCGTCCTTCATCAGGCCGGCGGCCGAAAGCTCCGCATGCAGCGGCGTGCCGGGGATGGGCGTGTAGAGCATGAACTGGTGGAAGTCGGTGTCGTGTCGGACGGCGTGGTCGATCGCTTCGTCGATGTTCTCCGGCGTATGGTCCTCCAGGCCGAGGATCGTCGAGCCGAGCACGCGGATGCCGTGCGATTGCAACGTGCGGACCAAATCGAAGGTGTCCGTGCCGGCCAGTTTGGCGTATTGGCTGTCGCGCCCCTCGATGCCCATCCAGACCCAGGAGATACCCAGCCGGATAAGTTGCTCGATCGAGTACGAACAGAGCACGTTGGCCGAACTAAACACGTAGAGCGACCAGGACTTTTCGTGCCGCTCGATCAGCTCCAACAGCCGTAGAGCGCGCCGCCGGTGGAAAAGAAAATTTTCGTCCATGATGAAGAACGAGCTGACGCCCATCTCGCGTTCGACCTGGCATATAACGTCGAACAGTTCGTCGCCGGTCCGATAGAAATCGACCCACTTCCCCTTGCCGCCGAACATGGCCGAGGTGGAGCAGAAGTTGCATCCCAGCGGGCAACCGACCGAGGGGACGATCGTGGCGGCCACGTCTTCGCGGCGCTCGGATGTGTCGACGCCCAGGTTTCGCGTACCGACGCCCGAGGAGATTATCGGGTGGCGGAGCGGTTGGTCTTCGTCCTCGCCGAGATATCGGCGGAACCAGCGCACGCCCTCGCCGCGGACGACGTGGTCGGCGTCGATCCGCTCGGCCAGATCGGGTACGTTGGCGATGTGCCCGCCGACGACGATCTCGGCGTCCGGCTGATACTGCCGAATCAATTCGCACATCTTCTTGACTTTGTACTGGTTGGGGATGATCGACGAGATGCCGACCACGTCGTAGCGGTGCGTGCGAAGCTCCTCGATGAAGCGATCCAGCGTGGGGAAGTCCAACAGCGTGCATGGGGCGGCGATGTTCGCCTGAATCATCATCAGCCCCCAACTGCGATGAAACATCCGCAGCGAGAACGCGCCTTGAGTGCGCGTGACTTGATTATGATAAAGTTCCATCGGGTTCAACCGACGGCTGCCGTACTGGTCGTCTTGGCCGTAGGGGCCGAAGACGCTGGAGAGCAGCACTCTGGCTTTCGATCCGGCCGGGTGCGAGGCGCGAGAACAATGTTGGGTGGGTTCAACGGGCAAACGGTGTGACTTCACGGGCGTGGGACTCCATATAACTCGCAGGTTCTTCTCTGATCCGAATAACCTATTATATTGGTTGTCGCCTCAACCCGAATGGCCACTATGTATGCGTTGTGTAATAGCTCGGTAATAGTTCCACGGAGAACGGAAAACCAAATGATCGGTCGGACTTCGCCCCCCCGCTTGACGGAACGTCCGTCGATCTGGTAGGTATTGTGCTATGCCCTCGCGACGTTCACTAAGCATGCCGATCCTGCTGGCGATTGCCATGATCTCCCTGCTGATCGTGCTTACGGTCGGCTGGGTGCTGCTGTCGGTATTCGGCGCGATGGAAGACACCAGCCATTCCGGCGTCTATTGGGCGTTGCTCTCGATCGGATCGACCTTCATCCTCCTGCTGCTGGTCGGTGTGGTTCTGTACCTGATCCTTTCGATCAAGGCCATCAATCTCACCCGGCGGCAGTCGAACTTCATCGACAGCGTCACCCACGAATTGAAGTCGCCGATCGCCTCGATGAAACTCTACCTGCAAACGCTCAGCCGCCATCAGGTCGATCGGCAGGTGCAGGCCGACTTCCACCGCTCGATGCTCGAAGACCTCGAACGGCTCGACCATCTGATAAACCAGATGCTCGAGACCGGACGGCTGGACGCCGAGCGGTCGGATGACGACCTCGAGAACGTGGAATTGGCCGGACTGCTGCGGGACTGCGCGGCGTCGGTCTGCATGAACTACCGCGTGCCGGCCGAAGTCGTACGGTTCGACCTGCAACCGTGCATTATTATCGCGCATCGGATGGACCTGGACATCATCTTCCGCAACCTGATCGACAACGCGGTGAAGTACGCCGACGCGACGCCGCAAGTCGAGGTGAGTCTGCGCTCGACGGGCAACGGGCGGGTGGTCGTGCGGATCGCCGACAACGGACGCGGAATACCGTCGCACTTGCAGCGGAAGATTTTCGGCCGCTTTGTCCGTCTGGGGCTGGAACTGGAGCGGGAAAAGCCCGGCACCGGATTGGGACTCTACATCACCCGAACGCTGGTCCGCCGCTTGCGCGGCTCGATTCGCGTCCGCGACCCCGACCACGGGCAGGGAACCGTATTCGAGGTGCAATTGCCCGGAAAGATAATGTAAATCTGAAATTTCATAACACTGGTTCCCATGCTCCGCGTGGGAACCCACTTGTCCCGACGCTCCGCGTCGGTGGTGGAGGAACGACGCAGAGCGTCGCGGATCGTGCGTTCCCACGGAGGACCATGGGAACGAGGTCAAATTAACAATATGCAATCATGCCCAACAACGAACACATCCTGGTCGTCGAGGACGAAGAACACCTGGCCGCGGGCATCAAGTACAATCTGCTGGCCGAGGGCTACCGCGTTACCACCGTCGGCGACGGACCCTCGGCCCTGAACATCCTCCGCGAGAAACCAGGCGAAGTCGATCTGGTGATCCTCGATCTGATGCTGCCGGGCATGAGCGGCTACGCGGTCTGCGAGGCGCTTCGGGCCTTCGACATGGATACGCCCGTGCTGATCCTCACCGCCCGAACCTTGACCGAGGACCGCACCCGTGGGTTCGACTCCGGCGCCAACCAGTATCTGACCAAGCCGTTCGACCTGGATGAGTTTCTCAGCCGGATAAAGAACCTGTTTTGCTTCCACAGCCGTCAGCAACAGCAGCGGCGGAAACAGCCGGGCGACCGGCCGTTGTTCGAGTTCGCCGACGCCAAGGTGAACTTCGAGACCTTCGAGGCGACCGTCCGCGGCGAACCGGTCCGCCTGACGCAACTCGAGATGACGCTGTTGCGTTACTTTGTGGACAACGAAGGTCGGGTGATCCCTCGCCGCGAGCTGCTGGAAAACGTCTGGGGTATGCCCGGCACGATCAACACCCGCGCCCCCGACCAATTCATTCGTCGGTTACGAAAGACGTTCGAGCCGGACTCCTCCCAGCCCCGCCACTTCCTCACCATCCGCGACGCCGGCTACCGCTTCGTGGCCAAGCCGGAAGAGTAGGCCGGGGCCGTGACCCGGCGGAATGTACTCCAACTGTAAACGGACGGCGATATTTGGGCCGTTCACGGCCCTTTCCGCGTAAGCGGTAGTAGGCCCGGCGTTTACGCCGGGTTGCGCGGGAACCGAACCATTTTTTCCTCCACATTTCAACCAATGTGTCAGCCGCGTTCACGCGGCTCCTGGCTGCTGCCCAGTGGAACGACAGGAGCCGCGTGAACGCACCCGCAATCCGCCACCCGACGTAAACGTCGGGCCTAACACCGGCTGCGCCGGAAACGCCCGTCAACGGGCGTCCAAACGAATTACCGAAATACGATTGCCGAGAGCTTCTCTATTGACCCTTTTTCCGGCCGACCGATAATTCAGATAATCCGGCTCTCCAAATTAGGATTGACAACGCCATGCCCAGTTGCGAAAATACAAAAAGTTTTTTACCGCACGTCTACGGTTGAATATTGGTCTCACTCTCCTTAATGAAGGTCGTCTACCATGCAAGTTCACATCAAAGAATTCAATGTCGAAATGGACGTCAAGGCCGCCGGGATCGAATTTGAGGTTCGCACACCGGATGGATCGAACCAAGTTGGTGATTGCTACCTAACGATGACTGGCTTAGTATGGTGCCAAGGCAAGATCAACAAGGTTCGTGGCATCAAAGTCTCATGGGATAACTTCATCACAATAATGCAATCTGCTGAATCGCTCAAAGCCGCCGTAAAAGCGGCCAAGGCGACCTAGAATGTCGAACAACACGTTGCACCAAAGCGGCGGGCAACGTCAAGGGACAAAGGGGGCAGGCGCATATATATACTGGGCTGTCTGTAAAACATGGCGAACTGTACGCCGGGGGTAATCAGCCGATGCCGTGGCCCAATTCTTGACCTCGACAACGCCGATCGGAGAGCGCATCATAGTAGGGATGCGATGTTGTACAGACGGTTGACTCCCTCCGACAAGCGGGGGACGGGGGGAGACGTGTCGATTGGAAATTCGGAAATTTGATGACCAACGAGAAAGTCGTTAGTTGTCAGTGGAGCATGTTCGCCGGGTTGCAACCCGGCCTACTGTTATTCCTTAGTGGTGGAAGCCGGCCCCGGCCGTGCGCGGTTTGTGGGTCGTAAGCGAGGCGAAGTGGTCCACCGCCACGCGCAAGTCACGCAGCAACATGTCGGCCATGTCGCGGGTAAAACCTTCCTTGCACACGCAGCGCAACACGGCCAAGTCCTCGCGGTTCTTCGGGAACGTATAGGCGGGCACCAACCAACCGCGCTCGCGGAGCTTAGCGGACATGTCGAAGACACTGAAGTTGGCCTTGCCGTTGGTGGTGAAGGCGAAGACCGGAATGTCGCTGCCGTCGGAGATCAGATCGAACGGCCCCATCTCGGCGATCCGGCCCGAGAGAAACATCGCCACGTCCCGGCTGGTCTGGTGAATGCGGCGATAGCCCTCGCGGCCCAATCGTAGGAAGTTGTAGTATTGGGCGATAACCTGGTTGCCGGGGCGGGAGAAATTGAGCGCGAAATTGGGCAGGTCGCCCCCAAGGTAATTGCAGTGGAAGATCAACTCTTCGGGCAGTTCCGCCTTGTCGCGCCAGACGATCCAGCCGACCCCGGGAAAGACCAGCCCGAACTTATGGCCAGAGGCGTTGATCGACTTTACCAACGGGAGGCGAAAGTCCCACTCCAGCTTCGGCTGCAGGAACGGGGCCACGAATCCGCCGCTCGCGCCGTCAACGTGGATCGGCACCTCCCAGCCGGTCTTCGCGTTGAGTTTGACCAGCGCGTCGTTGATCTCCTTGACGTTTTCGTAACGGCCGTCGAACGTGCTGCCCATGATGGCCACGACGCCGATCGTGTTTTCGTCGATCAGCTTTACCGCCTCCTCGGCGGTGAGACAGAACCGGTCGCCTTCCATCGGCGCCCGTCGCGGTTCGATCTCCCAATAGCGGCAGAACTTTTCCCAGCAGACCTGGACGTTGATGCCCATGACCATGTTCGGCTTGTCGGCCGGCTTGCCTTTGTCTTTCATCCGCTGCCGCCACTTCCACTTCAGGGCCATTCCGCCGAGCATGGCGGCCTCGCTGGAGCCGATAGTCGAGCATCCGACGGCTTCGTTCTCGGCCGGTGCGTTCCACAGCCGCGAGAGCATGTTGACGCAGCGCAGCTCGATCTCGGCGGTTTGCGGATACTCGTCCTTGTCGATCATGTTCTTGTCGAACGTTTCGGCCATCAGCCGTTTGGCCTCGTCCTCCATCCAGGTAGTGACGAAGGTGGCCAGGTTCAGACGCGAGTTGCCGTCGAGGATCAGTTCGTCGTGGATCAGGTCGTAGACGATCTGCGGCGGCAGGCCCTTCTCGGACAGTTCGTATTTCGGCACCGGCTCGCTCATCGCCCGCGAGCCGTAGGCCGGAGTCAAAAAGGCGTCTTCCCCTCCGGCGTCCCGAAGTTTGACCGTTTGATGGATCATCTCGTTCCCTCCAGCGTGGCGGAATGGTTTTTTTCGGCGACAAAAAGCGGATACACCATACTAAATTTCCGGAAATAATGTAATGCGGGCTAAAGGAAACTATTCCCGGATACCTTCGATGAACGGCAAGAAAGCTATCTTTTAGTACGGAAAAACCACTTGCCGGACTTCCTCTCGCCCCGATCCATGCAGCACGAGCAATTCCAACTACACGCCGAAGTCGAGGACCGCCACTGGTGGTTCGTCGGAAGACGGCGGATACTCTGCCGGTTGGTCGAGGAAGTCGTGCCGCCCGACCGGCAGGCGACCATCGTCGACGTCGGTTGTGGAACCGGAGGAAACATCGCCGCGCTGGCCGACCGCTACCGGTGCGTGGGCATCGACACGTCGGCCGAGGCGGTCGAGTTGGCCCAGCGAAGGTTTCCAGGGGTGCGATTCATCGCCGGCCGAGCGCCGCAAGACCTGGGCGAACTGGCCGCGGAGGCCCGATTGGTACTGCTGACCGACGTGCTGGAACACGTCGCCGACGACTACGCGATGTTTTCGGAACTTTTTGCCTCCGCCAGTCCGGGCTGCTGCTTCCTCGTCACCGTCCCGGCCGACCAATCGCTCTGGAGCAAGCACGACGAGTCTTTCGGCCACTATCGGCGATATGACCTCCGGCGGCTGGCGGGCGTATGGGAAGGACTGCCGGCAACGACGCTGTTGATTTCCTATTTTAACTCGCGGCTGTTGCCGGCCGTTCGGCTGGCGCGGGCGTGGAATCGGCGTCGCGGCCGGGCCTCAGGTCGCGCGGGCACGGATTTCCGGCTACCCAGCCGGCCGATCAACTCGCTGCTGACCTCCATCTTCGCCGGCGAGGCGAGACGGCTGCTTGCGTCTCTGCGGATGCGGGATTCCGGTAGGTTATGCTTCAGCATAACACCCTCCGACAAATCGGAAGCAGAGAAGCCGGATGTTATGCTGAAGCATAACCTACGGCCATATCAGGCTGGGGTCAGCCTGGTGGCAATAGTCCGTCGAGAGGCCGGTCCCGTGGTCGTCCGCTCCAAGCCAGCCGGTCTGCCGCCGGATCGGCGATGAGATGTTTTGCTGGCGGGGCTTGCCCGATGGAAAAACGATAATTGCGTCGTTACTGGTCGGCCGGCGGCAATTGCGGTAGAATGGGAGACCGATGACGTTTGCCGCCAGCGCATAAAAAAATGAGGGGACTTGCTCGCCGGTACAAGAACCCTCACTTGAGGCTGCCCGGAGTTCGCAATCTGGGATGATTGCCGAGCCGGAGACCCGCAGCCGTTAAAGTAGTCTATCGGGCAGGCAGGCGGCCGGACTTTAGGCCCCCATGCCAAGGGACCAAAAACAACATGCCACGAACCGCTAAACTCGCCCTGGAAGACGGAACCATATTCACCGGAACGGCATTCGGCGCCGACGGTGAAGTTGACGGAGAGGTTTGTTTCAACACCTCCATGACCGGATACCAGGAAATTCTGACCGATCCGAGCTATCGCGGCCAGATCGTGGCGATGACTTATCCGCAGATTGGCAACTACGGGGTGAACGCCGAGGACGTCGAAAGCCACCGGCCGCATCTGGCCGGATTCATCGTCCGCGAGGTAAGCCGCCGGGTGAGCAACTTCCGCGCCGACGGCGATCTGGACGGGTATCTGAAACACTGGGGCATCGTCGGCATCGAAGGGATCGACACTCGTCGGCTGGTCCGCCGGCTGCGGATCGAGGGGGTGATGAAAGGCGTCCTCTCCTCGAATGATCTCGACGACGCCCGGCTGGTGGCCCGCGCGAAGGCCGGCCCGGGGTTGATCGGCCGCGATCTGGTCCGCGAGGTGGTGCCCGAGAAGCCGGTCGAATGGACCGACCCGCTTAGCCCTTGGGCCAAGTTGCCGGCCGACGATGCAACGTCCGCCGCCCCATCGTTTAACCCGGAGCCATCGGCGACGGGCGCCGCTCGGCCCCATATCGTGGCGTTGGACTACGGCATGAAGTGGAACATCGCCCGACACTTGTTCAGCCTCGGCTGCCGGGTGACGATCCTGCCGGGTACGGCCACGGCCGCCGAGGTCGAGTCTTACAAACCCGACGGCGTGTTCCTCTCGAACGGTCCCGGCGATCCCGAGCCGCTCGATTACGCCCAACGGACCATCCGCGACCTGTTGGGGCGCAAACCGATCTTCGGTATCTGCCTGGGACATCAACTCCTTTCGTTGGCCTGCGGTGCGAAGACCTACAAGCTGAAGTTCGGCCACCGCGGAGCCAACCAGCCGGTGTTGAACCATCGGACCGGCCGGGTGGAGATCACCACTCAAAACCACGGCTTCGCGGTGGCGGCCGATTCGCTGCCCGAGCTGTTGGAAACGACCCACCTGAACCTGAACGACGAGACGATCGAGGGCGTCCGTCACCGCGAATATCCCGCCTTCAGCGTGCAATATCATCCCGAGGCCAGCGCCGGCCCGCACGACAGCGACTATCTGTTCGATGAGTTTCGGGCGATGCTGGGGTAGGGAGGAATGTGGCCATGCCTGAACCGCGGGTGGCCCCGATAGCTTGGCTATCGGGGTGCCGCAGGCACAAGAGGAATCCCGCGCGTCGTGAAAAACCTCTTGCGGCTCCGCCGCCCCGATAGCCGAGCTATCGGGGCTACCCGCCGATAGCCGAGCTATCGGGGCTACCCGCTTAAATTGGTATTCAATTCTTTGCGAGTTGCCATAGAAGCCACCAGCGGGTGCAGTGGAAAAAGACCGGGGCGGCGAAACAGAGCGAGTCAACGCGATCCAACACGCCGCCGTGACCCTCGACCAAGGTGCCGAAGTCCCTCACGCCACGGTCGCGTTTGATGGCCGACATGGTGATTCCGCCGGCGAAGCCCATCAGCGAGATTACGGCCGCCATCGCCGCCGCCATCCACCAGTTCGATCCGTGGAAGGGGGTGGCCCACCATAGTCCGGCGGCGATCAGAGTGACGCTGACCGTGCCGCCGAGCAGCCCTTCCCAGGTTCGCGTGGTGTTGATCGCGGGGACGATTACATGCTTGTTGGGCAGTTGCGACCAGGCGTATTGCAAGGCGTCGCTCAGTTGCGAGATCAGCACGAAGAAGAGCAGCAGTCGGACGCCGCCGCCGGTGTCCGGTTCGCCGTTGGCCAAGGGGGGCAACTTGAGCAGCAGCAGCGCAGGTGCATAGCTGAGGCAGTAAACGCAGATCAGCAGTCCCGCCTGGATCTTCGCCGTCCGCTCCAGGAAACGCTTGTAATCGCCGGCCAGGGCGATCCGCGCGGGAATGAAGAGGAAGGCATAGACCGGGATCACAATGCTGTACATCTCGTAATAGCCCGTCCCCACCAGCACGAACTGCAATGGCGTGAACAGAAAGAAGACCCAAAACAGCGCGCGATGGTCGCCGGGCCGGGTGGGCGTCAGGGTGATGAACTCCCGCAAGGCCCAGAACGAGATCAACCCGAACAGCACCACGGTGACCACGTGGCCCAGCAGGAACGCCGCGGCCAAGGCGGCCAGCAGAATCCACCAGAAGTGGACCCGAAGCCGGAAGGTTTCCAGTATCGCCGGGTCGATGCCGCCGGCCGGCCGGCGCCGCAACGCCCATACGATCACTTCGGCCGCGCCGAGCAACACCAGCACCGCGCCGATCAGGCTCATGGTCCACGGGTCGAAAATGTTCACTTGAATCACCTTTTAGAGCGATAATATTACGACGTGCCTGCCAGACCGCTACGCAATAGTCATTCCTCGTTCCGGATTTCTTTCAAGTTCCGCACGGCCTCGCGAGCCCGGGCGAGGAAGCGGGTCTTCGGCTCGCCGACCTCGAGCCATAAGGGCGGGCCAAAAGTGACGCAACTCAGCATCGGCACCGGCAGCACCTCGCCACGCGGCAGGATGCGGTTCATGTTGTCGATGTGGACCGGGATCAACTCCAGGTCGGGCCGCTTCTTGCACAGATAGTACAGGCCGCTTTTGAACTCGCCGATCTCACCGCCCGTCTGTCTACCTCCCTCGGGAAAGATAATCAACGAATAGTGATGTCCGATCTCGCGGATAATCAAATCGACCGGACTTTGATGGACCTTGATCTCCTTGCGGTCGATCAGTATCGCACCGAACAACCGGTTGGCAAGATAGCGGCGCACCGGCCCCTTGGTCCAGTAGTCCTTGGCGGCCACCGGCCGGGCGAGCATCCGCACCCGAGGCGGAAGCGCCGACCAGATTATAATCGGGTCCAAGTGGCTCGTGTGGTTGGCGAAGTACACCCGTTGACAGGTGTCGGGTTGGGAGTCGATCCAGCGCACGGAAGCCCCGCTCAGGAAACGGGCCAACAGGGCCAAAAAATTCCTTACGAGATTCGTGTCCATGCGCCGCCACCTGCCAACGTGCTATCGTAACCTGCCCGCCGGTCCTCGCCAAGACCCCCTTCGGGATGGGGGGTAGGGAAATGACGAATGTCGAATGTCAAATGTCGAAGGAATGTCAAATAGGGAATCCTTCGTCATTCGGTCTTCGACATTCGACGTTCCTTCGTCATTCGGTCTTCGACATTCGACGTTCCCGCCGTTTCACACTTGGCTGAGTAGATTTCGGCGATCAGGTCTTCGTAGCCCCGCACCATTCGGTCCACCGACCAGCGTGCGATGACCGCCTCTCGCGCGGCGCGGCCCATGCTCGATGCCCGCCGGCGGTCCTGGAGCAATTCCAAGACGCGGGCGGCCATCCCTTGCGAATCGCCCGGAGCCGCCAAATAGCCGGTCCGGCCGTCATGGACGCTCTCGGTAATCGATCCGACCCGCGAGGCGACCACCGGTTTCTCGCTGGCCATCGCCTCCAGCAGACACAACGGGTTGGCCTCCATGTGCGAAGTAAGCATCACTACGTCCATCAGCGAGAGCAACTCGGGTACGTCGCGCCGGGTACCCAAAAAGCGAACGGCCTTCTCGACGCCGAGGCTCCGCGCGAGCGCCTCGAGCTTCGACCGCTGGGGTCCGTCGCCGACGATCAGAAACCGCGCCTCGGGCAATTCAACATGGACCAGCGCCGCCACGTGGAGAAACAACTCGTGGTTCTTCTCCGGCCGCAGCGCCGCGATGATGCCCACGGTCGGTGCATCAGGGTCCAGGTTCAGTTCTCGTTGAAGTTTGCGGTCGGGCCAACGCGGATGGAACCGTTGCAGGTCCACGCCGTTGGGAATCACCCGCACCTTTTTCGCCGGGCAACCCTCGTGGTCGGCCAGATAACAGCCGTGCGACTCGGCCACCGCGATAAACGCATCGCTCAGCGGCGAGAGCAGACGGTTGGGCAACTCCACGTGGTCGGGCAGACCGGTCGAGTGCAGCGCCGAGCAGACCACCGGCACGCCAGCCAGCCGGGCGGCCAGCCGCCCCCAAAACATCTTGTCGCCGGGTCCAACCGTAACCACCGCGTCGATCCGCCGCCGGCGCATCAGCCGCACGAGCCGCCAGAGCACCGCTACGTCGAACTTCCCGGCCAACAGGCCCGTGAAGGCCGGAATCTCTTCGGCCAGCGCTTCGCCCAGCGAATCGAAACGTTTCAGACAACACAACTCCGGCAGAAACCGTGAGCGGTCCATGCGGCGGACCAGTTCGACCAACAACGTTTCCGCCCCGCCGATGGGCATGCTCGTCGTAACGAACATCACCCGCAACGGACCACGGTCGGCAAGCGGCATCATTTTTCGGCGACGAAGGAGCATGTTAGTGGATAGTGGATAGTGGATAGTGGGTAGTGGGTAGTTTTCAACGCCCCGCGACTGCGGTCGCGGGGGTGGAATGGCAGAGCAACGACGCGCAACCTCGGCGCAAGTATTGCTTTTTTTCGCCTCCACGTCGCGACGCTCAGCCTGTAACGATTCTGACGGTCGCGCGACGATCCAATAGCCGTGTAGGGTGGGTCAAGCGAAGCGTAGCCCCACCATTTTCCTGTTGGTGGGGCTGCGCTTCGCTTGACCCACCCTGCTTTCTATTATTGCCGCACCGTTTTCCGAAGCACGGCAGCCGGAAAAAAGCCATTATTTCGATAGAATCCTCTGTCCGAAGGAGCCTTTCCCGTGGACTACCTGCACATCATCCACGTCACATCTCTCGAAGACTTGCGCAACAATGCCACCGCCTGGGACGACCTTTGGTGGCGGAGCGACGTGGCGCTGCCGCTGGCGCGGGCCGAATCGCTGGCCCAGTGGATCGAGCACTTCCAGCCGCGGGCCGATTTCCATGCACTGGTGGTTGCCCGATCGGGGCGCTGGATCGCCGCGCTGCCGCTGGTTTCACACCGAGTCGGACGGCTGATTTCCTCGGGCGGACAGCCCGGCAACGCTTGGTCGCCCTGCGGCGAGTTGCTGTGCGACGCGACGACCGAGACGGATGCCACGATGGACGT
This sequence comes from Planctomycetota bacterium, assembly GCA_030611515.1. Classification (GTDB taxonomy): domain Bacteria; phylum Planctomycetota; class Planctomycetia; order Pirellulales; family Thermoguttaceae; genus JAHIKV01. Next base: position 304 of record JAUWPQ010000028.1, on the reverse strand, counting down.
GCTTCTGGCGGCGGCCGCCCAGCTCCCCTGGCAACTGCTGTGGCTCAACGACGCGGTGCCCGAGGCCCCGCGCTGGCAGGCGCTGCTCAGGGCGTGCGAGCGGGCCAATCTCCCCACCCACTACCATGAACGCTACCGCGTCGGCCGCGTGGAAATCGACGGCGTTTGGAGCCTCTATCAGAAACGGTTGCCGAAAAACCATCGACAGACGATGTGTCGGGCCACGCGGCGGCTGGAATGTGAAGGGGAGGTGCAATTCGAGATGAACTCCCAACTCGATCCTTCCGAGATCGAGCCGTGGCTG
>JAUWPQ010000174.1 GCA_030611515.1 Planctomycetota bacterium | reverse complement strand
GCAAGTAGAGTGGTGGACAGACACCATCGCCGCCGTGTGCGTGTGCCACTGGCTCTGCCAGTGCAGCGTACCACCGACTCGACCGAGCAGAGTAGGTCAGATACCCCGTACCTGACCTACGGCTATTTTTGCGCTAACTTTTCAGAAACGCATCTCGGGTGGAGTTTTGCGCGCGAGCGGCGTTTTAGGGGTCAATTCAACCCCGCGCCCACCGGTTGATCAACCTGGCGCTTCAGGTTGATCAACCTGGGGTTGAACTGCACTTACGTTTTAAGCGCGGTTGCGTTGCGAAATGAATAGCCCTGGTTTCAAGCGGTTCGAGAACATCTTCGGACCTCGGCGAATCGACGTAATAATTAAGTGGCGAAATCGGAAATTTTTTTCAGTTAATTCAGACCGGAAAATCGACCTTAACCTGAATAACAACATGGGCTTGCGGCGACAACTCAAAAAACTTTTGCAATTGCCCCTCCTGCGAGGTATGTGCGACGAGGTCATTCTACCAGCCGGAAACGCCTAGAAAAAGGCTGTTTTCTGGCCGCCGGTATTTTCGCCTTTTTTTGCAAGGGCCTATGGCGGGTGCAAAAAGCGTTTTTTGGGCAGTTATCAGTGGTCAGTGGTCAGTGGTCAGTTGTCTATTCGGAACGGGCTAGAGGGCGGAGGGCGAAGGGTTGGCCACTTTAGTGGCCAATGCGGGCGCAATATGAGGGCGGGAAGGCGGGAGGCAAGAGGCGGGAGGCAAGAGGCGGAGGGGGACAGTCCCATTTTTGCGGCGGTCAAGCGATTTTCCAAGGCAACGTCCCTCACGCCGCGAAAATTGGGACAGTCCCTGTGAACGGTTACGAGGTCGCAATAAAACACAAGCACCCCTCGATTTTCCAAAGAATATCGGGGGGGCGAGTGTGTACTAACGTTTATGCGGAGGGCATGGGGCTCGAACCCACAACCGGTTACCCGGCACCACATTTCCAGTGTGGCCGCTAGCCATTCGCTTACCCTCCATAATCACAATACACAACAATAGCCTGCACTACGCACTTTTGGCTGTCAAGGGCCTTTCCGAACCCCTGCGCGCAAGGGTTGCTTACGAACCGATTCCTCTTGCGGAAAAGGCGTTTTCTCTCTATTAGCAACGGGGCCTTGTCGTTTTCATCTGTTCTGGGGACGTTCGGTCGATGACAGATTCATCCGAAATACCCAAACGTCGCAAATCAGCCTTGTGCCGCGGTTATTGGACATTTGGTAGATGGATAATCCTCGGACTGATCGTATTGCCACCGGTCGGTTGCCGCGGAGTACCGGTCGATACGGGACCGAAGCCGGTCGAAGAGGCCATGTTTCCCTCGCTTCGGCTCAACGAAGACCTCGTAAAATCGTTCAAGCCGTCGAACCGCCGAGATTGGGTCCCGGAACAAGCGGTGCTGGCCCGCGCCGACTTTGATGGAGACCGAATGACGGTCCACAACATCCGCGACTGCCGTTGGCTGGCGTCCGACGAAGTCGCCACGGCCCACTACGACAAGACCTTCGACCTGGACAAACTCCGTTCGGTAGATTTCATCGTCGTGCCGTTCAACGAAACCCCCAGCCTCGGGCACACCATGATCAGCTTCGGCTTCGAGGACGGGGAATACTTGGCCGTCTCGGTGGAGATACGCCGAGAGCGCGGCGAGGCGTTCAACCCAGTTAAGGGCTTTATTCAGCAGTATGAGTTGATGTACGTCGTGGCCAGCGAACGCGACTTGATCCAGAAGCGGGTAGCTTGCGACCTGTGCGACGTCTACTTGTACCGGTCCACGGCCACGAAGGAGCAGGCCCGCAAATTGTTGGCCGACGTGATGCGGCGGGTGAACAAGCTATATGAAGAGCCGGAGTTCTACGACACCTTGACGAACAACTGCACCACGAACATCCGCAACCACATCAACAACCTGAGATCGGATCGTGTGCCCTACGATTACCGCGTGCTGTTGCCCGGCTACTCCGACCGCCTGGCCTTCGACCTGGGCTTGATCGAACGGCACGGGTCATACCAAGAGACGCGGCTCCGCGCCCGCGTGAATTACCAGGCGTATCTTCACCGCGACGATCCGGCGTTCTCGCGGGCAATACGGCTATAGAATCCCTGTTGCGGAAGGGTGGGTGTCATGGGTAAGCGAAGCTTACCCGTGTGGGATTTCCATGTTTTCCGGCTCACGGGTAAGCTTCGCTTACCCATGGCACCCGTTTCAAAGGCTTCTCCGCCACGCGAAAACAGGTCGTGACCGCAGTGGACTTTTTCCCTTCGGAACGCAACGCCGGAGTATGGGAATGGTCCCAAAATCTTGCTTGTTGCGGGAAATACGGGGTAGTACACCTCCACCCCGTTGCAACCTGTCGGCGTCCATACGACACTTACCTGACATTTAAGATGGGGTTTGTGGTCGTTTGGCGCACCATTTCCCGTCGCGCGCCTTCTCTACCTCTTATTGGTTATATTGACTTTCTCTGTGTCCGGGGTATTATAGTATGTCGGTATAGTTTGACGCCCCCTCTAGCAGAGGACTTTGCCTTGGTTCCTCCGAATAGCCAACAACGTCGCAATGGCGTCCAATCGGCCGAAGGAGAACTTTCTCGCTCGGGTCGGCGACGGATACTGTTTTGTCTCCTCGTCGGACTTGGGGGCGTTGCGATTTCGTTGTTGTTGGCCCAGATGCTGCGGGATCAGGGACGGCGGCTCGCCGCGGTGCAGTTCCAGCACGACGCCGAGAGACGCATCGAGGCGATTCAACACACGGCAATCGACCGATTGAGCGTCGTCGACATCATCAAAGCGTTCTATGTCGGTTCCGAGTTGGTGGAGCGAAAGGGGTTCCGCCTCTTCACCGAGCCGCTCTTGCAAAGATTCCAAGGCGTTCAAATGCTCGGGTGGGCGCCGTTGGTCGCGGAGGAGGAACGCACGGCCCACGAACAAGCCGTCCGCAAGGATGGTTTCTCAAGTTACGGAATCACGGAACATGACGACCGCGGGCAATATGTCCCCGCGGGCAAGCGAGCCGAGTATTGCCCGATCCTCTTCGTCGAACCATTCGAGAAATACAAGTCGATGTTGGGGTTTGATCTCTGCTCGTATCCGGTGTGCCGCGCCGCCACCGAGAGGGCGATGGCCACCGGTCGTCAGGCCGCCGCAATATGCTCGCCGACGGGGGAGGATGCGACGAACGACAAGCTGCTCTACGTTGTGGCGCCGATTCGGAACGTCGGCGCAAGCGCCGATCACCCTCAAACAGCCGGCTTTGTCTTTGGAGTGTTTGACATCAGCGCGATTGTGGAAGAGTCGCTTCACTCGTTTACTCCAGTGGGAATCGACGTCCACATCCGCGACTTCTCGGACGCAGGCATCGGACCACTTATTTGCACCCGACCTTCTCCGCTGCGCGCCCCCGGGAAGGCAACGGAGCCGATCCCCGATCCGTCGGAGCTTTCCGCGGCCGGCATGCGCGTCACCAGCCTTATCGATGCCATCGACCGTCTCATAGAAATCGAGTGCGTTCCCCTGGAATCTTATTTGGCGCAGCACCGGATGTGGGGGCCAATACTGGTGCTGCCGACGGGATTGTTGATTACCGCTCTGCTGGTGGGATTGCTTTTTTTGCTCACCGGGCGGACTGCCCGCGTCAGACGACTGGTGGCCCAGCGGACCCAAGACCTGCGGGCCAGCGAGCAGCGTTTCCGCCGGCTGGTGGACAGCGCCGGCGACGCCGTTTTCCTTCACGATGAGAGCGGGCGGATTCGCGACCTCAACAAGCGGGCATGCGATACCTTGGGATATACACGCGATGAATTGCTGCGCATGAAAATGCCGGACATCGATTTGCAAGTGACTGCCGGCAACCAACTCCAATTCTGGAATCTTCCAGACGACGAGTACCCCATAACTTTGGGGGGCATCCATCGCCGCAAGGACGGCAGCACCTTTCCCGTGGAAATCCGCCTGGTTCCGTTCAACGTGGGCAACGAGCGCCTCATGTTCGGCTTGGCCCGCGACGTCACCGACCGCAAACTGGCGGAAGAAAAATTGCACGAGGAGCAACGGCTGTTGCGGGAAATGCTCGATCTGCAGGAACAGGACAGAAAGCTGGTGTCGTACGAGATTCACGACGGCCTGGCACAACAATTGACCGGCGTGCTGTTTAAGTTCCAGTCCATCGAGAACTTGCAAGACCGCGATCCAGACGCCGCGCGGAAAATGTTCGACGAGGCCGTTGGGCTGCTCCGCGAGGCCATGGCCGAGACCCGTCGGCTGATCGGCGGATTGCGGCCGCCGGTCCTCGACGAGTCGGGGATCGTTGCCGCCGTTGAGGATTTGATCTCCGCGTATCGGCAAGACTGTCCCAAAGTCGAGTTCGTCCACGATCTGGAGCCGCAACGATTCGCCCCGCCGTTGGAAAGCGCCGTCTTCCGCATCGTCCAGGAATCGCTGACCAACGCCTGCCGGCACAGCCGGAGCGAAAAAGTACGCGTCGAGTTGGGCCTCTCCGGCGACCGCGTGCTGATCGATGTGCGCGACTGGGGCGTCGGCTTCGACACGGAGAAGGACCAAAGCGGTCATTTCGGCCTGCGGGGCCTCCGCGAGCGGGCACGGCTGTTGGGCGGCTCGGCCGAAATCGAATCGTCCCCTGGGCACGGAACACACGTCCACGTCGAACTACCCTTGTTGCCGCCGGTCGAAAACGGGACCGCGTCCGGCAGCCGCTAACAGCCTGTTGAAAAAAGGGTGCCACTGCTGGCTTGCCCAGCAGTGCATGGGGGATACTTCCGGAAATCACTGCTGGACAAGCCAGCAGTGGCACCCAAACTCCCAAAATCCAACTTATTCAACGGGCTGCTAAGCGCCTCCCCTCGTCCCTCTCCGCACCCACGGCCAGACGTGCTTGTAGGCCAACACCGCCAAACGGCCCGCCAAACCTCGCGGCGCTACCGCCACCCGGCCGACCGCGTACCGCTCGGGCTGCCACGCGGCGTGGGCCTCGGTCATCGGCCCTTGAAAGTCCAGCGCCTTCCGCTCGGGATCGGCGAAGAACCGTTCCAGCAAGTAATATCGCAGGAGTTGGCCCGGATGGTATTCGGCGTACTCGGGATCGTAGCCGATCTTGATCGAGTGAAAAACGCCCTTGGCCGAGAGCCCGTAGGAAAAAGCCGCGGGCCGGCCACCGCAATGAAGCGTGACGATTTCAAACTGGCCCCATCGAGCGGCCTGTTCCGCCTGACGGACGTAGAAGCCGGCCATACCCGGCGTGCGGAGTACGGATGTGCCCGCCGCGCCCTTCCAACCGCGGTCCTCGATCTCGAAACACTGCCTCATCGCCGGCTCAACCTCGTGGGGTGCTAGTTGAGAGCGAACGTCCAACCGCACGTCGCCCCGCTCGTCCAGCCGCCGCGCCGCCTGGGCCATTTTCTGGCGGTGTTTGCGCGACCAGCGAGCCTTGTAGGCCGGCCAGTCGTGGTTGATCTCCACCCGCCCGACCAGCCAGCGTCGGCATCCCGCAACGGTCATCCCGTCGCGGAGTAGGGCCTGCTGAAATCGCCTCCAACGAGCGGCGTCCAGCGCGGCCTCGTCGAGCCACAGCAGCGGAACGCCTGTTTCCCGAATCCCCGCCGCCAAGGCGCGTAGTGCTTCATCCGCGGCGGCGTCGGCTTCCAGCAGCAGGTCGCCGCTGCCGGACCACTCGTTGCAGGGAATCGTGGCGGCACGGATCAGCGGTATCCCGATCTTTCCGTGTCGGATCAGCGGCAGGGCGGCCGCCAGGCGACCCTTCACCTCCACGGCGATCGCAATGAAATCTTCCGGCCGCGAGAATTGTTCCACCCATTGGGCAAGCAGTTCGGCGCGGAGCGAGGGGAGCGTCGCCTCGCCGCGGCGCCAAAGATCGTCCCACGCCCCGGCCGTCGCGCGCAGGGCGTCGAGCGATTCGATATGTATGATACGCGGTTGGGTCACATCTGAAATATCGGTTACGAATCGACTTCGGGGAAAATCATCGCCTCGGCGAACTCGCGGGAAAAATCCGTGTCGGTCGAGAGATCGACGTGTTCGGCGTGGCGGGCAAGTTCCTCGGCCACCTTACGTGCCTGCCCCGAAAGCGCCGCCAATCGGGCGCCGGCCAACGAAGTGTTGCCCATGTAACGGATGCGGCGGCGCTCGATCTCGACGGGCAACAGTCCGATCCGCTGGGCGTTGCCGCGGCGGATGAAATTGCCGAAACCGCCGCCGATCAACACCAACTCCAGGTCTTTCGGTTCCAGGCCGGCGCGTCGCAGCAGGATTGCAATGCCGGCGCGGATCGCGCCCGAGGCAAGTTGCAACTCGCGTATGTCGCGCTGGGTCAGGACGATCGGCCGGCCATCGGCCGTCTCGGTTTCGTCGGCCAGCAGGAACGAGACTTGCCCATCGTGTAAGACGATTCTCTCGGCCAGGTCGGGTGGCACTGGCTCAGCCAGTGGTACGTCGGGTGGCACTGGCTCAGCCAGTGGTGAGTCGGGTGGCACTGGCTCAGCCAGTGGTACGTCGGGTGGCACTGGCTCAGCCAGTGGTGAGTCGGGTGGCACTGGCTCAGCCAGTGGTGAGTCGGGTGGCACTGGCTCAGCCAGTGGTGCGCATTGTTCGGGCGTTCGCAGCCGGCCCTCGCAACTGAGCAGCCGATGGCGGAGCAGTTCGGCCGCCGCGTCGATCAGTCCCGAGCCGCAGATGCCCGTCGGCGGCACGTTGCCGATTACGTTGATCCTCAGGCGTCCATCGACGACGACCTTTTCGATCGCGCCGGGACCGCCGCGCATTCCGCGCGAGATTCTCGCGCCCTCGAAGGCGGGTCCGGCGGCGGTCGAGGCCGCCGAGAGTCGGCCGTCGGCCAGCAAGACGATCTCGCCGTTGGTGCCGATATCGACGAACAAGGCAGACCCTTCGACGTCGGCCAGGCCGGTGGCGAGCACTCCGGCCACGGTGTCGCCGCCGACGAATCCGCCGATCGCCGGCATCACGTAACAGCTTCCACGAGGATGAATGTGAAGACCGAGTTCCGCGGCGGGGCAGGAAACGCCCCGGCCGCCGGTCGGCACGAAGGGTACTTCTCCCAACGGGCCGGGATCGACGCCGCAGAGTAACTGCTGCATCGTCGTATTGCCGGCGACGGCCAACTCGTAGACGCGTTGGCGGGGTACGCCCGCCTGAAGGCACAACTCGCCGATCATCTCGTCGACGGCCGAGACGACGGCCTCTTGCAACCGCGCGAGTCCGTCTGGTTTTTCCCGTGCGTGCAGGATGCGCGAGAGCACGTCGTCGCCGAACCGCGTCTGGGGATTCAGCCGCGCGGTCGTTGCCCACTCGCTGCCGGTTCCCAGGTCCATCAACTCGCCGGCCAACGTCGTGGTCCCGAGGTCCACGGCGACGGCGAAGGCGTCGGCTTCGGTGTTGCCGATCTCGAAATCCAACAGCCGGTCGCCGGCCAGCACGGCGGTGCCGCAAAAGCCGGCCTCCCGCAGCCGCGCGGAGAGTTCGCGCAGCAACGAAACATCCATTGCCAGTGGTCCAACGCCCAAAGCCCGTTCCAGCCGAAGCGCGTCGGGCAGATCGTCTCCGCGCGTGGGGGAGGAAAGCTCGACGTATTGCTTCCTCACGGGCGGATCGGAAAAAGGTGTCGGAACTCTTTTTCCGGAAAAGAGTTCTGACACCTTTTTCTCCTCGCGATAGCGGACGAGAATTTTCTGCTCGACCGTGGCGAGTGAGACCGAGGGGATATCGACTTCCGCCGGCCCGTCGACGGCCGATTGACACGCCAGCCGCCACCCCGCCTGGAGTTCCTCGTCGGAGAGCCACTTCCGCTCGATGGTCGTCGGTTCCGCGGCGCCCGAGACAACGATGAGTCGGCACTTTCCGCACGTGCCTTCTCCGCCGCAGGGGACGTCGATCAGAAGCCCAGCCTCGGCCGCCGCCTCGACCAACCGCGTTCCGGGCAGCACGAATGCCTCTCTGCCCGACGGCCGGAAACGGACCAAGACTTCCCGTTCGCGCGTCATTGCTTCTCCGCGGCTTGGTTTTGCACTTGCTGGAGCAACTCGACGAACTTCGCAATGGTGGGCGTAAACACCCTGCGCTGACGGTGGATGATGCCTAGCGGGCGGTGCATCTCGGGGGCGATCAACCGGACGGTCGCCAGCGAACCGTTGCGGACGTCATCGCGGACCGTCGGCTCGGGGAGGATGCTCACGCCCGCGCCGATCTCCACCGCCTCCTTGATGGTTTCGATGTTGTCGAACTCCATCGCTATATGGATATTAATCGAACGCTGCCGAAAGTATCGGTCGATTTCCTTGCGGATGCTCAGGTCTTGTTCAAAGCCGATAAAATCTATTCCCTGGAGGTGCTCCGCGGTGACGGCCTGATGCCTGGTCAAAGGATGTCCCGGCGGACAGACGATCACCATCCGCTCGGAACACAACGGGATGACGTTCAGATCGGGAGTGGGCGATGGATAGGAAATGACCCCCAAGTCGACCTCGGCGCTCAACACGGCGTCGAAGACCTTGTTCGGACGCAGATACTCCAACCGCACCTTGGCCTTGGGGTAACGGCGCATGAAGTCCTGCATACAGCGGCGCATGTCGTGCAGCCCCACGGAATAGATCGCCGCCACTCGCACCAATCCGCTGATCTCGCTCCGCAGAGAGTGTACCCGCGCCTCGACCGAATCGTACAATTCGAGCACTTCGCGGAACCCTTCGTAGCACGCCTGACCCTCTGGGGTCAGGACAAACGGCCGCTTAGAGCGGTCGATCAACTGGACGCCGAAATGATGCTCGACCCGGTGGACCGACTGTGTGGCCGCCGACTGACTGACCTCGTTGATCTTAGCCCCACGCGAAAAGCTATGGCACCGAACAACGTCGCAGAATACTCGTATCGTGCCGATATTCATAAGGAAGTAATACTACCATTAGCTGGGCTTATTTTCAATGGGGCTGCTATTGCAATGAAAATCGGCTGAAAACGTTCGGGGGGGCAGTACTTTGACACTCTGGGAAGTCGTGTCGTAGAGAGTAGCCGGGGGCTAACAGCCTTAATTTTACCCACATTTTTGTCCCGGAGGGACAGTCGACAATAGCCCAGCAGTTTACTGCTGGGGCGACTGGAAGCCCCCTTATTTCCCCCACAAGTCCCGTAGGGACCGCCGAAAATTGACCACCACGGTTCGACCGTCCCGACGGGGCGGATAATGGATTTGGTTGGGCCGCTTACCCACCGCGGAATCGCGGGGCGTTTGTCAAACCACCCCACCGGGCGAAAGTCTCGGGGTTTGGGAAATTTTTTAAGCGAAAATTTGGGG
>JAUWPQ010000139.1 GCA_030611515.1 Planctomycetota bacterium | reverse complement strand
AATAATACGGTTCTAGATTTTTTCAGGTTGGTTTCGGGGGCGGGCTTGCCCGCGTTGAATCACCAAAAACCGGGGGGCAATGCCCGCCCGCTACACATTGATGATTAACGTTATTGCCGGCGTAGCTACTACCGCCCGAAGCCGACGAAGAAGCTGAATATCTCGAAGCGGTCGCCCGGCTCCCAACAGACCGGGAAGGCGAAGTCCAGGGCGATCGGCGCCGGTCCCATCGCCGGCACGCAAACCCGCAACCCGAAGCCCGGCGCCACGCGATACCTGTTGCTCCAGTCGCCGATTGTCGGCTCGATCGTGCCGGTGTCGCAGAAGACCACCCCTCGGATCATGTCGTCGGCGGTGATGGGGAACAGGTATTCGGCCGAGGCGAGGAATTGGAACTGGCCGCCGACGAACACGTCGCCGCCGGTCGCCGCGCTTGTGACGTGCGGCGACGCCCCGCGGAACTCGAAGCCGCGGAGGCTGGAGAAGCCGCCGGCGTAGAAGTGTTCGTAGATCGGCGTGTCGTCGCCGGTGTAGCCCGCCCGCGAGGCCAGGCTCAGCACGTGGCGTCCCGATCCGTCGGGGCGTTCGTAGAGCGTGAAATACTTCCGCAGGTCGATCTCCGCTCGCGGATAATTGAACGAGCCGATCACCTGCTCGATCGACATCTCGAGCAGGTGTCCTTCGGTGGCCAGGAAGGCGTTGTCTCGCTTGTCGCGCGCCAACGACACCTGGAAACCGTGCAGCGCCAGGTCGCGGCCGGTCACTTCGGCAAAATCGGGCAGAGTCGGGTCGATCGGATTGGTGACGTTGATCTTCGCCCCGCGATAGGCGACGCTGCCGGAGAGGTCCGGGGCGAACTGATAGCCCAAGGCCACTCGTCCGCCGATCCGCTGCTCGAACCATTCGCGGTAGCTGCGGTTGTAGTAGTAGCCGCTCAGGCCCAAGCTGATATTCGAGCCGAACAGATACGGATCCTGGAAGTTTATCATGTAGCGCTGCAACTGTGTGCCGGGCACGGCCTCGAGTCGGAACCGCTGGCCCGCGCCGCGGAAGGCCGTCGCGTTGCGGATGTCTTCCCAACTTCGGGGAAAGCGGGTCCAATCGAAGTTCTGCTCGTCCAACACGATCTGACCGACCATCCCGGCGTCGGAGTTTACCCCTACGCCAAACATCATCCGGCCGGTCATCGCCTCGTGGGCCAAGACCTCGAAATCGAGCGTCCGCAGCGTGTCGCCGCCGTCGGGCGGACCGCCTCTGAAGGGTGAGCTTTCGTCGAAGATCGGACCCGGCGCATAAGGCCCTTCCGGCGAATCGACCAGCCGCGTCGGGCCTTGACGCGGCCACATCTGATTTCCATACGCCGGAGCGGGCTGCACGGGAGCGGGCTGAGTGGAAGAGGTGGAGGAAGATGTGCCATCGGCCGAGGAAACGCCCCGCGACTGCGTCGTGGGGGTTGCGTAACTGGATTGCGGCAGCAAGGCCGGGTTTACCCGACCCGCGTTGGGTGTGTACTGCGTGGGGATCAAGCGGTCGAGCGGCTGTCGCCGCGGCCGACGTTGCAAGAGCAGATCGGTTAGTTCGTTGGTCGCTTGCCGTAATCGACCGTCCGGGTCTTCAATGGCCGGTAAACTGGTCATCCCTTGCCCCGTGTTCCCCGCGACGCCGTCGCGGGGCGTTTCTTCATACTCTCTCCCCTCTCCCCTCTCCCTTCTCCCCTCTCCCCTTGCCGGGTCGGGGCTTTGGCCGCGGAACTTCGGCCGGTCGGCAATCTGTTCCTCTCTCTCCTGCTCCGGCGGGTTGAAGACGATCTTCGGGGCCTGGCCCATGGCAGGATTGCTCTCGAACAGCCCGCACGCCCGCAAACGCCGCTCGCTGGCGCGGATCTCGCGGATGTCGATGATGTCGCCGGGATTGAACGAAAGGCGGGTCCGCACCGTGGTAAGTTGCGTGTGGGGATAATCGCCCTTGATGCGGATGTTGATCTTGCCCACCCGGTAGCGGTCGCCCTCGGTAATGTTGTAGACCAGATCGAGTTGGCCCGGCTCTTCGAGGAAGCGGGGGTCGGCCTTGACCTCCGCGAACACGTAGCCGACGCAGCCGTACTTGTCTTGCAGCGTACCGATGTCGGCGGTCATGCTCGCCTGGTTGAAGTAATCGCCGTCGCGGAGCTTCAAGTCGGCCGTTAACTCGTCGGCGGAGTATTGTTTGTTTCCGATCACCGACACGTCGCGGATTTTGTAGCGTGGCCCCTCGTCGATGACGAAGGTGATCGACGCCCAGTCTTTCTTCTCGTTGTAACTCAATTCGCGTCCGATCCGCGCGCGGAAGAACCCCAAGCCGCGGTAGTAGGCCGTCAGCCGTTCGACGTCCTCGTCGAGCTGCTTGCGGTCCAACTCGCCCTTGAACAAGTAGAGGAACGGTGGCTTCGACTGGATTTGGGTCTTCAGCCGCGCGTCGTCGGCGATCGTGTTGCCGATGAAATTGATCGATTTAATCCGCTGTTTCTTCCCCTCGTTGATGTAGAAGATCGCCCTACGGTCCTCGGGCTTGTTGCCTTCGATAATGGTGATCCGCGCGCCGGTGAAGCCGCGATTGTGATAGAGTTCCTCGATTTTGCGGCGGGCCTCCTCGACGGCGAACGGATCGAGCGAATCGCCGGCCTTCAACTTCGTCTCCTTCCGGAGCGTTTTCTTGCTGATTTTCTTGCAGCCAATGTATTTTACGTCCTGCAACAGGGGGCGCTCCAACACGTCGAAGATCACCACCCGGCCGCCGGTCACCCGTTGCCAATAGGTTTTCACGTCTACAAACATCCGCGTTTGATCGAGCCGGCGAACGTCCTCGTTGATCAGTTCCAGATCGAAGGGCCTGCCGGCGCGGGTGCGGAGACTAGGTAGAATTTTCTCCAGCGGCACGGACTTGTTGCCGGCGATCCGCACGTCGACGACCATCTCCGGCTGCTCGTCGGCCACCGGCACGGTCTGATTAGCAGCCGCCGGCCCGGTTTGTTTAGCAGCCGCCGGCACGGCGGCTTGTGGCGGCGGAGCGATGCCCGGCGGCATTAACCCTGGCGGCTCCGGCCGCATCTGTGCGACGGCCAACGAGGCCCACCCGCCAATGACGGCCACGATGACCGCTAGCCGCAAGTTCCTGGACCAATGAGGGCGGCAATTGGCCCTGTTGGTTTGAATGTCGGCCATCCTTGGCCCTTTCCGCATGGTTGCTCTGGCCCCGTTTGGTGCTTCCACGCGGCGGGCAAGCCCGCCGGCAAAACAGATTCGAGAAAATCCGACCATTCAAGTGTGTCGAACCTCTGTTACGCCGGATGGGGCACAGGGGTTCTCCTCTGGGGTCGAAAAGGTTGCGTAGAGATACCCAAAACGGCCAGTTGAGACAAGGGGAGTTGACGATGATTTGGTGGAAAGAGAGGAGCAAAGAGGTGGTTTGGAGCGTTTGCTCCCGTAGGTGCCCGTTGAAAAAGTCGGTTTCCGAGAGTTCGGGTGCCACTGCTGGCTTGTCCAGCAGTGTTTCCCTGGGTGTTTTTCCCCGCACTGCTGGGCAAGCCAGCAGTGGCACCCTTTCTCAACGGGCTGCTAGGGATTGTATAGATTATGCGGGCTGGCTGGAGTTTTTCGATGGCGCAACCGATAATGGATTTAGCCCACGGCGGGCCAAATGGGACGCTGCGCCGTCGGGATACGGGGTTATTCAGCTAAGTTCCTTGAAATCAAGCGGTTACGGTGTTTTCGGCGATTGTCCAATCGGCACGTTCGGTGGAGACCATCGGCATGGTTTTTTCCCGCCGAAAACGTCGAGTTAGGATGATTGGCCTTGACACTACTCATTGCGACACCTACACTTGGAGCAGAATAGCTACTCGGAAAGTCGCGGCGGCGCACGCCGCTAAAACCTGCGGCGACCCTTCTTCGATAGGAGAACTGAGTCGTGACCAAGAAAGAGATCGTTCGGACCATTTCCGAAGAAATTGGGCTGACCCAGTTGCAAACGAAGGAGATCGTGCAGAAGACCTTTGACGCCATTGTCGAGACCCTCGTGGCGGAGCGGCGGATCGAGCTTCGCAACTTTGGCGTGTTCGAGGTCAAACGCCGGGCCCCCCGCAAGGCCCGAAACCCCCGTACCGGCGACAAAGTGTATGTGCCCGAAAAGTATGTTGTCACGTTCAAACCGGGCAAGGAGATGGAAGAGCGGGTTAAGGAGTTGGAGCGCCAGGCGGCCGTTGCGGCTAAGGCTGCGCGGGTGAAGACGACGGGAAAAGAGACCTCCTCTAATTCCGTGTCACAACCGCCTGATGCCGCAACAAGTTACGACGCCGACTCCCGGTAACGCTAGTCGTCTTTTCACGGAGGAGTTTTCAATGCGCAACCTGCTATTGGTCTTGGTGTGCGGCTTGATGCTGAGCACGACCGCCGGATGTTTGCTCCCGGCCTACTCGGGCGATCCGGCGCGCCGCACCCAGGAAATGATGTTTACTTCGGAAGGCCTGCGCCAGTTCCTGGACGAGTGGGAACGAATGTGGTTCCTGGACCAGCCGGACCATACCTCGCCCTATCGGACGCACGGCGGACTGATCTAGTGGTCCACCAAGTGGAAACTGTGATAGGTTAGCTCGTTGGGTGCCACTGGCTCTGCGTTGGGTGCCACTGGCTCTGCGTTGGGTGCCACTGGCTCTGCCAGTGCCGCATCGAGGCAAGCACTGGCAGAGCCAGTGGCACCCAACCTGTCAAACCCAGCTTGGCGACCGTCCATGCCTGAGAATCCAACCAGCGTCCGTCTCGACGTTCAACTAGGCCGCTTGCGCCTGGCCAACCCGATCATGGTGGCCTCGGGCACGTTCGGATATGCCCGCGAGATGGCCGGGTTGGTCAATCTGAAGCGGCTGGGCGGAATCGTGCCGAAAACGATCACGCAGCAGCCTCGCGCGGGAAATCCGCCCCAACGGACCGTCGAAACCGCCGCCGGGATGCTCAATTCGATCGGCCTGGACAACGACGGCGTCGAGGCCTTTATCGCCCGGCAGTTGCCGTACCTCGCAGCGCTGGGACCGGCGGTGATCGTCAGCATCGCGGGCAAAAGCAGCGAAGAGTTCGTCCAATTGGCCCAACGGTTGCAGGAGGCCGACGGCATCGACGCGGTGGAGTTGAACGTCTCCTGCCCGAACGTCAGTGGGGGAACCGATTTCGGCGCCGATCCGTCGCTCTGCGAGCGGGTCGTCGCCTCGGTCCGCCGCGCATGCTCGTATCCGGTCCTAGCTAAGCTGACGCCTAACGTGACAAACGTCGCCGAGATTGCCCGCGCGGCCGAGGCGGCCGGGGCCGACGCCTTGTCGTTGGTCAACACCTGCCTGGGCATGGCCGTCGATTGGCGGCGGCGGCGGCCGGTGTTGGGGAATGTTTTGGGCGGGCTGAGCGGACCGGCCATCAAGCCCATCGCCTTGCGGATAGTATATCAAGTCGCCCAGGCGGTGAAGATTCCGTTGGTGGGCATCGGCGGCATCGCCTCGATCGACGACGCGATGGAGTTTTTCGTCGCCGGCGCCAGCGCGGTGCAAATCGGCACGGCCAATTTTTATGACCCCACCGCGACGATGCGGATACTCGACGCCCTGCCCGACGCCCTGGCCGAACTGGGCGCGCGTTCGGTCAAGGAAGTGGTGGGAACCATTGGAAAATGACGAATGTCGAAATTCAAATGACGAATGAATGTCGAAATTCAAATGACAAATGACGAAACGCACATATCATTCAACATTTAGATTTCGACATTCGACATTCCTTCGACATTTGGATTTCGACATTCGACATTCCTTCGACATTTAGATTTCGACATTCGACATTATGCGAGTACTCTCCGGCATCCAACCCACCGGTCGGTTCCACTGGGGCAACTATTTCGGCGCGATCCGGCAGTACATCGAACTGCAAGGCGAGCCGGAAGGGGCCTACTATTTCCTCGCCAACCTGCACGCGCTGACCACGGTCCGCAACCGGGATGTTTTGGCGCAAAACACCTTCGACGCCGCGGTGGACCTGTTGGCGCTGGGGCTGGACCCGAATCGGGCCACGCTCTTCCAGCAGTCCGACGTGCCGGAGGTCTCCGAGCTTTGCTGGCTGCTGATGACCGGCGCGCCGATGGGCCTGCTCGAGCGGTGCCACGCCTACAAGGACAAGACGGCCAAGGGTTTGCCGGCCAGCGCCGGATTGTTCGCCTATCCCGTGCTGATGGCGGCCGACATTCTGGCCTTCGACTCCGATTGGGTGCCGGTTGGCGAGGATCAGGTGCAACACATCGAGGTCTGCCGCGACCTGGCCGCCAGCTTCAACCATCACTTCGGCGAGACCTTCGTGATGCCGAAGGCGAAGCTGTTGGATTCTTCCGCCCGAGTGCCGGGCACCGACGGCGAGAAGATGTCCAAAAGCTACGGCAACACGCTCGACGTGTTTGAGGAGCCGAAGACGCTGCGGAAGCAAATCATGCGAATGGTGACCGACTCGCGTCCGATGGAGCAGCCTAAGCCGCCGGAGACGGACCATCTGTTTCTGCTCTTCTCGTTGTTTGCCGACGACCGGCGGCGAGAGGAGATGGCGGCCATGTATCGGCGTGGTGGATTCGGCTACGGCGAGGTGAAGAAGGCGTTGGCCGACGCGGCGGTGGAGTATTTCGCCGAGGCCCGGGATCGACGCCACGAGTTGGAGTCCCGCCCTGAACGGGTCCGCGAGATTCTCGGCGACGGCGCCGCGACCGCGCGGAAAAAGGCGGCGGAAGTGCTGCTCCGTGCCCAGCGCGCGTGCGGGGTGAAATAGAAATCGCCTCCGGCAATGGGAATACTATCCCGTCAATATCTTCCGAAGTTCCGGTTTGATTTTAGGGAGCCGCTGCTTGATCGTTTTCCAAACCAACGAATAATCTACGCCAAAATAGAAGTGAATCAACTTGTCTCTCATCCCCGCCATTTCCTTCCATGGAATGCCGGGATGGTTCCGTTTAACGTCGTCGGGAATACCTTTGGCAGCCTCGCCGATGATTTCCAGCTTTCGCACCACGGCGCTGACTGTCTTGTCGTCTGCCTGGAAAGCCTCCGGTCCCATGTCCTCGACGAATTCTTCGATGGCATCGATCGCGGCCAGGATGTCCTTCAGGTACAACTTGTAGTCTCTCATACGGCGACCACCTCTCGAAGTACTGATACCCGAAGTTCTTCCCGCAGCGCTCGTTTGGGGATGACATCCACTTTTCGTCCTAGTTCTTCCTCGAAGAAAAGGGCCAACCCCGTCAAGTCAAGCAGGTCCGCCTCTTCCTCAAACTCCACCAACAAGTCGATGTCGCTGTCGGCGGATTGCTCCTCGCGGACAAAGGAACCAAACAGTCCGATTTCCTTTGCTTTGTAGCGGGTCGTTGCCAATGGTTTCAGGGATTTCAGTCTTGATAGAAGCTCTGCGGTGTTCATGCTTGACGCTCCTTCAGCGGTCGGAAATGGCATCCGTGCTCATCATTGCCATTCCTTCCACTACGCACGGGACCGAAAGAAGGCGGTTGAAAGGATCACGATGGCGAAGCGGCAGCAAGTTCATTCCATGTATTCCCGAAAATCATCGAGCGGGGCGTCGAAATCCTCCGACATCTTAATCAAGCCCTTGGCGCTGCCGAAGGTGGGCTTCGGGGCGGCGCGATTCACGGGCACCAACTCGGCAACGGGAACCTGGTCCCTGGTAATGAGAACATGTTCTCCATGCGCAACCACGTCGATGAGTTGCGGAAGTGAGTGTTGGGCCTCTTCCATAGCCACGGTCGTCATGTCTACCCCCTCGTCCCGTGAACGGTTCAGCGTAGTTCTCATACATATAACATTGTCATATTTACATGCTTATGTCAAGGAGGCATAAAGCCGCTTGGCGTTGGTCGCGCCCAATCGGTGCATCCCCACAACGGCGCGACCAACGGTCGCGGCTTTATGCTCTTGCTCAGCGCAAAAAAAAAGGGGCGGCAGATCAACTGCCGCCCCCGATTTTGCGGTTGGCGTGTTATGCTAAAGCATAACCTACGTTTCCGACCGATTCCAACTACTTATTCTTGACCGCGATGCCGTCGGCCATGCTGCCCATCAGGGCAAAGATAGTAGCGTCCATCGAGTCGGTCAGGAACGTTACGGAGCCGTCGGCCAAGCCGAAGTGCGCCCCGCCGGAGTGTTCGCTGCCGGGAGAGCCAAAATAGTAATTGTTCATCATTTTACCGCCACTGTCCGAAAATTGGTAAGAGGTGCCTTGGCTGGTTGAGGTTACGGTGGCCATGCATCCGGTAGAGAACAGTGTCGAACTGCCGCCGACGGACCAGCCATCGTGCGATATGCTTGAAAGCTCCGTGAGACGCTGAACCTCACCAGTCATGATGGTATTGGATGTGCCGTCTCGAACAGCAGCAAAAGAAGTGCTCTTGTTGATTTTGCCGAAGATACCCCTCCGCTGTGCCACACTGGTATCCGTAGCCTGACTGAATGGAAACGGATAGAAATTGGGGCTACAGTAGGTTACGACTTCATTAGCGGGCATGGTGTGGTTGGTATCTTGGGTGAACGGCGCATGGCGACCTGCGCACCCACCGTAGTCAGTTCCGCCACCAGTGGCAAAAGCCTTGTAAGTCGGCAATTGCATCTCGGTGTCGGTACCAGGACGGAGACCGTTTCGCCGTGTCGGGCAATAAAAGCCCTTAACGTCCATTATAGCCATCGCAGGGTGGGCGGAAGAACCTGCATTTCCCGTGGGGCTCCAACAACCGAGAATAGTGCCGGGATACTTAGTTTGGTCGCCTTTGGACCATGCTTTGGCAATGTTGTCTCCCTCGATGTATGCCATGATCCGGAGCAAAAAGCTCGTTCCATGATTTCCCGACAACAAACCAACGGCGGTACCCTGCGCGTCTGCCCAAGGAGTGACCGGGTTGTTTGGGCCGCAAATTGTTCCCGGCGGGAAGACCTTGTTCGCCTGGGCGTAGTTGTGGCACGCGAGACCAATCTGCTTGAGATGGTTTCGGCACTGGATTCTGCGGGCCGCCTCGCGGGCCGCTTGCACCGCCGGCAACAGCAGTGCGATTAAGATACCGATGATGGTGATGACAACAAGCAACTCCACCAACGTAAACGCCGTTCGTACGCCTCGTTTGGAAGACATTGATTCTCTCCTACAGTTCCAAACAAAAAATAAAATACGAGGACAATCGCCAACCGCTGGCGACTAGGACAACCTTCATTATCCACAATTTACTGGAAAACGCAAGGGGCGGAATAGGTTTTTGTCGGCGCCGGGCAACATCGTAATTTTAGCCCACGTTCTTGTTGTTCGGTAGGCACTCCGTCGCGGGGGGTGGCCTTTGGGGAGTCGTAGCCCCACCACGATTTTCCTTTCCTACTTTCTAAACGCATCCCACAGGGCTTCTCAAAGCGGCTAATCCATTCTAGCATTGGATTATGCAGGGTACTCCGATGCAAACCGCCCTCGGTCGCCAGGTGTCCTCCGGCGGCCGTTTTACCTGGACCGGCTTGGCGGCGATGATCGTCTCCGCGCCGCTGGTCGGGCTAACCTTTGCCCGAGTTGGCGAGGTGGTCCAATCGTATCTTGCCCCCTCGTCCCTTGTTCCCGTCCTTATGGGGGTTTTCATCGGCCTGACGATTGTTGCCATAACGCGGTTTGGCCGGTTTGGCCATCGTTCGACGATTTTCTCCGCGACCGTCGCGGCAGCCGTCGTGGCCGCCGTTGGGTACGAAACGGCATTGGGTGGCACTGGCGCGGTGGGTGCCACTGGCTCTGCCAGTGCTTGCCTCGATGCAACACTGGCAAAGCCAGTGGCACCCCTGGCAAAGCCAGTGGCACCCCCGGCAAAGCCAGTGGCGCCCAATGAATCAACCTATCAGTTTCCACTTGGTAGACCACTACAAATCGACGCGTTTTTCGCGCTGTTGGCCGCCGCGGCGGCGGTGATGGTGACAATTCCCGCCGTGCGCGTTCCCTACTGCGACCGATGCGGGAGTTGGTTTCGGACCATCCGCAACGGCAAGATCGACTTGCCGACGTCCCGACGGCTGGCCGAGTTGCTCGACGTCGACCGGCCGGATCGCGTCCGTTCGCCGCGGTATCGGCTTTCGGCCTGCCAGGGCGATTGCGGTCCGACTCGCTGCGAGTTGTCGTGGGAACGGTCCGGCGGCGGCGTGGACTTGGCGCGGGTGTGGCTCGACGATAAGCAACGGAGCGAAGTTGTGGCGATTCTCGATGAGTTGAATCTGAACGAATGCGAAGCCGCAAGCGGAAGAAACAATGCGAAGCCGCAAGCGGCCGACCCTCTAATCCCTAATCCCTAATCCCTCTATGTCCGAAATCATTGGCATCGGCGCCGACATCACGGAATGTCTTCGGATCGCGCGAATGGTCGAGCGCCACGGCGAACTGTTCATCAACCGCGTGTACACGGACGAGGAGATCAAGTACTGCCAGTCCCGCAAGCAGGCAACCCAGCATTATACCGGCCGGTGGGCCGCCAAGGAGGCGATCCTGAAGGCGCTGGGGACCGGCTGGCGGAAGGGCATATCTTGGCGCGACATCGAGGTCCGCAACGAACCAAGCGGCAAGCCGGTGGTGGCGGTCCGGGGCGGAGTAAAGGACGTGGTCGAGCAACTCGGCGTGACCGAAATCCACGTCACCATTTCCCACTGTCGCACGCACGCCACGGCGACGGCGATCGCGGTGGGGAAAGAAAAGGGTGAGGGACGGGGGACGGGGGACGATGGATGAGGGCCGTGCCACCCTCCGCTAAACGGGTATCGCTCTACTTTGTCTTTTTGCTCTTCTTGGCGGTCTTCGCCGGGGCTTTCTTCTTGACGGTCTTCGCCGGGGCTTTCTTGCTGGGCTTACTTTTTGCCGCGGCGCGTTCCTTCAACAGGTGCGTCGCGTATTGGAACGTCACTTCTTCGGTCATCGTGCCGCGCGGCAACGAGGCGTTGGTCTCACCGTCGGTGACGTAAGGACCGTAGCGCCCTTGCATCAGCCGGACCGGCTGGCCGGTGACCGGCGATGGGTCGAACTCCTTGACCGGCTCTTTGCTCACCGCGGCGCCGCGCCGTGCCTTCGGCTGGGCCAACAAATCCAATGCCGCGTCGAGGGTGACCTCCAGCGGAGAAAGGCCGGCGGGTAGGCTGCGGGTCGCGTCGCCGCAAGTTACGTAGGGGCCGAAACGTCCGTTGCGGGTAATCACCGGTTGGCTCGTCTGCGGATGCTCGCCCAGCGTCCGCGGCAAGGA
>JAUWPQ010000062.1 GCA_030611515.1 Planctomycetota bacterium | reverse complement strand
GAAGATTTTGCGGGAGATTTTTTCTCCGAGGCGTCTTCTTCGCCACATTCTTCGTCTTCCTCGTCCTCTTCGTCTAATTCCTCGCCTGATTCTTTCGGGGCGTCCTCTTCCTCTTCTTCGTCGAATTCCTCATCTTCGTATTCGTCTTCTACTTCTTCCGGTTCGTCGACGACGATCTTGCTTTTTTGTAGTGGTTTGGGCGGGCTTGTCGTCGCGGTCTCGGCTTCGCCCTGGTTGGTCATTTGTTCCCACTGTTCGAGGCTGACGAGGATTTCTCGGGCCTGCGAGCCGTTGTACGGTCCGACGATGCCGTCCTCGGCCATGAAGTCGATCAGCCGTGCGGCGCGTCCGTAGCCGATACCCAGCGTCCGCTGCAACAGCGACACGCTGCCGCGCCCCTCGCGGATGACGACGTCGATCGCCGACTCATAGAGTTCGTCGCGGTCGCTGAACTTTTTCTTGTCGCCGTCGGGCAGGCTCGTTTTCAACTGCACGAGTTCCTTGACGAACTGTGGCTCGGTGGTCTCTACGGCGGAGATCAGCCGGGAGATTTCGTCGTCGTTCAGATAGGTGCCTTGGCCGCGGATCAGTGTGCTCGTGCCAGGCCAGAGGAAGAGCATGTCGCCGTTGCCCAGCAGGCGGTCGGCGCCCATTTCGTCGAGCACCACCCGGCTGTCGGTGCGGCTGGCGACCTGGAATGCGATCCGCGCGGGTAGGTTCGACTTGATCAGGCCGGTAATCACGTCGACGGTCGGTTTCTGCGTCGCCAGGACGAGATGGATTCCGACCGCCCGGCTCTTCTGCGCCAAGCGGATGATGTGCCCCTCGACTTCCTTTGCGGCGGTCATCATCAAGTCGGCTAACTCGTCGGCCACGATGACGATGTAAGGCATGTGGGTGGGGATGTGGCTGCGATCCTCGTCGTCCTCCGGTTTCACCCGTTCGTACAGTTCTTCCTCGCCAAGTTGGTTATAGACGCTGATGTGGCGGACCCCCGCGCGGGCAAGGATGTGATATCGCTCCTCCATTTTCTCGACCGCCCAGCCGAGGATCGCCTCGGCCTTGCGCATGTCGGTAACGACCGGGTGCATCAGGTGTGGCAGCGATCGATACGGGCTAAGCTCGACCATCTTCGGATCGATCATCAACATGCGGACCTCGTCCGGCCGGCGGGTCATCAACATCGAGGCGATGATCGAGTTCAGGCAGACGCTCTTTCCGGTGCCGGTGCGGCCGGCGATCAGCAGGTGGGGCAGTGTGGTCAGATCGACGACCAGTGGATTGCCGGCGACGTCCTTGCCCAAATACAATGGGATGCGCATTTTCTGCGTCTTGCCGCCGACCTCTTCTATGACTTCGCGGAGGCAGACGACCTGCCGCTGCTCGTTCGGCACCTCGATGCCGACGGTGTTTTTGCCCGGCAACGGGGCCACGATCCGCACGCTCGGCACACGCAAGGCGATGGCCAGATCGTCGGCCAGGCCGGTGATGCGGCTCAGACGCAGGCCGGACTCCAGTTCGACCTCGTACTGGGCAATGACCGGTCCGGTCTGTATCTCCACCACGCGGATGTTGAAGCCGAAGTTGAGGAAGGTTTTTTCCAGCAGTTTGGCTTTTCGGCGGACTTCCTTCTCCCGCTGGTCGAAATTGACCGATTCGCCTTCGAGCAACAACTCCAAGCCGGGTAGTTGATAGTCGGAGGCGTCCGATCCCAAGTCGGACTCGTCCATCTCTTCGAGGACTTTTTGGGAAGGCTTTTTTTGTTTCGGCCTGCTGACTCCCACCCGTGAGCCGAAGGTCCTTCGACCGCCGTCCGAATCCTTTTCCTCCTCGTCTTGGTCTTCCCGCTCATCTACCTCTTTGTCTTCCTCGTCGGCGATGCGGCCGGAGACGCGGATCGCCGGGGCGTCCCCGTCGTTTTCTTCGTAGCCGTCGAGGTCGGAGCGTCGCCGGCGGACTTTTTGGGCGTATGCCGTCGAGACTTGCATCACTCCGCGTCCCAAACTGCGTGTCGGTTTTCCCACGACCCAGGCCAACAGCCGCACGAGCGAATAGTCGGTGGCAAGCAATAGTCCGCCGACGACCATGCTGGAGGCGATAATGTACGCGCCGAGACTTGCAAACTGCGTTTGCAGCAATGCCTTGCCCAAGGCGCCGAGATATCCGCCGGCGCCGATTACCGGCCCGGGCGAGAGCTGCGGCGCGGCCATCGCGGCCAGGGTGACGACGCCCGCCAACGAGATCAACCATCCGCCGGCCCGCAGCCACGGCTGGCCGATCTTGCGGCGCACCAGCAGCGCGGCGTCCCACGCGGCCAACGAAAGCAGCAAGTAGTACGCGCCCAGCCCGAGGGCCTCGAACAGCAGCCGGCTGGTCGTCGCGCCCCAGTAGCCGCAGGCGTTTGTGGGCTGGCCGTTTTGCGGGAAGACGAGCTTGCCGGGCGGATCGGCCGGATCGTAGCTGATCAGCGCCGAGGCCAGAAAAATTACGCCGGCCAACAGCGCCAACGCCAACAAGTCGGTCTTTAGATTGCGGTTTTCGAGCATGGTGGTCGCATACCGTCACACGTTTAGCAGCCGCCGGCACGGCGGCTTGCGGCAAAACCAGGGCCGCCGTGCCGGCGGCCGCTAAACTAATGCGTCTACACGACATAAGTATCGACCAGTTCGGCACTTGTCGAACAACCCAGAACCGACGGACCTCGTCTTTTGCCCTAGAGAAACCATGCGCGGAACCGTTGCCACGGATACAACCGGCATGGAATATGCAGACGGAACGACCGGAAGCTTTTTGGGGGACGTGCCACCCTTCGCTGCTATTCCGCCAACACGCGCGTCGGGGGGATGATTTTTTTGGGCACTTTCCCGCCAGCCAGAATTTTCGCCGCCGCACAAATCGCTTCGGCGCCGCCGGTGGGAACCAATACCGACGCGCCGAGAACGCCATCCTTAACGTACTTTGCGCCCTGGTCCGGCAAACCTCCGACGCCGATGAACAGCGTGCCTTTTTCCCGGCCGGCGGCCTTGGCGGTTTCGTAGGCCGCCCGCGCGGCTGCGTCGTCGTAGGCGAACACGGCGTCGAACTGGTCCACGTCGGCGATGGCCGCGGCCATCAGCTTCGCGCCGTCGACGCGCGGCGGATCGAGAAAGCCCTCGAAGACGAATCGGTATCCAGGGTCGCGGAGCTGCGCTCGAAAGGCGTCGTGCAACTCATCGGCCGGGGTCGAGTCGACCGGCCCCTTGAACTCGACGATTTTTCCCTTTCCGTCGAGTTTTCCGGCCAGCCACTTGCCCGTCGCCGCGCCGATCCGTTTCCAGTCGGGGGCGATGTAACAGGTGTACTTATCTCCGATAACAGCCCGGTCCAGGACGATCACCGGCACGCCGGCGTCGAACAGTTTCGCCACCGGCTCGGTCAGCGCATGGGCGTCGACGGGTGCGACGATCACCAGCCTGACACGTTGTGCCAGAAAATCATCGAGGTTGCGTTTTTGCATTGCGGCGTCGCCGCCGGCATCCCGGATCACCAAACGGAGGTTGGGATGTTTGGCCGCCGCGGCCTTGATGTCGGCCTTTAGTTGGGTCCGCAAAGGCCCTTGAATATCCGCCAGACTGACGCCGATCGTCGGCGGCCCGGCTCTTTTCGGTTGGATTGGCGTTTCGGCGGACCGACGGCAACCAACCCCCGGCGACAGAACCGCAAGCCAAGCGAAGGCAACGAGGCACGAAATGACGTATCGCATGATCGAACTCCATGTCGGTTGCGGGGACCGATGAGGGTAGCAGCCCGTTGAAAAAGTCGATTTTCGAGAGTTCGGGTGCCACTGCTGGCTTGTCCAGCAGTGTTTCTCCGGGTGTTTCTCCCATGCACCGCTGGACAAGCCAGCAGTGGCACCCTTTTTCAACAGGCTGGTAGTTCCCAGCGGGTGCAAGGGCGCAATAACGAAAACAATATCAGATTACAGCTTTTTGCACTATCGCCGGAAAAATTACGCGACTTCATGGGGCAACGGTACGGTCCGAAGAGAGGGGGGGCACCCTACAGCGGGTGTATGCACGACACCCGCTAAGTAACTTTTGCTTGACACAGATTACCTAGTTGTTACTTTGGAACTATGTGGGCTAATGCCCTAACAGTGCGCAAGGGGGGATATTTTCGTCTTCCACGCGGCTGTCGGGCGCGGGGAATCGTTGCCTGCTCTTGAGCAGAGGCAACGCGTTCTTGTTTTTTTGTACGTCGGAAAGAGAGGAAGATCATGGGAGCCTGGGGTCTGCTGCATCGTCGTTCCGCGGCCAAGCCGATTCGATCGCACAACCGCCAACAGCAGGATACGTTCCGATCGCGGCTTCGCCGCTCGCTGAGAATCGAGCAGTTTGAAGAGCGGACGCTGTTGAGCATCGGGGCTTGGACGCCGATCGGGCCTGCTCCGGTCAACTACGCGGACAGCCAAGTCGAGGACGTCGCTCCGTGGGATTCCGAGGACAGGTATCTGAATCAGGTGGTCGGCTCGATCACCGCGGTGGCGACCCATCCGACCAACGCCAACATCCTTTACGTCGGAACGACCAACGGCGGCATCTGGCGCACGGACAACGCCACCGACGCCAGCCCCACGTGGACGCAATTGACCGACGACGCCGAATCGCTCTCGATCGGCGCGCTGACGTTCGATCCGACCGACCCGACCGGCCAGACGTTGTTGGTTGGGGCGGGACGATTCAGCGAGTATTATCGTGCCGGCGGCGTACTGAGCGGGCTTCTACGCACGACCAACGGCGGCGAGACCTGGACGCCGATCGACGGCGACGGCATCTTGGACGGGAAAAATTGCATTAGCATCGCCGTCCGCGGAGAGACAATCCTGGTGGCAATGGACAATGCTCAATCTGGGTTGTACGGCGACGTGGGCATCTTCCGCAGCGACGACGGCGGCGAGACGTTTACGCTGATTTCCAACGGAGACGGGAGCACCACCGGGCTACCAGGCGGCATCACGTATGACTTGGCGGCCGATCCGACCGACACGGAAGTGTTCTACACCGCAGTGGTCGGCGCCGACGGCTTCGGAGGCGAAAACGGCATCTATAAGTCGTCCAACGCGGGTTTGACGTGGATCAAGGTCAGCTCGCCGGAGGTCGATGTACACCTTAATACCGACGGCGTAAACACCACGCACCGAGTCCAGATGAACGTGGGGCCGGAAGGCCAACTCTACGTGGGCATCCTCAACCAGATGACCGGGTCGTTCACGATCGATCAACTGGCCGCCGTGTTCCGCACCGGCGACGGGGGGACGACCTGGACCGAGATGGATGTGCCCCAGATGACCATCGACGGCGAGGAAGAGCCGCTGCGGTTCGATTGCGTGATGGTCGCGGCGGGCGACCCGTTGGGGATATTGCCCAGCGGTCAGGGAGCGGTCCACTTCTCGATCGTCGCCGACCCGACCAACGCGAACGTTGTCTACATCGGTTGCGACACTCAGCCGGTAGTCGGCGATGATTCGCCGTTCGGCGCCGAACAATTCACCGGATTGCTGTTCCGCGGCAACGCCTTGCAGTTGACCGGAGAGCAATGGGTCCACCTGACCCACTCGGTAATCCCCGATTCGACCGGCGGCACGGCCTCCGGCTCCGCTCCCCACGCCGAGTCGCGCGACATGGCGTTCGACGCCGCCGGACGACTGATCGAAGTGGACGACGGCGGCATCTACGTCCGCACCAGCCCGCGGAACAACTCCGGCGATTGGTTCTCGTTGAACGGCAACCTGCAAATCGCGGAAATCCACGACATCGCCTACGACAGCGTATCGAACGTCGCCATCGCCGGCGC
The DNA here is from genome assembly GCA_030611515.1 of Planctomycetota bacterium. GTDB lineage: Bacteria > Planctomycetota > Planctomycetia > Pirellulales > Thermoguttaceae > JAHIKV01. Next base: position 13,099 of record JAUWPQ010000062.1, on the reverse strand, counting down.
CCAGGACGTCGGTGTTTCGGAACAAACGGAGAACGGCAGTCTCGTGTGGCGCGAAGTGACCGGCGGCGACGGCGGCGACGTAGTCGTGGACGAGGCCAGTCTGGCCGACTTGAATCAATCCTACCGCTATTCCAGCGGCGCGTACCTGGAAGACTTCCAACGCCGGACCGTCGATGCCGACAACAGCGTGATCGAAACGGTGTCGCCGGCGTTGTGGGTGCTGGGGGCTGTCGATGGGGCTTTCCGTAACATAGACGGCGGCCAATTCCGCACGCCGATAGCCGTCAACGCGGCCGATCCCTCGCGGATCGTGTTCGGTGGAACCACGTCGGTATTCGAGTCCTTGGACCGTGGCGAGACGCTCCGCAATCTTGGCGCGGCGGCCAACGCAAACGCCATGGTCTACGGCGGGTATCTGAACGGAGTGGCCAACGCCGACGTGCTGTGGGTAGCTTCGGACACGGGCGTTTTCCTGCGGGACATTGCCGGCGGCAACCTGGCGCAGATCATCAACGGCACGGTGTTGGACATCGTTGTCGATCCGACCGACTGGCAGCAGGTATTTTTCATCACCTCAACCGCCATCTGGCAGTTTTCGTTCGCGACCCTAACCTTGACCAACATCACCGGAGACTTTACCGGGTCTGGATTGCAGGCCGTGGAGTATTTCGACAGCGGCGACTCCGGCGCCATTGTCGTGGGAGGGATGCAAGGGGTCTACTACTCGGAAGCCGTCAGCCTCGGAAATTGGTCGACCCTCGGCGAGGATTTGCCAAACGTTCCTGTCTACGACATAGAATACGATGCCCAGGATAATATCCTGGTGGTCGGCACTCTGGGCCGTGGGGCATGGCAATTCGAGGACCCACGCACCGAAATCTTCGGCGAGTTGGCCTTGATCTCGGTCAGCACCAACGTGACCACCTACCAGGCGACCGAAAGCCCCATGATCGACGTCGCTCCCACGGAACTTACGCTCCACTTCAACGACACGACCCTCGACCCCGACACCCTGGCCGGCATCCAAATTATCCGCGCCGGCGCGAACGGGACGTTCTACGACCCGGTAACTAATCCTTACGACATCGACGACGTGGTGATCGAGCCGGGATACATCAGCATCGGCGAGCACCCCAACGAGGTCTTGATTCGCTTCGCCGAAACCTTGCCGGACGATATATATCACGTGACGATTGTCGGTCAGGGGAGCGACGACGTCCACTATTATTACGGTCCGGACGGCAAGCTGGCGCTGCCTTTCTCCAACACCGCGGGAATGACCGTCGGCTTCGGCGAGATCACGCCCGACGAGGGCGGGTCGTATTGGGACGGGCAAAACTTCTCCTGGACCTTCGACTTGAATCTGGGGCCCCAGGTCACCGGCGTAGTGCCGCAGCCGATCATCCGCGCCCCGGACGGCACGCTCTCTCAGGCCCGCAATCAGATCGAGGTTTACTTCAGCGAAGCGATGGACCTGGTTTCCGCGCAGACGTTGACTTATTACAGCCTGATCTCCACCCAGGACACGGCGAACACGTCCGACGACGTGATAATCACCCCGACGCAGGCGGTCTACGACGCGGCGGCGAAGAAAGTCACGCTCACCTTCGGCGCCAACAGCAACGGCGACCCGGCGATCGATCTGGCCCAATTGGTGGCCGATCCGGCGAAAAACGCCACCGGCGCCTTCCGACTGCGGATCGGCGACGAGTACCGGCCGATCGTCGCCGAAGAGCTGACCGGCGTGGTGGACAACGGCTCGACGTTCGACGAAGCCTCCGACCTGGGAACATTGATCAACTCTTCCGATGCCTTGGCCGGCCAATCGTGGTTGATCTCCGGTCAAATCTCGCCGATTTATTACGACGTACAGTGGCCTGGCGGCCGGAACACGCCCGGCAACCGCGACCTGCCCGAGGGGGCGACCGACGTGTGGGCCGAGAGCCACACGATGCCGGGGGACGAGGGCGACACTGGCCTCTACGGCGAAATACCCACCTACCACTACAACTTCCAGACAGTCTACGGCACGATCCAAGAAGCCCCGGCGCTGAACCTGATCACGGAAGCCCAGAAGCAACGGTCCCGCGAGATTTTCTCGCTGATCTCCCAATACAGCGGCGTGCAATTCATCGAAACCGCCGACCAGGGTATGACCATCGTCACCGGCGACTTGCGCGTGTTCAACCCCTACATTGAAGTCGGTCCCGGCGCCCCGGCCGGCATGGCCGGCGGCGGCCCCGAAGACGGTCTGGTGGTCGTCAACAGCTATTACGACTGGGGCGATTCAGAGTACGGAAGCCCCTTCATGCAGGTCATGATGCACGAGATCATGCACCCCTTGGGCGTAATGCATTCTTACGAACTGCCCGCCTTCGAGATCATGGGCAGCAGCGAAACCATCGACACGATCGGCACCGATCAGGAAGTCACTTTCCCCGGCAACAACGACATTGTCGTCCTCCAATACTTGTACCGCAACGACAGCATCGACACTGACTTTTACAAGTTCCAGATCGAGTCGGAGGGCGACCTGAGCGCGGAGACGATTGCCCAGCGGATGCAAAACTCCAGCTTGCTAGACACCTATCTGGTGCTCTACGACGACCAGTTCCAGATCGTTGCCAGCAACGACGATTATTTCGACGACGACTCGTTCATCGGCGTCCATCTGGAGGCGGGTACCTATTACATCGGGGTCAGCTCCACCGGCAATTCGCAATACGGCCCGGACGTCGACGGCGGAACGACCGAGGGCGCGTATCAGTTGCGTTTGGACTTCCAGCCGCAAGTCGATCAGCAGTTGACCGATGCGCGGGGAACGGCGCTGGACGGCGACGCGGACGGCGTACCCGGAGAACATTTCGACTTCTGGTTAAACATCCAGAGCGCCAGCGTGGCGGTAGTGAGCAACCACACATTGATCGTCGACAAGCTGGCCCCGACCGCCGGCGCGGACGGGACGCTGGCCCATCCCTATAAGAACATCTCCGACGCGCTGGCCGCGGCCGACCCCGGCGACATAGTCCGAGTGGTTGGCAATAACTTCGCCAACGACAACCAAGGGCATGGCGTCCAGGCTGTCCCCGGAAGCCTGCTGGTCGACGGCGAAACGATTACCATCTCCGACGCCACTCGGACCTTCACCTTCGAGTTCGACAACAACAATACGTCCACCCAGGACAACACTCGGGTTGTCTTCAATACCACCGACAGCGCGGCGGCCATCGCCGCGAAGCTCGCCGCGGCGATCAATTCCATCAGTTGGATACCAGAGGGATTGAGCGAGACGGCGCCCACTCGCCATTCCGAAGGCTTGTACGCCCGGGCCACCGTCGACGGCACTATCGTCAACGTGGACGGTCCGACGGTCATGATCGATCTTGGCTCGACCGAACTGAAATCGACCCTTCAAGACAATCTGGCATACGAAATTGGCACGAGCCCGTTGGGCTACACGCTCAGCGACGGCAACAAGCTGGAGGTTCCTCAAGGCGTTTCGCTGATGATCGACGCCGGGACCATTCTGAAACTCCGCGGCGCCAATGTCTCCGTGGGCAGTTCGGCCGTAGCCATCGACCGCAGCCTTGGCTCGCTCCAAGTCCTCGGCACACCGGGCAACAGCGTATACTTCACTTCCTATCTCGACGAGCGGGTGGGCACGGACACCTACGCAAACACAACCGTTCCGACGGCCGGCAACTGGGGCGGATTGGTTTTCCAAAACAACTACGACTACGACGAGCGAGAGGTCGATCTAAACCGAATCGTCCTCGAACAGGAAGGTATCTTCCTCAACTACGTCAACCACGCCGACATTCGTTACGGCGGCGGAAAGGTCGCCGTCAACGGCATCCAGGACGTCTACAATCCGATCCACATGCTCGAGGCCCGGCCCACCGTCGCCTTCAGCACCATTCGCTACAGCGCGGACGCGGCCATGTCGGCCGATCCGAACAGCCTCTTGGAGACAACCTTCCACGATGGCTTCGGCGAGAGTCCGTTCGCCGCCGACTACGACCGGGTAGGCCCCGACCTGCACGGCAATAGACTCGTTGCCAACAGCCTCAACGCACTATTTCTCCGCGTGACCACCGCCGCCGCCGACGCAATCGAGCAACTTAACGTCTCGGCCCGGTTCGACGACGTGGACGTGGTCCTGGCGATCCCCGAGAACCTGATCATCACCGGCGACGCGGGCGGGGCGATCGAAGTCGTCGGCACTTGCCCCCTGACTGCCGACGGCCATAACCAACTCGTCGTGCCCGAGGCGTATGAGGAATTCGTCGACCGCCAGTATTTCTTCATCAACGACGGCCTGAACACCGTGCGCTTCGAGTTTGACCTGATCGGCAACGGCGTGGCCACCGGCAGCGTGCGTATCGCGCTGACCTTGGAGCCTCTGGATCCCGCCGACGTGGCAGTGATCATCGCCGATGCTATCAACGGGTCGATTCTGAACGTCTCGGCCAACGCCGTGGGCGATCGCGTGGTGCTCAACGGCATGACGGTGGACGTACGAGGTTTGACGGGTACTCAGGCACGGATGGCAGGTCGGCTCTCCATCGACCCCGGCGCGATCGTCAAACTCGCCGGCACGCGGGTCGAGACCGGCGTCGGCGCGCAGTTTATCGCCGAGGGGGCCGATGGTTACGAGATCATCTTCACCTCGTTGGAGGACGATACCTACGGCGCCGGCGGCACGTTCGACGCCACCAACAACGGCCAGCCCCAGATGCCCGGAGCGGGCGACTGGGGCGGCTTCTATTTCAATCCGACATCGCTGGGTAGCATCGACCAGGCCCGCGTCCTCTACGCCGGCGGCAGCGTGGCCATCGAGGGTGGGTTCGGCTACTTCGCTCCGATCGACGTCCGCCAGGCGACCGTCCGAGTAACGAACACGCTCTTCCAGAACAACACGGCACACACGGCCGGCAACCGCAACGGCCGCGGAGAGATTGAAGAGCCGGCCGTAATTCACGTCCTCTTCTCGCAACCTGTAATAGCGGGCAACACCTTCATCGACAATCTGGCTCCGGTCGTCTCGATCGACGTCAACTCGCTCAACTACCTGAACGTGGCCGATTGGGGCCGGGCCACCGGAGAGGCCGACGCTTTCGACCAGTACGGCGATAATCAAGGCCCGCTGGTCCGCGAAAACCGCATGTCGGGCAATACGATCAACGGCATGATCGTCCGCGGCGGTAACTTGACCACCGAGGGCGTCTGGGACGACACCGACATCGTGCATGTCCTCTACGACGAAATCGTGGTGTCGAACCTATGCACCTACGGCGGGCTGCGGCTGCAAAGCAGCGCAGAGCAGAGTCTGGTCGTCAAGCTCAGCGGGTCCAACGCCGGATTGACGGCCACCGGCCGCCCGCTGGAAATCCACGACCGCATCGGCGGAACCATCCAGGTGCTCGGCACGCCGGGGCGCCCGGTGGTGTTCACCGACCTGGCGGACGACACGGTCGGCGCCGGGCTGACCCCCGACAACAGGACCGTGCTGGACACCGACAACACGCCGAACTCCACCGGCACGGCCGGCGCCTGGCGGAGCATCCGGCTGCAAGAGTACAGCAACGACCGCAACATGGTGATCGTTAACGAGGCTGAGTCGGCAACCGGCGCCGACGCCGACGCCAACGCCAACCCCAGCACCGCGGAGTGGATCGGCCAGTTGGCCGACGAAAACAAGGGCGGGGACGAAGTGCTCCGCATGGGATTTGAGGTCCACGGCACGATCGCGCTCGACCGGCCCGACGACGTCGACGTCTACAGCTTCCAGGGATACGCCGGAAGCGAGGTCTGGATCCAACTCGACCGCACCACCTTTGCGCTGGACACCGTGGTCGAACTGCTCGACGCCGACGGGAACGTGTTGGCCCGCAGCGACAACTGGCGGGACGAGGTCGAGGATCCCGGTCTGCTGCTCGGCTCCGCGCTGACCCTGGAGGGGGACGACTGGGGTTACGAGGACGTTTACAGCATCAATCCCCGCGACGCCGGCATGCGCGTGGTGTTGCCCGGCCCGGAAGACCAGCAGCGGACGTATTACATCCGCGTTTCCAGCGCGGCGCCGGTCGCTCCCGACGCCCACCAAACCAGCGGCGTTTATCAGATGCAGGTCCGGCTGCGGAAGGTCTTTGAACATCCCGGCTCGACGGTCCGCTACGCCGACATCCGCTACGCCACCAACGGCATCGAGGTGCTGGGTCTGCCGGGCCACTCTCCGCTGGTCAGCGACATCTACGAGACCGAGGCCCCCGACAACCCCGTCGTCACGAGCAACGACACCTTCAACGAGGCCCAGGCGCTCGGCAACCTGCTCCAGTCCGATCAGAACGTAATCACCGTTGGCGGCTTCCTGTCCGACTACCAGGACGTGGACTGGTACAAATTGACCCTTGACTACGGCGACACGATCCAACGGATTCCCGACTTTACCACGGAAGGGTCGGTTTACCCCGTGACCTTCGACCTCGACTACGCCGACGGCTTGGTGCGTCCCGACACGACCCTATGGATATTCGACGAGACCGGGACGTTGATCCTGATGGGGACCGACTCGGGGATCGTCGACGACCAGCCCGATCCAACCGCCGGCACCAACCTCGACGATCTCAGCCGCGGCTCGGTGGGCGTCCGCGACCCGTTCGTCGGTCCGGTTTACCTGCTCGAGGGTCATACCTACTACGTTGCCATAACCAGCACGGGGGCCACCGCCTCGGCCGTGACCGACGATCCGATGATGCGGTGGGAGCCGATCAATTCCATCCAGCGCATCGCCGAGGACAACATCGGCAGCCATAACGCTTCAGGCATCGGCAACAGTCCCGCTTTTGAGTTGAACCCCGAACCCGTCCCGTTCCATCTCGGCGACGTTACTTTTTACGTGCTCACCGACGGCAACGTGCTGACTGCCGATCCGTGGACCGGAGTGGTCGAGACGACTTACGGCGAATTGCCCGACGCCGCCCCCAACACCAACCTTTACACTTACGGCGACTTGGTGATGCTCAGCGACGGCCGCCTGTATACCGTCACGCGGGGCACGGACGCGCTGGCGGCCGACCAGAACGCCGCCGCCGGCCGGCTCCGCCAACTCAGCACGGAGGACGCCAGCCAACTGGTCCCCGGCTCCGACCAGGACGACGGGCTGATCACCTACCGCTATTCGACGACCGCTCCTTTCCCGGCCCTGGAAGTCGCCGGCGACAACAACCCCCTGGCCGAGGCCGGCGGCGTCCACATGGAGGCACTGGTCTACAGGCCGGGGGTGCCGGAGAGGCCAGCGACCTGGTACGTCGTGGGCAACGCCAACAACGGCTTCAACGAAGTCGCCTATCAGAGCAATCTCCTTTATTTGCTGATGGAGGATGGGACGGCCATCGACCCGATCGCCAACGACGGCACGGCCCGGTTGCCGACGAACATCATTCCCATGGCGCAGCTTACCCCCGGCCCGGTGATCGCCGCGGTGGATGCCACCAACGACGAGGACGAGGCCAACGACATCCTCGACGGCACACGGTTCACGGTCACCGACAGGAACGGCGTCGAGGTGACTTTCGAGTTCGATTGCGGTCCCGACGTCGACATGAGCACGGGTGCCTTGGTCGTCCGCGACGGCATGACCTTCATCGTCGGCACGGGCACCGGACAGGAGACGTTCGAGTTCGACGGCGGGCCGGTGATGATCTTCGGCCCCGACGTGGCGGGAAGCCTCGACGGCACGACCTTCACGATCACCGACGAGAACGGCGACGCCGTGACGTTCGAGTTCGACGTTGACGGCACCTTGAACGACACCGCCAACACGGCGGTCACGATCAACGCGGACGATCCGGCCGACGCGGTAGCCGCCGCGGCGGTCAACGCCATCAACGACCTGACCGACGGGGTGGTAAAAGCCGCCAGCGGCGAATCCACTCTCGCCGAGGCCCGCGTCTCGCTGATCAACGATAGCCCGACCGTGCTGCCGGCCGGCGACGGCCTGCTACGGGTCGAAGGTCGCTACGACCGCGAGGTTCCCGGCAGCGGCACGATTCTAATTGCTTACGAGGAGACCTGGGACGATCCGCTCTTCCAGAGCATTCTCACCGCCGACCCGTTGTTCTACCCGGCGATGTTCGGCGACCAAATCGCCAGTATCGTCGAGGCGAACCTGCCGGCGATCGACGTCAGCGCCGCCGAGCGGACTGTAGGAAATGATCGGATCACGTTCGGCGGGGCCACGGTGTACGACTTCAGCGGCATGGACCCGGTTTGGACGCACCGCTTTGGCTTCGACCACGGCGGCGGCGCCCCGTTGAGCGAGACCGGCTTGCAAGTCCCCGTCGACGCCGATCAGGTGGTTCTGTTCGGCGCGGGCGACACTGCCCGGCAAATCGCCCAGAAGATCGCCGCGGCGATCAACCTGGCGCAGACCACCTTCGCCCCGTTCGTCGTCGTCGCCACGGCCGAAGGGTCCAACGTCAACTTGACGTACGCCTCGCTGACCGATCTTCCCACGGCCGACGCCCCATTGACGACTTTCAGCAGCGGCCCCGGCGGCAAGATCACCGGCATGGCCTTCCTTGGGGACAACCTCTACGCCGTCAGCGACGCGGGGGGATTCTTCGAGGTCGTCAATTACGACGAGCCTCAGTTTAAGACTTGGCCCGACATCAGCGACCCGGACGACCCACACCAGCCCAACGAGATCCAGCCGATTCCCAACCCGGACGCGGCACATTTGCGGTTCATTGGGGAGATCGAATCGGACCAGAACCCCGGCGAGGGGGTCGAGTTCGCGGGCTTGACGCTGGGGCCCCAAACGGTCGAGGACGCTCGATATGTCGAGACGTTCTTCGCCGTCTCGCGGACTGGCGACCTGTACGCCTTGGCTCTCGACGGCGATTCGGTCGTCAAGGAAGGCATCTTCGTGGACGCCCAGACCAGCGTTACGGTCCCCGGGATGACGGTCGTCTCCGGCCTCTGCTTCTCGACGCTCGACTACAACATGTGGCACGTCACCGACAATCGTGCGGAGGACGACGGGCACGACGTGAACCCGACTTACGACATGAGCCGAGTGGAGCCGCCGCCGGATGAGCGGGAGGAGTTGCCCGATGGCGGCCCGAGCTACTATTTCGGCCTGGAAGACGTCTACAACTACGATGTCCCCGGAGGGGCATACGGTTCGCTCGTGACGCAAACGTTCAGCCTGGAAAATTATTCCAAGGCCGACGTTCCAACGCTGTATTTCGAGTATTTTCTCGAAACTGGCGGCCCGGAAGGCTTCGATACCGCCCGGATGTTCGCCTCGGCGGACGGCGTAAATTGGCAAGTGTTGGGGGCGACATTGGACAATCCCGACGCCAACCTGCTGGACACCAACGGCCAATGGCACCAGATTCGTCTTGCCCCGCCGGAAGACCCCTGGCAGATCGACGAGAATGACCCGGACATCGTTGTCTACTATTACTCCCTGGCGGACTTCGCCGGCGAGTCGGAAGTCCGTCTGCGGTTCGACTTCACCACCGCCGGCGACATGCACGTTGGCGACACGGGGAACATGCTGGACACCACCGGCGCTTTCTTGCAGGCGCTGGCCGGCGACCTGCTCGAAGACGGCGACCAATTGAGCGTCGATGGCGTGTTGTTCGAGTTCGACATGGGCGTGGCCCTGCGCCTGCCCAACGTGGCCGGCGACGCCATCGCCGACGGCGAGACGTTCACCGTCATGGTCCGCGACCCGGGTGGAGTCCTCGTTCCGTTGCAGACCTTCGAGTTCGATCTCGACGGCGCGGTTGCTCCCGGCAACGAGGCGATTCTGATCGAGATCGGAGAGACCACCACACAGGTTGCCATGCTGGTTGTGGCGGCGGTCAACAACCTGGGACTGACGAATTCCTTCGGCGAGCCGATTGTCGCCGACCTCTACGACAACCGGGTGATGCTCAACCGGGCCGAGGGCCTCGAGCAATCGGCCGACCCGACGATTGAGGCCGTGGGCGACGGCTTCCGCTCCGACGCGCTCGCCGCCACCCCGATCGAGATCACTTCCATGATGACTGCCGAGGAGGTGGCCCAAGTCATCGGCGCGACGTTCGACGCGGTGTTCGCCGGCGGGAGTCCGTCGTTCAGGGTCCAGGACAGCATAATCCGCATGATTCATCACCCGGTCGATTGGTCTGGCCCCTTGCCATACGCGAACTGGCTGCCGGGAGATACTCCGGATCCTCTGCCGGAGGACTGGGTCGACCGCTTCAACGACATTGCCCGCGGCCAGGACAACGCCCACGAAGGCTTCTATCTGGATAATATCATGATCGGCTTCGCCGAGCGCGGCGAAATGGCCACGCAGGTCCAAGCCAACACGGAGTTCACGTTCACGCCGGAGGCGCCGGAGACGGTCATCTCGACGGGCTACTATCAACTACAAATCCGCGGCGCCAGCGAGTATGCCACGTGGACGCCGGACAACTTGTACCCGATGATTCTGGATCGGTCGTTCGACATCAACGACCGCTTCGACGAAAGCTACACGCTTACGGTCCCTCCGGCCAACGACATCCCCCACGGCATGACCTTCATCGTCAGCGACGGGGTCACTCCGGTGACGTTCCAGTTCCTCGACCAGAACGTTCCGAGCGGCAACCCGAACTACGAGCCGGTCTATTTCTCGGTCAACCAGAGCGAGGCGGAAGTGGCCGCCCGCATCGTCGAGGCGATCAACGCCGCCGCCGCGGCGGGGTTGTTCAGGGTTACGGCCACGTCGATTGAAGACAGCAGCCGCGTGGACCTCTTCGGGGCCGCCAAGGTCACGGCCGTCGGCGGCGGTCCGGGGGAAGAAGACACCGGCAGAAATCAAACTCCCTTGCTCGTCCAGCGGGACGACGCGATGAACTTTAACGGCGATACCAGCGCCTTCATGGGGCTGGGGGACGTCCCGGCCACCGGGACCGCTTACATGATTACGGACGATTGGGGCGGGGTCTGGAGCGACGCGGAAAAGGTTCCCCCGAGCGATCCCGACGGTGAGCCTCCCGGACTGGGCGACGACTTTATGTGCTGGGCGGCATCGGCCAGCAACATCCTTGCCTGGACCGGCTGGGGGGTGGTCGATGGCATGTATGACGCCGACGAGATGTTCGATTACTTTGAAGCCCATTGGACCGACGAGGGCGGCTGGCAGGACGTCGGCTGGGAGTGGTGGTTCAGCGGCATCAACGTCGCCTCGGGCTGGGGTGCCGCCGAGGTCGACGTGCCCGGCGGAGGCTTCTTCCGCGATCAGGACGTCCATAGCTATCTCCGTAGCGAGTCGGACGACACGCAGGCGATGCAGGCCATCGACGAGTTCCTCCACGCCGGCTACGGCTGCGCGCTAGGAATATATAGCGACGAAGGCATGGCCCACGCGATCACCGCTTGGGGGTTCAACTACGATGAGACCGACCCCGATCACTACGTCGGCGTGTGGGTTACCGACTCGGACGACGACAAGTCGTTGGCCAACGCCCCCGACGTTTTGCACTATTACGAGGTCGAGTGGTCCGCCGACGATGGGCGATGGTATCTGCAGGATTACTACGGGCAAGACATCGTCTACATTTCGGAGGTGAGCGGTTTGGCGCGGCGGTTTACCGGGGTCGCGGCCACGAAGTACACCGAGAAGGGCGATCAGAACCAGGTGTACGATCAGGGTCAGGTGATTTTGGAGAACAACGAGATCACTTATTCCAGCGGGATCGGCATTTTGGTCTCCGCCGCCGACCGCGATGGCGACGTGGTTACGCCCAAGCCCGGCCCGACCGCCCCGCTGGCGGTCATCAACGGCGCGCATCAGGTTCCCGGCGTCGTCATCCGGAACAACGTCGTGGCCTACTCCGGCAATATCGGCATCGACTTCAGCGGCGACGTGCCGCAGAACGGACAGTCGATTGGGTCCGTTCCGCTCGGGCGCATTGTCAACAACACGATCTACGGCGTCGGAACCGGCACGCAGAACTTCGGCATCTGGATCGGCCCCAACGCCAGCCCGACGATGTTGAACAACGTCGTCGCCAACGCCTGGGTTGGCATTGTCGTCAATGACCTATCGACCACGACGGTCGTGGGCACTACCGCGTACTCCGGCAACCTTTTCAACACGGCGTACTTTGACAACGTTAGCATCTTGACGCCGGGTATCACCGAGACGTTTGCCATCGAAATTCCGGCGGACGAGCCACTGTTCGTCGACGCCGCGGAGGGCAACTTCTACCCGGCCGCCGGTTCGAGGATCATCGACAGTTCGCTGGACTCGTTGCAGGACCGGGCGAACATGGTCACCGTGAGAAATCCGCTGGGGCTTCCGCTGTCGCCCATCCTGGCGCCTTTGACCGACATCCTCGGCCAATTGCGGATGGACGACCCGAACGTCTCGCCGCCGTCGGGATTCGGCCAAAACACCTTCAAGGACCGCGGCGCCATCGACCGCGTCGACTTCGACGGACCGAACGCCTTCCTGGTCGACCCGCCGGACAACGACGCCGCCGGAATCGACCGCAACCCGATGCTTTTCGATGCTACGGTGGCCATCGTCGGCAATCAAACCTTCCCCGAGTTCATCATCCGGTTGCAGGGCGACGGCGCGGGGATCGCCGACTATACGGTCGTTTCCGAGACCGTGCAAGTCATGCGAGACGGAAAAGAATTGATCGAGGGCCGGGACTACTTCTTCGATTACGAAAAGACGAACGACTTGATCATTCTTCGATCGGCGGGCGCTGCATGGGCGCCGGGAAGCACCTACACTATTTACCTTAGCGACGACATCCGCGACAAGGCCGGCAACTCGGTCCAACTGAACCACTCCGACGATACGACCAGTTTCGTGATCGAGCTGATCGGCTACGACTTCGGCGACGCGCCGATGAGCGACACGCCCCTTCCCGACGGCGCCCGGCACATCATTGTTCCCGACGTGCATCTCGGCGAGCGGATCGACAGCGAAGCCACTCCCCAGGTGGACATCGCCGCTACCGCCGACGCCCACGACGACGGCGTGGACTTTGCGGACGGCGACTACGTGATCAGTCAGGCCGGCGAGACCAAGACCATCTTTGTC
>JAUWPQ010000206.1 GCA_030611515.1 Planctomycetota bacterium | reverse complement strand
CGTCGCCGGAATGATGTACCTCGGCAAGGCGTGGCGGCTGAAACACAAACGGCTCCCCACCGGTGGCCTGAGCCTGCCAAGCCTGGAATGGCTCCAGTGGACCAACGGCCGGGCAATCGTCGTCGCCGTGGTGATGTTGGGCATCGGAATCATCTCGGGCATGGTGCTTAATCGGATCAACATCCGCGACCCGAGCGCCCGGCTCGACTGGAGCGATCCGGTCGTGATCAGCACTTGGCTGATGTTCTTCTGGTTGCTGGCGGCGGTGGTGTTCGTAGCGGCGCATCGCCCGGCGCGTCAAGGCCGCAAGGTGGCATATCTCACCATCGCCGGGTTTGTGTTCTTGGCGATTGTGTTGGCCGTCGGGCTGTTGATGGAAACGAAGCATTGGGGGAGGGGAACAAATGATGATTGTAGAATGATGAATGATGAATCACGGATGCAAACCACGTTCATTCATCATTCATCATCCATCGTTCAGCATTCCGCCGGAGGTCCGCCATGCTAGTGCAGGTCGTCGGTTGCAGCCATCACGGCACGTCGATCGAACTGCGGGAGCGGTTGGCCTTCTCGCCCGAGCAGATGCGCGAGGCGCTGGACCACTGGCGGCGGGTGTTTCCCGGCGTGGAGGCCGTGCTGCTGTCGACCTGCAATCGGGTGGAAATCTACGCCGCCACCGAGAGCCGGCCCGAGCCGTCGCTCGATCAGGTCGCCACTTTCCTGGCACGCTTCCACGGCCTCGAACCGGCCGAAGTGGTCGAACATCTCTATCGACACACCGACGAAGCGGCGGTGCGGCACCTGTTCACCGTGGCCGCCAGCCTCGACAGCATGGTCCTCGGCGAATCGCAAATTCTCGCGCAGGTGAAAGACGCCTACCAGACCGCTACCGAACAGGACAACACCGGACCGTTGTTGCACGCGGCGTTTCAATCCGCACTTCGGTCGGCGAAGCGCGTGGCCCAGGAAACGACCATTCGCCGGCGGCACGTGAGCGTACCCAGCGTGGCCGTGGCCGATTTTGCCCGCGCGGTCTTCGAGCGATTCGACGACAAGCAATCGCTGGTGATCGGCGCCGGAGAAATGGCCGAGGAAACGCTCCGCTACCTGCGCGACGAAGGGGTCCGGCGGGTGACTGTCGTCAACCGGAGCTTTCCCCGGGCGGTCGAACTGGCCGAGCGCTGGGGCGGCCAAGCCCTTCCCTGGGAAGAACTCCCACAAGCGATGGCCGACGCCGATCTGGTCGTCAGCGCCACCGGCGCCGACGAGCCGGTTATCTCCGACGAGCGGTTCGCCGCCATCGAGACCCGCCGGCCGCTGGTGATCCTCGACTTGGCCGTGCCACGCGATTTCGACCCGGCCATCGGCCGCCGCGCGGACGTGTATCTCTACTCGATCGACGATCTGCAAGCGGTTTGCCTGGAAAACCGGCGGCGGCGCGACAAGGAGTTGCCGGCCGCCACGCGCATTATCGAGCAAGAGACCGCCCGCTTCATGGCCGAGATGTATCACCGCGCGATCGGGCCGGTGATCGAGCGGCTCCGACTCGGTTGGCAGAAGCCGAAGGAGGATGAGCTGGAGCGGTTGCTGAGCCGATTGCCGGAGTTGGACGATCGCGCCCGCGAGGAGGTGCGTCGTTCGTTCGACCGGCTGGTGAACAAACTGTTGCATCCACCGTTGGAATCGCTCCGCGACGAGTCGCGCGAGGGCGTTCCCCGTGGACTGCTGGACGCCCTGGCAAGGCTTTTCCAGTTGAAGGATTAGGGAATACCTTGTTCCCACGCTCCGCGTGGGAACAGACACCCCGGAACGCTCCCTTTGGACAGTCTGGCCAGCTTCGTGGAATCGCTTCTATTGACGTCCCACCGTCATACATGATAGTCTGAATGGTTTCGCCTTTCCGCAAAGGCTTCCAACCGACGGATCGCAGGTTATGCGACGCAACGACATACGCAACGTGGCTATAATCGCCCATGTCGACCACGGCAAGACCAGCCTGGTCGATTGCATGTTGCGCCAAAGCGGGCGATTTCGTGAAACGCAGCTCGTCGGAGAACAGATTCTCGACACCAACGAACTGGAGCGGGAACGCGGGATCACGATCCTCTCGAAAAACATCGCCATCCCATACCGGGACGTGAGGATCAACCTCATCGACACGCCTGGCCACGCCGACTTCGGCGGCGAAGTAGAGCGGGTGCTGCGAATGGCCGACGGTGCGCTGGTGCTGGTCGACGCCGCCGAAGGCCCCATGCCGCAAACCAGGTTTGTCCTCTCGAAGGCCTTCGAGTGCGGGCTGTGGCCGATCGTGGTAATCAACAAGATCGACCGACCCGACGCCCGGCCGAACGAGGTTCTCGACGAAGTCCTCGATCTGTTCCTGCAGCTCGGCGCGGACGACCTGCTGGCCGACTTCCCGTATATCTTTGCCAGCGCGAAGTTGGGCTACGCCACCGCCGACCCCACGAGGAAGACCGACGGCGTGCAGCCGCTGATGGACATGATCCTGGAGAAAATACCCGGTCCCGAAGTCAAACTGGACGAGCCGCTGCAAATGCTGGTCACCACGCTCGATTGGTCGGACTACGTGGGGCGTATCGCCATTGGACGGGTCCAGTCGGGTACGCTGCGGAAGGGGCAGAACGTGGTGCTGATGCAGACGGAAGATCGCGCCACCCCGTCCAAGGCCGTTTCGGTCTACATTTTCGAGGACCTCGGCCGAAAGGAAGTCCACGAGGTGGACGCCGGCGATATCTGTGCCGTGGTGGGACTCGAAGGGATCGAGATCGGCGACACGGTCGCCTCGCCGCAGGCCCCCAGGGCATTGCCGCGAGTAACGGTGGACGAGCCGACCCTGCAAATGACCTTCGGCGTGAACACCTCGCCGCTGGCCGGCCGCGAGGGAAAATTCCTCACCAGCCGCCATCTGCGCGAGCGGCTTTACCGCGAGTTGGAGCGGAACGTCGCCCTGCGGGTAGAGCCGGTCCCCAGCACCGAGCAGTTCGCCGTTTCGGGGCGCGGCGTGCTGCACCTCTCGATCCTGATCGAGACTATGCGCCGCGAGGGATACGAGCTTTCGATCGGCAAGCCGCGGGTGATTTTCCGCGAAATCGACGGACAACCGCACGAACCGTTCGAGTCGCTCGTTGTCGAGGTTCCCATCGACCGCACCGGACCGGTGATGGAACTGGTCGGCGCGCGGCGCGGCCAGTTGGTCGAAATGACCGCACACAATGAATACAACTTCTTGGTCTTCTCGATTCCGGCGCGGGGATTGATCGGACTGCGCACCCGGCTGCTGAACGCCACCGCCGGCACGGCAGTGATCCACCACCTCTTCGAGAAATACGCCCCCATGGCCGAGGCAGTCCCCGGCCGGGCAACCGGAGTGCTGGTCTCGATCGTCGCCGGTGGGGCCGTGGCCTTCGCCCTGGACGGGCTTCAGGATCGGTCCGAATTGCACGTCGCGCCCGGAGACGTGGTTTACGAGGGGATGATCGTCGGCGAGAACAGCCGCGAGGGCGACATGAACGTGAATCCCACGAAGGAGAAGAAGCTGACCAACATGCGCGCCGCCGGGCATGACCGGAACGTGTTGCTCAAGCCCGCCCGACGGCTCTCGCTCGAAGAGGCGTTGGAGTTCATCGCCGAGGACGAGTTGGTCGAGGTCACGCCGAGTCAGATTCGGTTGCGAAAGATTCTTCTGAAAGAGACCGACCGCCGCCGCGCCGCCCGGCAGGGTCATAGTGCTTAATGCCCTCCCGTTTTTAGAAACGTGCTATAGTGCGACATGGCAGATCGATCACACTCAAATTATCAGCAGTGTGACAACGCGCGCTGTTCCGCGCGCTGTTCCGCAACAAGCAAGCCACGCGTATCATCCGAAATGGATTGGCCACCGATTTCGTATGCCCTCGATAGCAACTCCCAACCCTTGCGCCAAGCCCAATTCTTGGTTAGAGCTACCTTGCTAAAGCAGCAGATCAAAAAGCCGCGAGTACCTTCCAGGAAGAGGAACACTAACAATCGTTTAACTGCTTCCTGGAGTACCGATTCCAACTTTTTTTTCAACTTCTGATCATTCATCTGACGCAACATAGAATCTAGTCGATCACAAGAATCCTTGTCCCGAGAATAAATGCAGACGAGAGCAAGAAACCTCATTAGGGAAAGTGTGTTGGAGAACCGTAGCATTCCGTTAAGTGTTTGACGAACTTCGCGATATGTTGGAGTTCCCATGTCGTAGTCATTCCGCCACATGAAGTCAAACAAATTGTCTCGTATCCTGCGAATATCTGTCCGGAAGTTATCGCGGCGAAGCCTGCTGAACCCAAAGAACCACACGTAGATCAGAAGAGCCAAGCTCACGATACATTCGATTGGAATTTGTGCATCCATCTCGGGAACTCCTATAAGGATTCTTCCCCATCAACAGTCAGGTTACTTGATGATCGGTTTGGATCAATAATTTGTTCGAGTTCAGCAATCCTTGTGTCCTTTTCCTTGCGCTCACGCAAACGCTTTTTTCGCTGAGAATGTGCCAATAAACCGAAACCCGTAGCAGCACCCCATGCAATGGCAACATTCACGTCAAGATTGCCCATCATCGACCAAAAATGGTTGATGATAGTCGTTTTTCCCGCGGAAACCTCTACGGGCTTATAAATACCGTAGTATGCGAAGGCCACCACAGTGGCACAAATCAAGATCGTCGGGCCAAGCTTTTCAATAAGGTCAAAGGCCCTCATTACCAAGAGAAAGAGCCTTTCTCCACTTCGCTCTTTGTTGCGGCCATTCTGTCTGTGAGGCGGCTTATTCTTGGCTCTTGATGCCACACTTACCTCTTATAAATATACACCTGGATCATTGCACGGAACAGTATGTGTCAATTTTTCCACATCTGGTCTAGTGGTGTCAACCCCCACCTGTCAAATTTCTTTCTTTTTGAATGATACCTTGATAAACTAAAAAGGTTGCCGGGCGACAACAACATTGTAACACAGCAAGCAACAAAATCGGGCCAGATACTTCCGTAACTTCTTTTGGATACTTGACTTGCAACAATCCCTCGCGAGGCAGCAGTTTATTGTGTCAGCTTGGTACATCTTTTGCAGTACATCTTCCCCATGCATGCACGTGAGCTTGTCGAACTGGCCGGGATGGTTGCAACGCACTGCACGGCGTTGATCGACGGTTGCCGGCGGATTCCCGCCGAGTGTATTGAACAATACTGGACCTGCTCGAAAGTGCGGCTGGACTGCTGGGCACGGACCCTAAAGGGTGGCGATGTTTCCCGTCAACAACTGCGAGGCACGATCGAGGAGATTCTCGCCGGCGAAGTCCTTACGCGGATTTGGACCGCCGTGCTTTCGGCCTACGACCGGCGGCGTGGGACCGACGAGGCGGAGCCGGTCGCGCAGAGCGTGATGATCGGACACGCCGAAGCACGGCGCCGAGCGCTGTCGCTGTTGCTGCGTGTCTCGGAAATCGACGCCCAGGCCGCGGTCGAACTGAACCGCCTCCGCCGACATGCGGAACGTTGGACCGCACTGCTGCTCGAGGAGGTCGAATCGCCGGAAACCTTCTTGGCGAACTATCCCATGGGCCGTTCCACCGATAAGTTCCAGACGCTGTTTTCGGCGGCCAGTCCAAACCCGGACCTCAACGAGCGGATCGCCGCCAGCGTCGTCGGTTGTTTTCCAGAGGAAGTGTTCGACGGCGCCGGCTTATGCTTCTCGCTGTGGTTTGCGCGGGTGATGGGCGCGGCCGACGACGCGCAGTCGATGATCGACCGACTGTTGACCGAGGAGCGGTCCTTCGGCGGTTGAAACAATCCTACTCGTTCCCACGCGGAGCGCGGGAACAAGAGGTGGAATTTGGCAAGGAAAGCCCGCTACTCGGAAATTGGACCTCTACCGGATCAGCTTCTTCAGTTCCGACTCCAGTTCGACCGTCGAGACGTTGCGGTTGACGACCTTGCCCTGCTGGTCCACCAGTATCATCGTCGGCACGGTGAGGATTCCCATCGCGTTTGCCGGGCGGCTATCCATGCCCCCCCGCTCGTAAATCTGCTTCCAAGGCAACGGGTTCTCTGTCAGATAGGCGTTCAAGTCCTCCACGTCGTTGTTCAGGTTGACGCCGATGACGGTGAACGAGCGGCCGTACTTGTTCCAAAGCTCCTTGAGCGTGGCCATGTCGGTCTTGGCCGGAGCGGACCAAGTGGCCCAATACTGGATCAGCACGACCTTTCCGCGATAGTTTGCCAGGTCGACGGGGCTTCCCAGCGGGCTTTGCCCGGTTAGCTTGATCCGCTTGCCGATCGAATCGAGCCGGGTCCGCGCCCCGGCCGCCTTTTGGGCCGCCGGCGAGTTGGGAAAACCGCCGACGATCTTCCGATACCACTTTTTCGCCGCGACCTCTTCGCCGTTGAACTCCTCGCTGATGGCCAACTGGAGCATGGCCTCGGCGGCGTCGGGCGAGGTCGGATAGTCGGCAATGTACTTCTCCAGCGTCTTCAGCCAGTTGGTCTGAATCTTGGCGAAGTCGGCCTTCGGCGCCTGCATGGCGAGGAAATAGGCCGCGGTCAGTTGACGGAACTTCACGTACGCGGCGAGGTTCTTGTCCGCCTTGTTCTTCGCCAGTTTGCGGTAAAGCGTTTCAAGCCGCTCGACTCCGTCCTCGTAAGTGCCCGACTGCACGGAGGCGCTGAGCATGTCGGCAAGCTGGCGGATCCACATTTCGCGTTGGTCGGGCGATTTTGCCGCCGACGCGATCCGCTGCAACAGGTCGGCTCGTTGCTTGGTGTATTTCGCCTGCTCGGCGGGCGTGGTCGCCTGCGCGGTCCCCTTGTCGAGGCTTTCCAGGTCGGCGAGCAGTTTTTGCATCATTCCGCTCGCAATTGCCGCACCAGGCTCGTTCCGCATGGTGAGCGAGGCGTGGAAGAAGAATCCCTCGGTCGCCGAATCGGCTTGCCCTTCGGCCGTTGGCCGTGGCAAGTCGATCGCCCGCCACAGGTCGCCCACTTGCACCAACGTGCCGATCTGCACCTGCCGGTGCTGCCCGCCGCTTTGGGCGATCGCCGTCACATTTTCGTACACCCGCACGTCCTTGGTCGATTGGTCGGTTCCGGCGGGCACCACCCCGGGAGCGCCGGCGCTGAACTGAACCCAAATGGCGTTCCGGGCGAGTGTCTTCTGACGCGCCGACATCGCCTTGAATCCGGCGGTCGCCTTGGCGGCCTTCTCGGCAATGTTCTCCGCCCGCTCCTTGCCAAGCCCCAGCGACTTCAATTCGTTGGGCGTAAGCACCAGCCGGGCGAAGCGGTCGGCGTCGCGAGTGGCGATGGCCGCCACGATCTCCGCGGTCACTTCCTCGGCCGAAATCGACTTCCAAGCGTCGATCTTCCCGTCCTCGTTTTTGTCCAGCGCCCAGCGGCTCCCGCCGGTGTGGAACCAGCGGTACTGGTCCGCCTTTCCGTTGTAGTTGATGTCGATGTCTCGGTAGACCTCCAGGCCGTCCTTGTAATAGCTCCATTGGTCCACGACGTTGTCGCCGTTGGTGTCGACGAACCGCCGCAGGATCGTGCCGTTGGGCGTCTCGACGATCCAGCCGACGCGTCCGTCGATCTTCTTGGCCAGCATTTTGCACTTTGCGGCCTCATCCGCGGTGGGCCGGTCGAAATCCACCCCCGATTGGACCGGCACGAGTTTCAGTGCCTGCTCCGCCGAGGGGTTGGCTGCCAGTGACCAACCAGGCAACAAGATAACGCTCAACGTGCAAATCAACGCTGTTTTTGCCGGGATAAATCGCATCGAACACCTTCCTTGTTATCTGATTGCACTTTTGGTCTGGATTATTCGCTGAAACCCAGATTCGGGTGGCATGGGTAAACGCCGCGTACCCGGGGGGGGTTTTGGCCCACCGGTAAGCGGCGCGTACCCAAGCCCCCCCGCGTAGGCGCCATGCATACATACAGGGTAGGGGGGTTTTC
>JAUWPQ010000378.1 GCA_030611515.1 Planctomycetota bacterium | reverse complement strand
CGGCAAAACGCTCCGCGTCTCCTACATTCTAATACGCATCAATTTCAGGGGGATAGTTATGCGTGGGAACGAGACTATCCACTACTACCTCATTGCAGTTGATTTTGTCAATTGGGTGGCACTGGCGTCTCGCCAGTGCTGGCTGGGTGGCGCTGGCGTTCCCACGCGGAGCATGGGAACGAGACTACCCACTATCCACTACCCACTATCCACTACCCACTACTGATACAACTCAGGAAAAATCTCTTTCGGCAAATTTTGCGATCGGACCGCCGCGCGGAGCTTTGCGAGGAACTCGAACTTGTAATTGGCGACGGTCTGCTCGCCGATGCGCAGTTTAGCCGCCGTCTCCTTGTTGGTCCAGCCGCGGACGAACAACAACTCGACGCATTGGAGCCGGTCCCACTGGCCGCGGCGGCGGAAATGGTCGATTTGTCCGGCGATGGCCGCGGACAGGGACTCTTGCTCGAAGCGGCAACGTTCGGCGGATCGGGCGATGCTGCTGGCCGGTCGGGCGCTGCCGGCCGGTTCCCAACTGCTCGCCTCGCTCCCCTGCGAAACCAGCGGCAAGGTGGGCCGGCGGCCTTCACGCCGCAGGAAGTCGGTCAACTTATGGGCGGCGATGGAGAACAAATATCCTTCCAGCGGCCGGCGCTGGTCGAAGTTCGGCAGGCTGGTCAGGAAACCGATGAACGTCTCTTGCACGATGTCCTCGGCGGCCGCGCGACGGCGCGTGCGGCCCTCGACGTAGGCCAGCAGCCGCCCCTCGAACCGCCCGATCAATTCGTTCCACGCCTCGGCGTCCCGCCGGCGGATGCGGCTGACCAGCAATGCGTCGGCTTGAGCGGGCGAGGACATAGGAAAGTTGAGAACGTGTTTTGAAATCGTTCATTTAGCCCGCCGTGAATACACGGCGGGCCGGGTTGACCGCAAAAAACCGCTTGCCCCGGGTGTATTCACCCGGGGCTAAATACAGCAACGTAGGGTGTGTCCGCGACACACCTGATTTTCTCGGTCATAGTTTTACCTCGGTGTCGGCCAAGATCGCCGCCACCGAGGCGATGTCGGCCCGGCTGGTCATGTCGAGCACGGGCAGACGGACCTTCAACGCGTGGAACGTTTCGCCCAGCGCGTGGATGGCGTGGCCGACGGCGTCGGGAATCTCGAACTCGCCGCGGGGCGAGGGCTTGATCGCCCGGCACGCCTCGAAGATCGACGGACCGAATCGCCAACAGTTCATGCTCACCCAGAGGGGGCGAGGCAAGGCGGCCAGCGCGGCGTCGTCGGGTTTCTCGACGATCCCTTCCAGGTTTCCTTGGGCGTCGATCCTCGCCACCGCGAGCCGTTTGATCCGGTCTTCGGTCACGTTGCCGGTCAACATGGCGTCGCGCTCGAACAGCGCCGCGGCGCAGCCCGGCTGCTCGCGCAACCCCCTTAACGCCTCGGCCGGATAGTAGTTGTCCGAATTGATTACCGCAAAGTGATCTCCGTCGGCGAACGCTTCCGCCGCGGCCACGGCGTCGGCCGTACCCTTCGGCTCGGCCTGATCGGCAAAGGCGACGTCCAACCTTTGGGTGGCAATCTCTTCGCCATAATACTTGCG
Organism: Planctomycetota bacterium; assembly: GCA_030611515.1. Classification (GTDB taxonomy): domain Bacteria; phylum Planctomycetota; class Planctomycetia; order Pirellulales; family Thermoguttaceae; genus JAHIKV01. Next base: position 549 of record JAUWPQ010000378.1, on the reverse strand, counting down.
GATTGCTTCTTGCTCTGGTCCGACCACCAGACAGGCATGGCGATAACCGGCGTCCGCGACGGCCGAGAGCACATAATCGAGGAACGGCCGTCCGATGGGAATCAGGGCCTTCACGCCGGTGTCGGCCATGGCTGCCTGTTGGCCATCGATGCCCGTCGCGGCGTCGTCACGGCGCATGCGAGTTCCAAGCCCCCGGGCCAAAATGACGATTTTGTCCATTTGTTGTTCTATCATGGTCGGTATTATTGCCGCATCGGAACCGGATGCCAAGAGGTTTGCGTTTTCTCTTAATTACTGGGGGCTTAGACCCCCTAGCGATTTGGCATGCTTAAATGTTCGGGTGTAGCGGGGCCGCTTGCGGCCCGTGTTTCCCGTGTCGTGCGAAACATGGCAACCGGCGGCAAGCCGCCCCGCTACACTCCTAATCCCGAACCCCCCACCCCCGCAAAAAAACCGGTGCAAACAGAGCCTGAACCTTCCCCCGCCCCAATGCCAGCCGGCGACCACCCCGACCAGCCGGGCCATGCACCGCCGGGCAAACACCGCCGG
>JAUWPQ010000178.1 GCA_030611515.1 Planctomycetota bacterium | reverse complement strand
TTACGTGGAAAACCACATCCTTTCTCTGGAATAGATTACTTTCGGTACCGGCAATCTCGTTGTATCCGGCATAATCCGTCCCGCGGAACACACGGATACTGCTACTTCGAGTTTACTGGATCGAGCTTCCGTCGCCAAATTGCCGCGATAATGAATGTTGGCCCACAAAAACAGCTATTTAGCCCTGGGTGAATACGCCCGGGGCACGGTCTGGTGCGTCCAACCGTTCTTCCCTGCCGTGTATTCACGGCGGGCTAAATGGTACTATTCCCGGACACCCTCAGTTGTTCTTTTACAGCGTCCAAGCATTCATTCCCCGATTTTTTTTACCCAAGGACTGTCCGGGTATCGATCTTTGAGGACTTGTCTGGCCCGATTTGCTCGTTCCGTCTGATGGACTTGCTCCCACAGGTTGGCGAGATTTGCCAGGGCCTCGGCGTGAGCGTCGGGCTGTGCTGAGTATAACACGTCGACACGCAGGAACGCCAGCAGTGCCTCCTGGGTATTGCCGGCCTGTTGCTCGGCGGCGCCTAAAACGTTGTATGCCCGGGCCATCAGTGGGACGTCTTCCGTGTCGGCCTGCTTGATGACTTCTTCGACCAGTTCAATTGCCTCGTCGTGCTTCTTTATTTTGACCATTGCGCCGGCCTTACCCACGCGGGCGGCCGTGCGTTGCCGCCCGGCGGCATCTCCCTTGGCCGTCACTGCAATCACCTTGTCGAAGGCGGCGGCTGCCTGCTTGGCTTTTCCCTGATCCAACAGCGCCCAACCGACGGCCACTCCGCCGCGCATTTGGTAGTCCGGCCAGGGCGCGCTCTGGAGCCGCGCATAGTATTCCGTCGCCTGAGTGTACTCTTGGATGGCAACCAACAGATCGCCCACCGCCTCCGAGGCCTCAAAATAGTGATAGCTGTTCGGATTGTTGTCGGCGAAGGCCTTCATCAACCGGCCGGCCTCGGTGATTTTCATGCTCCCGCCGAGCGCCAATTTGGTGACGCAGAGGGCCTTGAAGAACTCGATGTCTTGGCGAATTTCCGGGCGGCTTGGCTCTTTTTTGATCCGTTCCAGGGCGGCCAGGGCCTCCGCGTAATGACCGCCGAGAACGTGGTTTTTGGCGGTTTTCAAGTCTCTCGGCTCACCGTCGAAGTAAATAGTCAGGATTTGGTTGACGGGTATTTCCTTGGCCAGGGCGCCGCCCAAGCTTTTCTGGAAAAGAACCTTTGTCGAGTCCATCTCGACAACCCGGCCGGGAACCGTCCCCTGCTCGGTTTTGATGGAATCGAACGCCCGGGCCGGGCCGCCGACCGCAAGGCATACAACCAGCGTCGGAATCAGGCAACGCCGTTTCATGATTTTCTCCTCTGCTTCGTGTTCCGCCGTCGCGTTTGGGTGTGCCACCGGTAGCTTGCCCCACCCTGCGCAATACTATCCCTCGTTACGACGCTCTGCGTCGTAACGTCCGTGCGTTCCCACGCGGAGCATGGGAACGAAAACTTTGAGTAGCCGACATTCTTTTCTCGGACGCTTCCAGCCCGCGCTGGTCCTCTTCCATGCCGAGCAACCCTTGAATCTTTCTCAACAGCGTATCGAATTGATTGTACCACTTCTTTCCACCCATTTCAGGCCTGAGCCTCTGAATCAGGACGATATCTTGTTCCGCCCGCCGCAACTGCTCGGTTTTTTTTCCACCGGACAGGCTCAGTGCGTATTTCAGGCGGCATAGCGCCAAATTGTATCGGGCCTCGTTGAAGATGTCCTGATGCGGATCGCTGAATTGTACTTTTCCGGCGATCCCGCCCCACCCCCAAACCAAGTAGACGATCTCTCCATCCTTTTGCTTGGCTTTTCGCCCCCCGCGGATTGCCAGCAGGTAGTAGCCGGGTTTTTCCCGGCCCCAGTCCTGGTACGTGTAGGCGGCCTCGCGCTGCGCGTCGATTAAGTTGATGCGGACCGCCAGGATTTCCACGAGCAGGTTCATGGCGTCGTTGTACTTTCCCAAGCGGCGGAGGCAGCGGGCCAAGCGAATCTGGATGCCCTCGACCATTCCCTCGCGCGGGGCGAACTCCTTGTCCTCGTGGCAGATATCGACGATGCGGCCGTAAACCAGGGCGGCTTTCCGATAGTATTTCTCGGCCTCCGGCGGCAATTTGCCCTCGTCCGGGGCCAAACCGTTTCCCAGCCCCACGAATGTCTCCGCCACCCAATAGAGCGCGTTGAATGTGATTTGGTTGGCGGGACGGTTGGCGATGCGGGTAAGAAACAACTCGAATCCACGCGCCACCCTGTCCGCCTCTGCCCGGTTGCCTTCGGCTTGCAGCTGGTTCAACGATTTTTCGAGCAGCCGGCCTAGTGTGATATAAATTCGGGTGAGGTTTTCGGCCGGCGCGGCTTTTTCCAGGGCGTCCATGGCCCGCTCGGCCTTCTGCAACTGCTCGGTGGCCACGTATGCCCGCAACGCCACCTTGAAGGTATTCACGCGGAAGTTTCCACGGTCGACCACCTTGCTGCCCGCCTTGGCGAGGGTATGGGCGCCGATTTTCGGATCGTCGAGCCACCCGACGGCCTTTTTGCCCTGGTCCTCCTCCAGGCAGATTTGCGCCAGCGAGAACGTTCCTGCCACCAGCGGATAGGAGACCTCTTGGCCGGCGTCGACGCCCTTCCGCAGCCGTTTGACCCCGTCGGTCAGCATTTGCCGGGCATTGGAGATCATCTCTGTCATTTTGGCCGTGGTGGGTTGTTGCTGTTTGGGGAGTCTGGCGACTTTGAGATATGCCCTCCACAGCGCCTGGCCGGTGAGCAGTTCGGCGTTGCCGCGACGGGGTGAATCGACGGATATGCGTTGGAGTAAATCCAACGCCTTTTGCGAGTCGTTGTCCGCCACCGCAATGCGTATCAGCGTCAACCGAGCGTCGTCGGCCAGTGTATCTTTCGGCCAATGTTCGGCGGCAAATCGGGCAATGTCCGCGATTCGCCCTACCCCGAACCGACGGTCCGCGCCCGGCGGCAAGTCCTGCAACAGCGCGGTGTATGCGGCCAAGGCGATCTTCGCCCCTCGCAGCCCCTCCGGCCGGTCCGTGTACCGCCGAGCGAGAAACTCACCCAAAACCACCGCGTCGTAATACTCCCCGATAATCCAATCCAGATATGCCAGGCGATAGCGGATGGTATTCAACTCGTCGATCTTCGCCTCTTCGGACGGATGGGCGAGGGCAAACCGCGAACATACGAGCGCCTCGGCCCGCATCCGCTCGACTTGCTCCGGTTTCAGACCCGGCTGCCACGATTGGCTCCAGGCGAGGCTTGCGCGGTCGCGAGCCTCCGCGTAGTTCTTCGGCGTCTCGATTTGCACCTGTTCGGCGGCCAGCAACGGATCGGTCAGCTTTAATCTGGCCTTGAGTTGATATTCGCCCGGATACCGCGCCGCCAGCGAAAACAGCTCCTTGGCACGTTTTCGATACATGCCGCGGAGTCTGGCCTGTTGCGGATCGTTTTCGCCGAGTCCTCGGGCAAGCTCCAAAGCGGCCTCGCCGCCCAGGTATCTGATCTCCGGGGCCGCGTCGTTCGCCCTTCTCGGCCACCGAAGGCTCTTCTCCCATTCCTCGAAAATCTCCCAGGCCTCTTTGTATTTCTTTATCTCCGGCAGCAAATTGATCTCGATGGCCATCTTCGTTGCCGCCGAGCGTATCTGACGAAATCCTTCATCGTCGTCCGGGTCGGGTGCGGCCAAGGCGCCGAGTATCTCGCTGGCCCTGTCGTATTCGCCCAATTCCCTGTAGCAGCGAGCCTGTTCAATACGGAAAGAATAGCCGCCCAGCCATCGATTGTACTTCCAGAAGTAATGGGAGAACTTGGCCCGCGCCTCGCGGAGCAAAGTCTTGTTCTCCCTGCCGCCCGGTTCGTAGGTTTGGGAAAGGTCGTAGTACGTCTTCGCCAAGGCGAAGCGGGCCAGCATCATCTCGGCCATCAATTGGTCGCGCTGCTTGACCAATCTGGCGTCGTCCCGGTCAATTTTGTTGAAGCGTTGTTTTTTCTTGACCAGTCTGGCGTCGATCTCTATGAGCGATTGTTGCGCCTCTCGGAACATTGCTCGCGCCCGTTCCAACCACCGCCGTTTCTCGGCCGGCGTTTTACCCGGCCGACGGGCCTCCTCGACCAGCGCTTCTCCACGCTCGATCTTCAGGTCCGCGAGGTTCCGGCGCGCGCTATCGGCCAACGAATGTTGGGGGTGATCGGCGAGGAACTTATCGAGGTATTCGCGGGCTTCGTCGAGTTGCTTCTCCCGCTCCTCCAACGGCAACTGTCGAGCACCGCCGATCAGCGTAACGCCGAACTGATAGTCGAGCGTCTTCCGAAAATCCTTGTCGGTTTTCGGGCTGTCGCGCAGCGATTTCAACAAATCGAGCGCAACGTCGTGGAGTTCCCGCTGGCGCAAACCATCGAGAAAGGCCTGGGTATTGTCGCCTGCTGAAAGCGGAGTGCTAATCAGCCCCAGACAACCGATGGCGATGAATCCGGCCAGCAACCGCGTCATTCCATGCCAACGTAGCATCTAAAACCCCTGTTAGTGGTGGTTTTCGGCGAATTGTAGGACGGATTAGTAAATCCGTCCTACATACTATATGTGTCGGACCACTACGCCGCGTCCCGAGAACCGCTATGGTAGTGTAATTCATGCTTGCCGCCCGGACAACATACTATATACAATGGCGCCGCTCCTCGTCATCTCCTGAAATCCGAAAGTACATGGCCGTGCTCGACTTTCGTCAAACCTCCAAACGCCGAGAAAGTCCAAATTCGACGGGACGCCGCTGGCTGATCGGATTGATCCTGCTATCGGGGGTCTTGTTCATTCTCTCCGAGATAGCGAGGCAGCCGGGCGCCTGGCGGTGGCTCGACCGTCTGGCGGACTCGCCCGAAGAGGCCCCCGCCGGCGGCATCGACAACCGTTTGCACGCGGTTCCACAAGACGACTTGACGCTCGACAGTTTTGTCATCGGCAAGCCGGATTCCAAGGAGGAGGAGACCGATCGGCGAAAAGGTTATTTTCCTGGCGTCGATACGGCGTTGCTCGATTCCGTCAAAGACAACACGTTTTTTTCTCTGGCCGATCGTGAGTGTTCGCTGAATTTGCTCGATGTACTGGACAAGACCGACGAGCGAAAACTCCGCAAGGCGTCGGAGGGGAGGGTTACGTACGCCCAATTATTCCGCCAGCCTGCACACTATCGCGGCCGGCTGGTGACGATCTCCGGCGTGGTCCGTCGAGTACACCGGATTGAATTGCCGGAAAACAAATACGATATCCGGCATTATTTCAAGGTCTTGCTCTATCCAAAGATCATACCGCCCTCGCCCGTGATCGCATATTGCTTGCGATTGCCGAATGGTTTTCCCCTCGGCATGGCTGTTTCCGAGAAGGTGGAGTTTACCGGCTTCTTTTTCAAACGTTGCGCTTACCGGGCGAAAGACTCGCTGCGGACCGCTCCAACAATTTTGGCCAAAACCCTCCAATGGCAAAAACGGCCGGCGGTGGTCGAGGAACCGGCGGTGGACGGCCGAAAGCTAATCCTGGCCGTCGTTGCCGCCGCTCTGCTGGCGTTGCTGACGGCGTGGTATGTTTACATACGCACGAAGCCGTCGCACCCCGCTTTGTCCGATCGGCCGCCGAACTTCGACCTGCTGAAAGATAATGGATCAACGGAATGAAACCACCGATGAAGGCTGACAATTATCTGTGTTTCGTATTGGCGATGTTCTTTGCGGTTTGTGCGGTTTGTGCGGTTTGTGTTGCTTCGCCGGCCGGCACCAAGGAATTCGCCGGTCCGCGGGAACAATTCCGCGCGCTGGGCGTGGAGGACGCCTACTTCGACCGGCTCGCCGACGGCGGGTCGATGACACAGCACGAGCGGGAAACGCTGCTGCGGATACTGTTCCGGCTAAGGATTTTTCCACCCGTCGATCTGGACAGTTGGGCGATGGACGCCGATCTGCTGGAAACGGCGATCCAGCGGCCGAAGGATTATCGCGGCTTGATCTTCCGGTTGCGCGGCCGCGTTACGGATGTCAGGCCGTTCAACCCCCCGCCCGAGGCCGCCGAACGCTATGAACTGAAAAAATACTACCGCTGCCGGCTGAAACTCGACGCGCTCGAAAAACCCATAATCGTTTACACCGAAAACGTGCCCAAGCAGTGGCAACGGGGCGCAAAGCCGAACGCCTCTTGCGGTGCGCTGGGCGTGTTCCTGAAACTTTCAAAGCCTGCGGAGGCCACTGCCGGCTCTGCGGGTGCCACTGCTGGCTCGTCCAGCAGTGCCGGTGCCACGCCGGTCTTCGTCGCGCCCCGTTTGGCCTGGTATCCAAACAATCTCCTGGGACGGCTGGGTATGGACGCCGGGTTGCTCGACACCGTGGAGAACCAAGAGCCTCTTACCGAAAAGGACCACGCCGCCTTCTACGAAATGCTCGCCGCGGTCGGTCGGACCAAACCGGGCCGACTGCTCCGCCAGGCGGAGGCCAATCTACCGAAAATCCCCGCGAAATGGCGATGGACCAATCGCAAAGGACAAGAACTCTATTCCGTCGTCCCACTGTTCAACGATCCGAAGAGCCAACTGGGGCGATTGGTGGCCCTGCGCGGCACGGCACGGCTTGTCGAGGAAGTCTTCGTCGACGAGCCGGACATCGTCGCCCAATACGGCGTCGACCATTACTATCAGCTTATGCTGTTCACCGACGACTCGCAGGGCAACCCGCTGACGTTTTGCGTCCGGGAGTTGCCCGAGGGAATGCCCCACGGGAATATCCCCCGCTACGGCGAAAGTGTATTGGTGGCCGGCTTCTTTTTCAAGACTTGGAGTTATCCCGTTCGGAGACAGTCCGACGAGGCCCTCTCGCCGGGCGAGTCGAAGACCCGCCTCCAGTTGTCTCCGCTGTTGATCGGCCGCTCGTTGGTTTGGCATCCTCCGCCGAAGCCCACCGACCAGACCCGCGCTAACGTCATTGTCGGCGGGCTGTTCATCGCGGCGATGATCGTCGTATGGGTCGTTGCCTGGCAGTCGATGCGCCGCGAGCGTCGCTGGGTCGATCAGGCGATCGGCGGCCCGCCGAAGAATTTTTCGCCCCCGGAAGAAAGTTAAGAGATAAGAACGTCACTTTTCTCTAGTGGTCCGTTGAAAAAGGGTGCCACTGCTGGCTTGTCCAGCAGTGCGGGTAGAAACACCCGGGAAAACATTGCTGGACAAGCCAGCAGTGGCACCCGAACTCTCGAAAATCGACTTTTTCAACGGGCTGCTAGCCCGAGCGTTTACGCCTGGGGAACGGAAACCGACAACGTTTTTCTATTTCCGCTTTTCCCTCATCCCTCATCCCTCATCCCTCACCCCTCTCCCCTGCCTCCTCGTACGTCCGCCCGGCGACGTTGCCGCGAAAGTTTTCCAGGGCGATTTGTGCCAGACGTTGACCGCAGGGGGTGGGATAATCGCCGGTGATGCACGCCCGACAGAGATTGTCGGCCTTGATGCCGATGGCCCGCGATATCGCCTCCACCGGCAAGTAGCGGAGCGAGTCGGCGCCGAGCCGGGCGGCCATTCGGGCCTCGATCTCCGGCCGCATCGGCTCAGGAAAAAGGGGACAGGTACCTTTTGCCGGAACGGCCCTTCGGGTGCTTTGCACAAAAGGTACCTGTCCCCCTTTTCCCCCGAGAAACTTCGGCGCGAAAAGCTCGCCGATCGTGGACATGTCGATGCCGTAGAAGCAGGGCGAAACAATCGGCGGGCAGGCCACCCGGACGTGTATCTCGCGCGGACGGCCAGATTGCCGGATGCGCTGCAAAAGGACTTCCAACGTAGTGGCGCGGACGATCGAGTCCTCGACCAGCAGCACCCGCTTGCCTTCGAGCACTTCGCGGAGCGGGGTGTACTTGGTTTCCGCCTTGCGGCGTCGGTCGCCGCCACCCTCGATAAAGGTCCGACCGCTGTAACGGTTGCGGATCAAGCCCTCGACGCAAGGAATCCTCAGCGCGAAGGCCATCGAGTCGGCCGCGGCCTTGCTCGTGTCGGGCACCGGCACCACAACGGTGTTTTCGTCGATCGACACGGTTTCCAGCCGGGCAAGCTCCTCGCCCAGCGCCTTGCGGGCAAGATAAACGCTCCGTCCGTCAAGTGTGCTCGCCACGTTGGCGAAGTAGACCCACTCGAAGAAACAATGGGCGTGGTGCGTGGGTTCGGCGAAAGATTGTATCTCCACCTGTCCGTCGCGGACCGTCAGCGCGTGGCCCGGCGGGATCGACTTGATGCTTTCGGCCGCGAAACCGACGTTCAACAGAGCCACGCTCTCACTGGCCGCAGCCACCAGAGGGCTTTCGATCGCGTAGCTCAGCGGCTTGATGCCCAACGGGTCTCGGGCGACCATCATGTTGCCCAACGCGTCGAGAAACACCAGACTGTAAGCGCCGTCGAACTTGCTGGCGAAACGACGGCAGATCTCGATCGGGGCCGGACGCCGCTCGGCCGCCAACGCACTGCAAATCTGATGCATCAGCACTTCCGTGTCGGCCTCGCGCGAGAGGTAGTTGTCGTCGTCGTCGAGCAGTTCGCCGCGGAGGTCGGGGTAGTTGGCCAACTGTCCGTTGAAGGCGAAGCTGAACCATTTGTGTTTTTTGATGTGATGCCGCTCGAATGGCTGGGCGTAGCTGCGGTCCTCGTGGCCGCAGGTGGCATAGCGGACGTGTCCGATGGCCGCTCGGCCCGCGTACTCCTCCATCAGGCTTTCAGACTTGCCGCGATGGCCGAGCCGAAAGACCTCGCTGACGCTCCCCACGTCCTTGTAGGTGTCGATCAGTTGGTTGCGGCGTGGGTTGTAGGTGGTCAGACCGGCGGCCAGTTGTCCCCGGTTCTGGATATCCAGCAGCATCCGCGGCATCAGCCGGGAGATTTCCTCAGGGCCTTGTTCGGGACACAAAGGGCTTACGCCCCGGTCGGGTAGATGATATATCGCGGCGACGCCGCATTCCTCGTGAAGATCGCTCATACTTGTATACGGCCTTGTTGACTAATTCCACTCGAACTCGGGGAGTCCAAGGCGAGTGAACTTGTTGAGGATTTTACTTCGTAGCCGCGTTTCAGTTTGTTGGTTTGGAATTTCACGGTTTTTCAGATGGTCGCCAAAACAACATTTCAT
>JAUWPQ010000084.1 GCA_030611515.1 Planctomycetota bacterium | reverse complement strand
TCGGCCGGAGCGGCGACGGCCACGAAGGCATCTCGGACCTCGCGGCCACGCGGGTGCAGCCGGGCGTACTTGATGCCGAACTTCCGCATCACTCGGCAACATCGACTGGGTCCGTAAAGCTCCTCGCAGAGCCGATAGTGTTCGGCGATCACATCCCGCTGTTGGTGCAAATCGGGCGGCGGCAACTCGACCCCTTCGGCCAACGCCCTGGCTCGCTGGAATATCCACGGGTTGCCGATCGCGCCGCGGGCGACCGAAACCCCGTCCACGCCCGTCTCACGCAGCATGTCGAGGCAATCGCGGGCAGTGAACAGGTCGCCGCTGCCGAGCACGGTCCGCCCACCGGCGTGCAACTTCACCTCGCGGATGAACTCGCGCGAGCTGCGCCCCTCATAGCGCTGCCGGACGGTGCGCCCGTGTACGGTGACAGCCGCCGCGCCGAGGCGGAACGCGCCGTCGAAGATGGCGTAGAAATTGTCCCGGCTTTCTTGACTATCGTCCATGCCGCGGCGCATTTTAACGGTCACGGGCACGTGCGGCGGCAGGGCCTCGCGGACCCGCGCGACTATCTCGAGCGCGGTGGCCGGATCGCTCAGCAGGAATCCGCCCCGGCGGCGGCCCAGCACTTTTTTGACCGGGCAGGCGAAGTTCAGGTCGATCGTGTCGAATCCGGCCGCCACGAGTTTCAGCGCCGCGGGCGGAAACTGCTCGGGCACGGCACCCATCAACTGCGCCCCGCAGGGATGTTCGTCGTCGCCGATCCGCAGAAAACGCTTCGCCTTGCGCCCCTTGGTCACGTTCAGGACGAACAGATCGAGCAGTACCTCGCAGACGGTCAGCGCCGCGCCCAGCCGCCGGGAGATCGTCCGCATCGGCCAATCGCTATAGCCGCTCAGCGCCGCCTGCACGACGGGAAAATCGACGGCGATCGGGCCGATACGGAGTTGGGGAAGGTTGCTCATCATGCCATCGTTGATCCAGTTCTGCACTTTACCAATTGGAACCGCCTGCTACAATGACGACAAGTAATTTCTGTTGCGGAAAGTCGTTTTTTGTCACCCTGAGCGAAGCGAAGGGGCTCAATGGGCCAGATTCTTCGCTTCGCTCAGAATAACAAAAGAGCCAATGGCGCTTTACGCAACAGAAACCAATAAGGACGACTTGATGCCATCGAATTATCTTGAATCACTTTTCGGACTCTCCGGCCAGACGGCGGTTGTGATCGGCGGGGCAGGGGTGCTCGGCGGATCGCTTTGCGAGGGACTGGTCCGGGCCGGGGCGCATATCGTCGTCGCCGATCTGACCGAAGAAGGTTGCACGGCGCGAGTGAAAGCCCTGGAGGCGGTCGGCGGAAAAGCCGGCTTCTGCACCGTAGACGTTACCTCGCGCGAGTCGATCGAAAACCTGCTGGCCGAAACCATCAAGCAGACCGGACGGGCCGACATCCTGGTAAACTGCGCCGGGGTCAACGTAGGAAGCACGTTCCTCGACGCAACCGACGCCGATTGGGACCGCGTCCTGACGATCAACCTGAAGGCCGTGTTCCAAACGTGCCAGATTTTCGGCCGGCAGATGATCCAATCCGGCGGCGGAGCGATCGTCAACATCGGCAGCGTCACGTCTCACTTGCCGCTGTCGCGGGTGTTCGCCTATTCGGCGTCGAAGGCGGGCGTGTTGAACTTGACCCGCAACATTGCCCAGGAGTTCGCCGCCGGCGGCGTGCGGGTGAACGCCATTTGCCCCGGCTTCTTCCCGGCCGAGCAGAACCGGCGGCTTTTGGACGCCGAGCGGATCGACAACATCATGCGCCACACGCCGATGCGCCGCTTCGGCGAGCCGGAGGAATTGATCGGGGCGTTGTTGCTGTTGGTCTCTCCGAAGGCCGGCGGTTTCCTGACCGGCGCGGCGATCAACGTAGACGGCGGCTTCACTGCCGCGTGGTTTTGAGCGGTCGTTTAGCGGCCGCCGGTACGGCGGCCATGATCTCGGCATTGACGCCGGGGCTAATCGCGGAGGGGCAAACATGGCTCATACCATCATAATTTTCGGCGCTTCGGGCGATCTGACCAGCCGGAAACTGGTGCCGGCGCTGTACGAACTGTTTCGCAAGAAGCGACTGCCGGAAGGTGCCCGCGTGGTCGGCTTCTCGCGGACGAAGTTCAGCCACGACGCCTGGCGGGAGAAACTCGCCGAATCGACCGCCCGGTTCGTCGGCGAGGATTTCGACGCCGATACGTGGCGACACTTCGCCCCATCAATCTTATATCAATCGGGCAACGCCGAAGCGGCCGAGGATTATGCGGCGTTGCGAGATTTTCTCGATGAAATCGAGGGCGACCAAGAGACCACGCGGGTGTATCATCTCGCCGTGGCCCCGCCGCTTTACGAGACGGTTATCGCGCGGCTCGGCGAGGCGGGATTGGCCAAGGAAGACCGCGGGCCGCGACGAGTGGTCATCGAAAAACCCTTCGGCACGGACCTTGATTCAGCACGCGAGTTGAACCGGCACGTCCACGAGGTCTTCGACGAGCGTCAGATATATCGCATCGACCATTACCTGGGCAAGGAGACCGTGCAGAACGTGCTGGTGCTGCGGTTCGCCAACAGCATTTTCGAGCCGATCTGGAACCGCAACTACATCGACCACGTGCAGATCACGGCGGCCGAGGACTTGCTGGTGGGCCATCGCGCGGCGTACTACGAATCGGCGGGCGTACTGCGCGACATGTTCCAAAACCATCTGCTGCAACTGATGACCTTCACGGCGATGGAGGCCCCGGCGCGGTTCGACGCCGACGCCGTGCGGGACGAAAAGGTGAAAGTGCTCCGCTCGGTCCGCGTAATGGAGCCAGGGGAGGTCCATACCGACACCATCCGCGGCCAATACTGCAAGTACCGCGACGAGCCTGGGGCGCCGGAGGACAGCGAAACGGCTACCTTTGGCGCGATCAAGCTGCACATCGAGAACTGGCGTTGGCAGGGCGTTCCGTTCCTGCTTCGCAGCGGCAAGGCGATGTCGTGCCGCACCACCCAGATCGTCATTCAGTTTCGGCCCGCGCCGCACATGATGTTCGACGCGGGTCCGCGTTCCGCCTTCGAGGCCAACCGTTTGGTGATTCAGTTGCAGCCGGCCGAGGGCATCCAGTTGCAATTCCAGACGAAGGTGCCGGACGCCGGCATGAAGTTCCGCATGACCGATCTGCACTTCACGTTCCGCGAAGAGTTCGCCGGCCGGATGCCCGAGGCCTACCAGCGGCTGCTGTTGGACGTGATGCATGGGGACGCCAGTCTGTTTTCGCGCGCCGACGAGGTGGAGCTTGCCTGGTCGATCATCGACCCGATCCAGCGTGGTTGGGAGCGACCCGACGGACCGCCGCTGGAGTTGTACGAGGCCGGCGGCTGGGGACCGCCGAACGCGGTGGAATGGATGTGCCGCCAGAACCGCGAGTGGTTCGATTCCTGCCCGGTGTTGAAGTAGTTTTTTGTAGGACGGATTTCCTAATCCGTCCAGCTTTTTGGGACGGATTAGGAAATCCGTCCTACTTCCAACCCATGCCACCCACCGATTGCGTTTCTCGCCCGACCGGTTACAATCATCCGCGTTCCGCGATTACATTCCAGCGGCGGTGGTCTACCTCTACCTTTTCCGGGAGACGCCCATGAATTGGGACCTGTATCTGCGACTGAGCGCGTTGATGGGGTTGGAGTTTGCCATTTGGGGAGCGTGGATGTCCGTGCTGGCCATCCGGCTGCTTGGTCCGCTGAAAATGACCGGCAAACAGACCGGCTGGATATACGCCACGCTGCCGCTGGCCTGCATCTTCGCGCCGCTGGTCTCGGGCTATCTGGCCGATAGTCGCTTCAACGCCGAGTGGATCATCCTGGTTTCGCACGCCATCGGGGCGATTCTGCTGTTCGTGGCCGCGCGACAGACGAAGTTCTGGGGGATGTTCTCGGTCATGTTTATCTACTCGATCTTCTATACGGGCACGCTGCCGCTGGTCAATAAAATGGTCTTTGCTCAATACCCGGAGCAAAGCACCTGGATATTTTTCTGGGCACCCGTGGCGTGGGCTTTGACCGGCTATCTATTGACCGGTATCCGTCAAGTCCGCAAAACCGGCGGCGACGGACCGGACAGTCTGGTGCTGGCCGGCGTCCTCTCGCTGGTGATGGTCGTCGTCTGTTTCTTCCAGGTGCCGCTGAAGCCGGCCGCAACGGGCAATCCCCTATTTGAAGCGCTGGCCATGCTGAAGAACGGCAGCTACCTGACCTTCATTCTCGTCCAGTTGGTCGTCTCCGGCATGATGCAGTTTTACTTCCTCGGCACGGGCAGGTTCTTGCAGGACCGGGGCGTCAAAGGCAAAAACGTCTCCGCCGTGATGGCCTTGGCCCAGGCCGTTCAAGCCGTCGCGACTATCGTGCTGCTCGGTTGGCTGATCGGTTTGCCCAAGGGCCTGGGATACGGAGAGTACGAAGGGTTTCAGTGGATATTCATTATCGGCGCCCTGTGTTGGACGATTCTCTTTACAACTTACATTGTGAGCAAACGCGCCTTGTGGGTAATGCTGATCCAGGCGTTTCACGGGCTGGCCTATGTCTTTTTCATGATCGGCGGACAAATATTCGTCGGCAAAATGGCGCCGGAGGCGATCGGGGCCTCGGCCCAATCGCTGATCTTCATCGCCACCAACGGCATCGGGCTGTTCCTCGGTACGCAACTGGCCGGCTATGTCATGCAGCGAAACTCGGTGGGCGAGAAGTTCCAATGGACCAAGATTTGGTCCGTCCCGCTGGCGATCACCCTTGGCGGGGCGATCGCTTTCGCCATCTTGTTCCACGTGCCCAGCCCCGATGATTTCAAGAAAGACAACGTGGCCCCCGGCATCGAGAAGTTGACTGACGACGCCTTACAACAAGTCTCCCCTCTCCCTTTGGGAGAGGGGCCGGGGGTGAGGGCATCGCTCTAACTTTCTTCCGAAGGGAGAGGGTACGGTTTAGGACTGTCCCTTCGACCCCTTGACGCAGCGCGTCGTTCGGCTACCTTCAGGTCATGCCGAGACTCCCACGCTTGCAATTCGACGGGGCCGTGTATCACCTAACCTCACGCGGCGACCACGGCGAGGACATCTTTCGCGACGACGCCGACCGGCAACGGCTCCTCGACGTGCTGGCCGACGCCTGCGTCAAAACCGGTTGGCTGGTACACGCATACGTGTTGATGCCAAACCATTACCACATCCTGCTCGAGACGCCGCGGGCGAACCTCGTCGATGGCATGAGGTGGCTCCAGGGGACCTACACCATCCGCTACAACCGCCGTCACAAATTGCACGGCCACCTGTTCCAGGGCCGATACAAGTCGTTGTTGATCGACCCGGACGAAAACGATTTCTTCCCGCTGGTCAGCACGTACATTCACCTGAATCCGGTCCGCGCGGGACTGGCTCCCGCCGAGCGGCGTGGGATGGAGCGCTTCCGCTGGAGCAGCCTGCCGGCTTATCTCGGTCCCAAGACGCGACGGCCGGATTGGTTATGCGTCGATCGGGTGTTGACCGCGCTCGATTTGTCCGACTCGACGGCCGGCCGGGAATCTTACGGGTCGCACGTCGTCAGCCAAGCCCGACGACTTGCCGGCGCCGAGGGCGTCGAGTTGCAGCGGCAGTGGAAGGCGATCCGGCGCGGCTGGCGGCTCGGCGGCGATGACTTTCGCAAACGGGTCGAAATCCTACTCAAAAGCGTGCTCGAAGGACACCGGGCCGGCTCATACGTCGGACCCGAGGTCCGCGAATTCCGCCAACATTCGGCCGAAAAGCTGCTGGCGGCGGGCCTGAAGGCGGTCGGGCTCGCGCCGGACCAATTGCCGCTGCTGCGGAAGACCGATCCGCGCAAACAGGCCGTCGCATGGCTGTTGCGCAAACACACCACGGTCCGCAACGTCTGGCTCTCCGAGGCGTTGAGCATGGGCCACGAGGTGAACGTTTCGCAATCTGTCGGCCGCATCGACCGCGCCGCGACCGACGAGCTTGTCCGCTGGAAAGCGGCCGTGGCGAAAGTAATTTCGTAACCTGAATCTTGACATTATGCTGATAAACGGTATAATGTTTAACAGAGCGCGATAGTAGGAATACCCTGATGATCAAGAGCTTTCGCTGCCCGGACGTCGAGGACTTGTTCAAGGACATCGCGGTAGGGAGATTTCGATCCATCGAACGAGTTTCGCGGCGAAAGCTGGCAATGCTTGACGCTGCGGGACGGTTGGCCGACTTAAAGTCGCCGCCGGGAAATCGGCTGGAGTCGCTTAAGGGAAACCGCGCCGGGCAACACAGCATTCGCATCAACGATCAATGGCGGATATGTTTTACGTGGAAAGGGAAAGACGCTTATGGCGTGGAGATTGTGGACTACCATTAGCACGATGTCTACCAGGAGTTGCAACCATGCGTAAGAAGCTCGATCCGATCTTGCCCGGTGAGATTCTCTGGAAGGAATTCATGGAGCCGTTGGGGATTAGTCAGAACAAACTTGCCCGCGACATCGACGTGCCGGTGACACGCATTAGCGACATCATCCACGGGCGGCGCGGCATCAGCACCGATTCGGCCTTGCGGCTGGCCGTGTATTTCGGCACGACTCCCGAGTTCTGGACCAATCTGCAAACGAGCTACAATCTGAAGGTTTCAAAGCGGGATTTATTGCCCGCGATCGAGAAGAGCGTGCGACCGCTTCAAGAGGCGTCCTGACGGCCTCTGGCAATTCCGGGCTGCAATTCCGGCGACGCTTTACTTAATTCTCGGTTTCCCCGTCATTATTTCATGGTCGCTTAACTGATTTCGGCGATCACGAGGTAATGATTTCCGACTCTGGACGCTGGACTGCCTCCCCGGTGGCCCAACGGTAAAGGAGGTCCGGGCAGAAGTCGACACCGTTGGGCCAGACAATCGTTCCTAGATCGTTGTCGACCGCGACCTGCCGAAAGAATTGTGTGTCTTCGAGCGGCGCAAAGATACCGCCGCGTCTGACGATTCGATTGGCAAGGTCCATGACGCCGCGAACGCCGTCGGAAAACGTTAACTCGATGCAGTACCCGTCGAGGACTTTTAGGTCCGTAACCGTCGCGCACAATTGCGTCATATCGCACCTCCTTACCGAAGAGGCTCAATTTTATTTGGCTTTTGTCCGGCCGCCCGTAGGCCCCAATCATCGAGCAATTCCGCTTGATGGAGCGCGGCCCATTCCGTCACGAGCGCCAACGCCCTGGGCGGCAACCGTCCTTTGAGAACGCCGATCGGATCGATGCGAATTTCGGCTTTTTCCGAGCCGTAGATCGCATGGAAATGGGGCGGCGCGTGGTCGTCGTAGTACATGGCGATCACAATTCCGAAGAATCGGCTGAGTTCCGGCATCGGCGCACCCCCATTCGCACCAGTCTATTTTACTTTATTTGCTTGCCTGTGGCTACTTGCCCGAAAATACCGGAATATGGAATTGCTTCGGGCGCGACCGCCGCCAAGCGGCTTTATAACGACAAGAAAAGACTGCCGATCCCCTTATCCGCCCCGCAATATAGTGGACTGCCACCGCCTGTCAAGATACCTTCGTTTGTCGAGAGCCATCGACGTCGCTCCACGTCTTGGCAAATCCACTGAGCTTGTGCGATCGAAAGACCGGATCAGTCTTTCAGCTTGCGAAGAATGTGCCGCAAGGGGAGGCGAGGTGGGCGCTAAACTTGTCGTAGAGCGAGGAAAGCTTGGCCCAGCGCGATGCAGCCGTCGCCCGGCGGCGTCCGGCGATGATTATACACCGCAAAGCCGGCCTCGGACAGTCGGCGATGGACCCGCTCGGCCAACAGCGCGTTTTGGAAACACCCGCCGCTGAGGACAATGGGCAATGTTGTTTTGAGTGATTGAGCAACCGCCACGGCCATTTCGGCCAGTGCGTTGTGGAACCGGGCACTGATCCGCGAGACGTGTACGCCGGCGGCGCGGTCGGCCAGCACGCCGCGAATAAGCGGTTCCCAGTCGATGACAATCCGATCATCGAGAGATGAAAGCAGGCACTGGTAGCTTCCTCGTTCATTTTCATCGGCGGCATATTCCAGCGCCATGGCGGCCTGGCCCTCGAAGGTAATCACCGTCGGCAGGCCGCACAAGGCGGCCACGGCATCGAACAGCCGGCCCATGCTGCTGGTGCGCGGCGAATGGACCCGGCGAGTCAAGATCGACAACAGATTGTCCAGTTCCCGGGGGCGGAACCAATCGGCCGCGTGTTCCGCCGCCGCCGGGCCGAACAACTCGAAGAGCAGCCCCAGGGCCGAGCGGCGCGGCTCGCGCACGGCACGGTCGCCGCCGGGCAGAGCGAAGGTCCGCAGATGCGCCACGCGCCGATATTCGGCGCCTTCGCACAGCAACGTTTCGCCGCCCCAGACGGTTCCGTCGGGTCCGTATCCGGTGCCGTCCCAGGCGAATCCCAGCACTGGCCCCTGCAATCCATGCTCGGCCATGCACGCCGCCACGTGGGCGTGATGATGTTGCACGCGCACCAGCGGAACGTCCCAGCGGGCCGCCAGGAGTTCCGCGTGCCGCGTCGAGGCGTAGTCGGGGTGCAGGTCGCAGGCGACGATCTCCGGTGTAGCCCGATAAAAATCCAGCAGGTCGTCGATTGCCCGACGAAACACTTCGATGCTCAAAGTGCTTTCCAGGTCGCCGACGTGAGCGCTCAGCACAACTTGAACATGTGGCACAGCCGCCCCCGGCTGTGTGGCATCGTCCAGGACAGCCGAGGGCGGCTGTCCCACAAGCGAATGTAGGGCCAGCGCCACGGTGTTTTTCAGATGTCCGCCCACGGCCAACACAGTCGGGGCGTCGCCGTCGCCGTGCAACTCGATCGGCAATGGAGCGAAACCCCGGGCGCGGCGGAGCACCCGTGGCCCGACGATGCCGACGCGAACTATCGAGTCGTCCACCGGGCGGACGATCGGCCGATCGTGGGTAAGCAGCACGTCGGCGATCGAGCCAAGACGCCGCAAAGCGTCCTCGACGTCAATCGCCATCGGCTCCTCCGAAAAGTTTCCGCTGGTACAGATCAACGGCCGGCCGACCGCCCGCATCAGCAGGTGGTGCAGCGGCGTATAGGGCAGCATGACGCCGAGGTACGGATTGCCCGGCGCGACGCCGGTGAGGGGAGAGGGGAGAGGGCTGGCCGCTTCAGCGGCCAGTTGACGAGACCGACGCAACAGCACGATCGGCGCTTGGTGGGAAGAAAGCTGACGGACCTCCTCGTCCGAAACCCGGCAATACTTCCGCGTCTCTTCCGGCGAAGCCAGCATCACGGCAAACGGACGGTCGGGGCGTTGCTTTCGCCGACGCAGCCGGGCAACCGCCTCGGCGCTGGTGGCGTCGGTCAACAGTTGGAAACCGCCTAAGCCCTTCAATGCGACGATCCGCCCAGCCAGAAGCGCTTCGGCGGCGGCGGAAAGTGCCGCTTCGCCGACGGCTAATTCGTGGCCCTGAATGTCGAGCAATTGCAGCGTTGGCCCGCAACGTGGGCAGGCGATCGGTTGGGCGTGAAATCGCCGGTCGGCCGGATCTTCGTATTCCGCCCGACATGCCGCACACATCTCGAACGAGGCCATCGAAGTCCACGGCCGGTCGTAGGGGAGCCGCTCGATGATCGACCAACGCGGGCCGCAGTTCGTGCAGTTGGTGAACGGATAATTGTGACGGCGCTCGGATGGGTCGAAAATCTCGGCCAGACACTCGCGGCAAGTGGCCAGATCGGCGGGGATCGTCGGCCGCGGCGGCGAATTGCCTTCGCTCTTGCGAATCTCGAAGGCCGACGTCCCCTCTCCTTCAGGGAGAGGGGAGATTTCTTCGATTTCGACCGCGTCGATGCGAGCCTGCGGCGGAGGGGAATTTCGCAGCACGTCGAGAAAAGCGTTCACTGCCCCTGGCTCGCCCTGCACTTCGATCCGCACCGTGCCGGCCTCGTTGCGGATCCACCCGCTCAATCTTTCGGCGCGTGCCGCATTGTAGACGAACGGCCGAAAGCCCACGCCCTGCACGACTCCGCGTACGGAGATCGCCACGCGGCGGACGGTCGGCGATGCATCTGAAATCTCCATGTCCAGATTCTTGCAAAACCGCAAGCGGTTTAGTTACTTGCTTTGGCGGCACTTGTCGGCCAGCCAGTCGGCGGCCTCGGCAACGCCGTCGCCGTGGACGGCCGAGACCTGAAACACCTCGCCCTCGGGCGCTAGCCGCTTGTAATCGGCCGCGATCCGCTCGACGTCGAAGTCGGTGTGCGGGAGCAGGTCGGTCTTGGTTATCAGCATCGCGTGGGCGCCTTGGAAGATGGCCGGGTACTTGTGCGCCTTGTCGTCCCCTTCGCTGGTGCTCAGAACCACGATCCGCAGGCGCTCGCCCAGATCATAGCCCGCCGTGCAGACCAGGTTGCCCACGTTTTCGATCACCAGCACGTCGATTGCCGCCAGATCGAGTTCCTTCAGTGCCGAGGCGATCATGTTGGCGTCCAGGTGGCAGGCGCCTTCGGTGTTGATTTGGACCACGGGCACGCCGATCCGCTCTATCCGTTCGGCGTCGATCGAGCCGGCGATGTCCCCCTCGATCACCGCCGGCTTCAAGCGGCCTTTCAGTTGCGCGAACAGCGCTTCGAGCAAGGTGGTCTTGCCCGCGCCGGGCGAGCCGACCACGTTTACGCCGAACACTCCGGCGGCGTCGAGAAGGGCACGATTCTCGGCGGCTAGTTGGTCGTTGGCTTTCAGTATCTTTTTTGCGGCGACGATTTTCATGGCGGCATACGCCCGGCACGAGTGCCGGGGCTAAACGGATTGAATGGTGTTTGTTAATCTTCGACGTCGATGCTCTGCAATAAAAGTTCTCTTCCCCCTTCGATGGAAACGTCCCCGCTGCCACAATTGGGACATTGGATCACCAGATCGTCGATTTCGGTCAGAACGTTGCACGCTCGGCAGTTGCACGCGGCCTTAGGTTGTTGGAACACGATTTCGGCCCCCTCGGCCACGGTGCCGGGCGCGAGCAGCCCGAACGCGAATCGGACCGAGTCGCAATTGACGCCCGAGAGCCGGCCGATGCTCAATTCCAGCTTCAAGACCCGGCCTTTCTCGCCCTCCTGAACAAGCGTTTCCTTGACTTGGTCAATCAGTGCCTCGACGATGGAAAGTTCATGCATGGAACCTAAATTGCTTCTTCTCCTCTTTCGCCGGTGCGGATGCGGATGCAGTCTTCCAGCGGGAGCACGAAGATTTTTCCGTCGCCGATCTCGCCGCTCGATCCGGTGCGGCCTCCTTTGCCGATGGCCTCTATCGCCGGTTCGAGAAAGACTTCGTTGACGGCGATGGTCAACTGGACCTTTCGCGCAAGGTTGACGGAGAACTCGTGCCCTCGATAGACCTCGGCCTGTCCTCGCTGCCGGCCGAAGCCCTGCACGTCCATGACGGTCATGCGAAAGACCTCCACGTCGGCCAGCGCCTGTTTGACCGCTTCCAGACGATGGGGCTGAATGATGGCGATAATCAGTTTCATGGGCCAGGGCCTTTTTTCTCTTTTCCTTCTCAGACCGCTCCGCTCAATTGATAGGAAAACTCGCCGACGTCCGTTTGCTGCTTGGCGTGTTCGATGGTCATGCTGACGACGCGCCCCGCCTCGTCGAATTCGACGAGCACGTTTTCGTTCAAGTCGCGGGTCTCGACAATTGGCCGGTCGCTAAAACTGACCAGAAGCGTGTCGGTGTCGGGGAAGTACTTAACTTTCATTTTCCGTCTCCCGAAAATGACGGTCGAAAAAGGCGTTGTGTACCGTCTCGCCGTCTTCGAGCAATACCACCCGCAAGTATTTCCCTCCAGCCTCCAGGACTCGCCCCCAGCACTTGATTCGGCCGTCCGTCTGGACAACCTGCCTCATTGGAGTGGAGACGGCTCACTCGATCCATTCCAGCTTGATGCCACGACGGTCAGGCCGCTGGCTGGTATACAAGAAATACTGAGTAAATCTCATCTAATGATATGATAAGACAATCATGATGGAATGGGAATAGCCTCACACTTGATTCGCCCGAGGAGCCGGCACGCTGTGGATGGGGAGATCTTCTTCCGTGGACGCTGCGGCGAACGCCACAACTGCGCGAACATCTTCGGTCGTCAGCGTAGGAAAATCGGCGAGAATCTCGTCGAATGTGGCGCCTTCGGCAAGACTGGCCAGAACCGTCCGCAACGTTACTCGAGTACCTTTAATCACTGATTCGCCGCCGCAGACTTGTGGGGCTCGCGTAATGTGGGCTAGATATTCCATTGTCGTTCTCCAGAAACAATTGGAAAATGTCTTTTTACTCAGGCCAATACAACCGCGTAAGTGGAACCAACACCCTGCCGTCCGTATCAAAACTCTCGTAGTGGGTGACCACCAGCGAGGCGAGGTCGTCAAGCCCAATGAGAGTAATCGGAATGTTCGATCTGTCGGCTTCATAAGCGGCGTCCTTGGAAAAGCCGCCCGTGCTCACGTATAACGCACGATCTCCTTGACGCAAGCCACCCAAGAAGCTGCGGATTTCTTGAGAACCCATCGCGGTTTTCGACCGATGTTTGACCTCGGCCTTGATTCTCGGTTCTTCCAATCCGAGTCCGTCGGGCGAGGCGATAACATCGACTCCGCGATCGGGGCCTTTGGGCGTTACCCTGGCTTTGTAACCCATTGCCCGAAGAACGGCGGCCACCAACTTCTCCATTTCCTCGCTGCTGAGTTTGAGAATCCTGTCCTTAATCAACTCATGGGCACGGCTGATCGTATCTTCCTTGATCTCCTCAAGCTCCTCTCGTTCCTCTTCCTTTTCTTCTCCTTTCAGTTTCTTGCCCTGGAGAGATATTAGAAGATCGCCTGAAGCCTCGTCGTTGACGGAAAACAGTGTGAGTATACTACCCAGGGAATTACGAGATGCAGGATTGAGGTCGTCGCGGTTTACGGTTCCAAGCCAGACCACATCGCGAATATGATGATATTCACGATTGGGATCGAAACGGTAATCCCCCTTGATTTCACCTAATAGATACGTGCGATTTTGTGGGTTATAGGTGATTACCTTGTGCCCTTCCTTGAGCGCCCTCAGGAACTTGAAAATCATTGCGACGGCATTGTTTATCTTGCCCGGCTTCTCTCCAGGATAATGTTCAATGTAGCGTTCTCGAACCTGCTCGATCGTTCTAATATCCTTGAGGTCACCGAGTTCGTTCCATCCAATAGCAACGTAGTTGTTTGTATGGAAATCGTCGAACAAGTATCCATTTTCGCCGGCGCGAACCATCCACATGGGCTTTGCCATAGCTCTTATCCTCCATTGACTCGAATTATACCGGCAGAGATAGTTGCCAGCACGGATGGCGGCGTTTTCCTCATTGATGTTTCTGTCTAAAAATACTACATGGCATGAATCCTCATGCCGTATTCGCCATTTTTAACAGTCCATGAAATATCTTGCGAAATCTTGCCTTATTCTATCTACCACAGACGCGAAACGCCGTATTTATCGAAGACCGCATCACGGCTCACTAACGAGAGCCTTTCCACCATTGCTTGGGCGATCAGTAAACGGTCGAAAGGGTCTCGGTGGTGCGGAGCCAGCCCCTCGACCGTCGTGGCGTGATCCAGGTGGATGGGCAACAACTCGAAGTTGTTGCGGGCAATCTCGCGCGGCAGGAACGAACGGCTCAACTCGCCCAGGTCCAGTCTACCCAGGCCAGCCTTGATGGCAATTTCCCAGCAGCTTACGATGCTGACCAATTTTCTGTTGTCGGCGTCTTCGATAAGCGCTTTTGCACGACTGCTCAATTGGGAATCGTCCCAAAAGAACCACAGCATTGCGTGTGTGTCGAGCAGCAAGTTGGTCATTCCATGTACTCCCGAAAATCTTCGAGCGGGGCGTCGAAGTCGGGAGACATCGAGTGCTTGGTGTCTTTCGCGCTGCCGGCCGCACAGGGCCATTGATCGGGACGGCTCCGGGTCAACATTGCCAGCGGTTCGCCGTTTTGGACGATGACCACCTGTTCGCCCGGATGTAGCCCGGAAATGATTTCCGACAGGCGGGCACCCACCTCATCGACATTAACGGTAGTCACGATCCTCTCCTTAACAATAGGGACGACCCCCTTTGCGGTATCATCATTATATTATTCTATCATCTTGGGCAGAGCCGTGTAAAGCCTTGTCTTGGCCCGGCTTATGCACTAGAATACCCCCCTTCGACAACCAATTCACGGAGCATAAACATGCGGCGGATACTCGTTACCAGCGCTTTGCCATATGCAAACGGACACATCCACATCGGACATCTGGTCGAGTATTTGCAGACCGATATCTGGGTCCGCTTCCAAAAACTCCGCGGGCAGAGGTGCGTCTATATCTGCGCCGACGACACGCACGGCACCGCCATCATGATCCGCGCCAGACAGGAAGAGCTTGGCGAGGAAGAGCTGATCGCCCGGATGAAAAGGGCGCATATCGACGATTTTGCGGGCTTCGACATCGAGTTCGACCACTACGGCAGCACGAACAGCCAGGCGACGCGCGAGATTTGCGGCCAGATTTGGACCGCGCTCCGCAAGGCCGGGTTGATCGACGAGCGGGAAGTGACCCAGCTCTACGACGCCCAGGCCGGCACCTTCCTGGCCGACCGGTTTGTCAAGGGAACCTGTCTGAAGTGCAATGCCCCGAACCAGTACGGCGATAGCTGCGACAAGTGCGGCGCGCATTACAGCCCGACCGACCTGATCGACCCGGTCAGCACCCTGTCAAACACCAAGCCGGAAATCCGCACGGCCGACCACCTGTTTGTCAACATCGAGAAACTGCACGGCTTCCTCGAAGATTGGACCCAGGGCGGAAAACACCTGCAACCAGAGGTGGCCAACTATCTGAAAGGGCATTTCCTCTGCGAACCGCTCCGCGATTGGGACGTCTCGCGGCCGGCGCCGTACTTCGGGTTCGAGATTCCCGACAGCCCGGGCAACTACTGGTACGTTTGGTTCGACGCCCCGATCGGCTACGTCGGCTCAACCGCCGAGTGGTGTCAGAAGCATGACGAGCGGTTCGACGACTGGTGGCGTAGCCCGAAGACCGAGATTCACCACTTCATCGGCAAGGACATCATCTACTTCCACACGCTCTTCTGGCCGACGATGTTGAAGGCGGCCGGCTTCAACCTGCCCGAGAAGGTCCACATCCACGGCTTCCTGACCGTCGGCGGCGAGAAGATGTCGAAGAGCAAGGGGACGTTCATCCTCGCCTCGACGTTCCTGGAACACCTCGACCCCTCGTACCTGCGATACTATTACGCCTCGAAGCTCACCGCGCGGATGGACGACATCGACTTGAACTTTGAGGAGTTCGCTACGAAGGTGAACGCCGACATGGTCGGCAACATCGTGAATCTGGCCAGCCGCACCGCGCGGTTCGCCGAGCAGACCGGGCTTTCGTCCGAGTATCCCGACGACGGCGGGCTGTTCGACAAAGCCGCCGCCGACGGCCAGGCCATCGCCGAAGCCTACGAATCGGGCGACTTCGCCCGGGCAATGCGCCTGATTCTAGCCGCCGGAGACCGCGCCAATCAGTACGTCGAACAACAGGCGCCGTGGAAGCTCGCCAAAGACCCGACGAAGACCGACCGGTTGCGCGACGTTTGCACGGTCGGCTTGAACCTCTTCCGCCAGTTGGCCATTTATCTGGCCCCGGTCTTGCCGCGGTTGGCCCGGCAGACGGGCGAACTGCTCGGCGATCCGATCGTCTCCTGGGAGCAATCACGAAAGCCGCTGCTCGGAATCGTAGTCAACAAGTTCGAGCACATGATGCGGCGGGTCGATCCGCGGCAGGTCGAGGCGATGGTCGCCGCCAGCGCCGAACCGACCGAGGACGATTCATCGCCCGAAAGCATTCCCTTCGACAACGACGCGCCGTTGCTGGCCGAACCGCTGGCCGAGACGATCGGCTTCGACGAGTTCGCCAAGGTCGATCTCCGCGTGGCCCGAATCTTGTCGGCCGAGGACGTGTCGGGGGCGAAGAAACTATTGAAGCTCACCCTCGGCCTCGGCGGCGACAACCGACTGAACGTATTCGCCGGCATCAAAGGGGTTTACAAGCCGGAAGAACTGGTCGGCCGGCTGGTGATCTGCGCCGCCAATCTCACCCCGCGAAAGATGAAGTTCGGCACGAGCGACGGGATGATCGTCGCCGCCGGCGG
>JAUWPQ010000361.1 GCA_030611515.1 Planctomycetota bacterium | reverse complement strand
GTCACGTTCGGCGGCGGAATGACGATCGCGTACGGCTTGCGGACCGGGTCCGGTTCGCTATGAAAAAAACCTTGCTCCTCCCAGTACGGATACCAACGTTTCTGGGCGGCGGCGTGGTCGTATTGCTTGGGCAGTTCGCTGGGCGTCGTGTCGGTGGACATTGCGGGGTGGAGTGGGTAGTGGATAGTGGGTAGTGGATAGTGGGTAGTGGATAGTGGGTAGTGACGGTTGCCTGCCGTTCACTACCAACCTATCCCCAAGTTTGTACTGAAAACGGGCGGTCAAAGCAATGCGACAACACCGGGGCCTAAACGGACCGCGCCGCGTGGACGCGGCGGCTAAACGGTGAAATGGTTTGACTTAACCGCGATGCTAAAGCTAGGCGTCAAACAACGCCACCTCTCTATTTCACCCATCTTTACCGGCAATTACTATCTACCCACTATCCACTACCCACTATCCACTATCCACTACTCACTACTGCCGTAGCATTGTATTCCGCTTTTTCGTATGATTAGCCCGCTTATCTTATCGCGTGTGCCCGAAAGGGATTCCGTCTGATTCGTCAAGGAGGACGAACATGAACTCGCTGAAAAACTTGATGATAATGGTCGTGTTGGCGGCGGTGGGCTACGGGGTTTACGTCTCGCTGGCACGGAACAACGTCGATCCGGCCTATCCGCCGGGTGTGGCCGAGCAGTGGCAGCCGGGCACACCGAGTCCCGATATGTCGGGCGCGACTCAGGTTCCCCCGGGTGGCTCGCTGGCAATTGGAACGGGCAAGGGGCCAGCATCCGCCTTGTCGTCGCCGAGCCAAACGCCAAACTACAATCCGCCGGGCGGCGCGCCGGACTTGACGCCCGTGACTCCTTATCCATCGTCGGCGAGTTCGGCGCCGTCGTCCAATCCCAAGTCCACCTTGGGCAGGTCGATGGCCGGTCCGTCTTCGCCGGGCGCGGTGCGCAATCTTGCGCCGCCGCCTGGAGTGCCGGCCGCCGATGGAGACAACGGCCTGCTGCGGAACAAGTTCGCCGCGTTCATGGACGAGGTGCGAAAAAAACTCGACGAAGGTAAACTGGCCGAGGCCCATCTCGCGCTAAGTACGCTCTACGGCCACCCCGATCTGCCCGAGGAACAGGCCCGGCAGATCGTCGGCCTGTTGGACCGGCTGGCCGGCACGGTGATCTACTCGCGTAAGCACTACCTGGAGCCGGCATATTTCGCCAAGTCGGGCGAAACTATCGAGCAAGTCGCCCGGCAGTACAAAGTCCCCTGGCAACTGTTGGCGCGGATCAACGGCCTGATGCCGCCGGGGGCCTCGAACAACGATGAGGCGACAAAGGACCAGCCACTGCCCGAGGGAATGGAATTGAAAGTTATCCGCGGCCCCTTCGACGCGGTGGTAAGCCTCGAAAAGCAGGAACTGACCCTATTGCTCCATGACCGCTACGCGGGCAGGTTTCCCATCGGTATCGGGAAGGACCAGTCCGACA
Organism: Planctomycetota bacterium; assembly: GCA_030611515.1. Taxonomy (GTDB): domain Bacteria; phylum Planctomycetota; class Planctomycetia; order Pirellulales; family Thermoguttaceae; genus JAHIKV01. The sequence continues at coordinate 1,059 of JAUWPQ010000361.1, read as the reverse complement.
TCGAAGGTGTTTATACTGTCCGGGACAAAATTCTCGATCCCGCATATTACGGCGCCGATGGCGTTTCCTTCGCCCACGACGATCCGAAAAACCCGCTGGGAGAGGCGTGGATCGGTCTGACCGACCGGATAGGCATCCACGGCGCCGGCGACCCACGCGACGTCGGCCGAAACGACAACCAAGGCAGCATCTGCGTCGGCCGGCGGGATATCCAAGACCTGTATGGGATACTCTCGGTCGGGTCGCGGGTGAAGGTGATGCGGTAGGTGTAGGCCGGGTTGCAACCCGGCGGTCAGCCAGATGTGCCGGGTCACGACCCGGCCTACACAGCGCCCCCTTCCGACTTCATCGCTCTTCTGTTACGGTGGATGCTCCACGGCACAATGTTCCCACGGGAGGTCCGCCATGTACGACAAGCAGGCGTTGGTCGAGTTGGTCCGCGAGAAGGCCCTCAAGTTCGGCCGGTTCACGTTGGCCTCGGGCAAGGAGGCCACTTATTATCTTGACGGCAAGCAGGTAACGCTCGATCCGGCCGGGGCGCGGCTGGTGGCCGAGGGGTTGCTGGACCTGCTGACCGGCGGCGAGATGCCGGCGGCCGTCGGCGGGATGTCGATCGGCGCCGATCCGATCACCGCCGCCGTGGTCACCATGTCGGCCGTGCGCAACACGCCCATCGCCGGCTTCATGGTCCGCAAACAGGCCAAGGGGCACGGAACCAATCAGTACATCGAGGGACCGGTAAAACCGGGCGACGCCGTCGCGATCGTCGAGGACGTCGTCACCACCGGAGGCTCGTCGTTGCAGGCGATCGAACGGGCCGAGGAATTCGGTCTGAAAATCGTCGGCGTCTACGCAATCATCGACCGCATGGAAGGGGGCGAGGAGGCATTCACCCAACGCGGCTATCGCTTCGAGAGCCTCCTTTCGATCCGCGATTTCGGCATCGAACCGCCGGGGAAATAAATATTTATTGGGGATCGGGAATCTGTTGCGTTAATCATCAATGTGTAGCGGGCGGGCTTGCCCGCCGCGTATGGCGTCATGAGCGGCGGGCAAGCC
>JAUWPQ010000337.1 GCA_030611515.1 Planctomycetota bacterium | reverse complement strand
CCCCGCGATTCGCGCCGCCCAGTCGTCACCAGGGAAGTGCCGCCCTAACATCGCTACGTTTATCGGCTCACCTTTCCGGTGCATATCGACCAGCGCCCCGAAAACTGCCGCCAGAGTTTCATCGCAGAAGTCGGCCGGGGCAGGCAAACCCGGTTCGTCCAGCACGGACGGCCTCAGAATGACCGAGCCAACTACCCATCGCTCGGCTTCGGGGTCGCACGGTGGCCGCTGTTCAAGAATCTCGGAAGTTGGTTTGCTCATAGTCATGCTCGGTATACAAGTGGTTCCGATTTTTTCGCTTCGCCATTGCCGCTGGAAAATCCATTTTTCTCCCATGTGCGAACCGCCGCCTGCCAAGACTTCATGGCGTTTCGTCCGACCTTCCAGCCGTTCGATTCGTAGTGGTCAAAAAACTGTTGGGGATCGACCACGTTCTTGCGCTCCAGGCAGTAGGCCCGGACCTCTTCGATGCTCGGCTTTACAAACCGTTTTTTGGGTGCGCGCACATATCTTGTTATATTGGTTCTTGTTAGGGGGTCGTTTCGTTCCGCCCCCTCCTGTCGTTTCGTTCCGCCCCCTCTCGGCATATCACAGCCCCCGGTGTCGTTTTGTTCCGCCGGGTCTTGGGGGGCGACTGTGGGGAGATAGTAGAGGGGTGAAAGTGTGCTGCCGTTTTCGGCCGATCGGGCTTCCCTTTTTACCAGCCCACTTACGATCAACTTTTTAATCGCCTCCCGTGCTCGCCTCTCACTAACGCCCGCAACTTTGCCAATTCGCGCCATCGACGGGAAGCATTTTCGATTCTGGTCGGTGTGCCGCAACAGCGCGATGTAGGTAGCCGTTTCAATTGGTCCCAGCTTTGATAGCTGGTCGATCGCGTCATGCTCTAGGCGACACCAACCGCTCATACTCTCATCCCCAATTCCCGGCGTTTTTTGCGGATTATCAGTTCAAGTACGTCCGCCTCCACTCGCCTGATAATGTTGCCGGTGTGCGGATCGTCGGCGCTGCCGAGTCGGGGCAGGGAGCGGAGAAATTGAACCGCGAGTGCGACGGCCGGCGGCTGTTGGTCAAGCAATTCAGCGTTCATGCGTTGACCTCCTGCCGCTCCGCCGAGGCGTCGGCCCTCTGCTGCCATTCGGCCGCGACCGCACGGAGAATTGACGCGATTTCGCCGTTGCCTAAGAGAACCAATTGGCGGAAGGTGGGGATGGCTTTACGGACGTGCTGCTCGAAAGCAGCGAGGACATCGTCCCGTCCGACATCCTCGTCCGGCTCGACGTGCAGGTGGACCTCCTCCGCGACCGGCTCGTCCTCCTCTTCCTCTTCGTTCTCCCCAGCCCCGCCGCCGCCGATGTTCGACGTGTCGATCGTGCGACCGTCGCGGCCCTGGCGGGCAGTTGACTTGCCAATTTGGCAAGTCGATTCCAGTTCCGCCCGGTACTTCGCTACGGTGGAATGGCTGACCCCGACGTATTCGCCGATCTCTTTGTCGCTCAGCCCCGCGCCCTTCGGATGCAGTAGAGCCGCCTTGACCGCCTTTTCCTTGTCCGCGTTATTCCGCCGTTGCCCGTGAGCTTGGTTTACGGAGTATGAGTACCAGCGGGCATCCTCTACGGTGCCGTCGTGAATCTCGCAGTAGATACCCGCGACATCGTTCTTGTTTACTGCGTGCCAGCGATGGAAACCGTCGGCAAGCCAGTAATCCGTACCGTCAAAGAACACAACGGCCGGCGGGAAGTCGGCGTTGCCCTCCTCCATTGCCGTCGCGTATTCGGCGACCAGGGTAGTATTGATTCCCGCCCGCGGCTGCGTGTCGCCGTCAAGGCGTATCTTGCCGAGCTTGATTGAGCGTTTTTTCATCGTCGGCCCTCCTATTCTTGGGCGTCGCCGCCGACGGTGCGGCGCTCGAGGAACTTGTCCAGGTCCGTCCGTCGATATTTGCAGAGGCGGCCGACTTTAATGTGAGGCAGGCCATATCTGCCATTCATCGCCCAAATCGCCAAAGTTTGCGGCCGAAGGCCCAGGTAGGCTGCCGCCTCTTCGCGGGTCAAAAGAGTCGGGTAATCAATAGTCACGGGCATCGAAAAATCCTCGCGTTGAAAGGAAAACTTGTGTCAACGCCCGCATACTAACCTCCCATAATCCCCTGTTACAAAAATGAAACAAAAAAGCCTCCGGTTTTCACCGAAGGCTCTATGCTTCCCGCAAAAGATTTTTTCGCAGTGTTACAAAATTGTTACAACTCGGTCATGTATCGTTGTAAGCCGTGCCGGTTTTTTCGCAGTATGCGAGTATACTGGCGGGATCGACACGGCATTTATGACCTGTTTCGCCATTGGTCCACAACTCATTCCGCTTAATAAGCCGGCCGATTGTTGTTCTATCCGTCCCAAGCCGCCTTGCCGCCACCGCTTGCTTCAGCCATGCTGCTCCACTTCCAGCCTTTGGTATCGCTGCCTTTTCAATTTCCTTCCCGCGAAGTTTGGCGCGGAGAATCGCGGCCACCTGTTGCAGGTATCGAATCGCGTACATAAATAGGTGTTCTATTTCGCTATCAGCGTTCTCGACATAATCAAGTTCCTTGTCGGAAATATCCTCGCGTGAATGACCGCGTTTTCGGTGCAATTCATAACGCTTGTCGAGAAACTCTTTAATGGTCTGACCCGTGAAATATAGGCTGCGGTCAAACTGCAAAACCTTGGCGTGTAGCGACTGCAATTTTTTCAGCGGATCAAACAGCGTTCGCTCAAAATCGTCGGCAAAATCGACGGACACGCATAGTTTAAGCCAAGTGACAACGAACTCAACATCATGTTTTTTGTACAACCATTCGATCATCCCCGGATATGGAGTTCCGCCGTCCTTGGCGAGTGTTCTCCACTTGCGAACAATCTCGCCTAGTTCCTTTTCCATTGGCGTGAGACAATCGTCGCAAATATGCCAAACAGACTTGTCGGTT
>JAUWPQ010000355.1 GCA_030611515.1 Planctomycetota bacterium | reverse complement strand
CGTTGGTGACGGCAATCGAGCCGGTCGTCCCCAATGTGGTCGAGGCGTATTGAATCGACAGCACTCGGCCGTTGTCGATAGTGGTGTACCCTACTCCACCTCCCGCCGCCGTGCTGTTCGCCGTCGTGCTTGTGGTTATCACAACTTTTTGCGTTCGCGGATACATAGCGCACCTCACTTTCCGTTAGGTGCAGGTGTATGTACCAGCGGCCGTCGAGTAGCCGACAATCGACCAGGACGTGGAAGTTTCACCAATCAAGTCCAGGGCTATGCCGTCGGCATTAGCGCCGAAAGTAAGCGTGGTCAGGGTCCGGTGAAACTTGCAAAGCTGAGCCGTCACCGTGGACGATATGACCGTCACCGCGCCGGTTGAAGCGCGGATGCACAACGTCTTTCGAGCGCCGGCCGTACCGGGCCGATTCAGGTTGTAGGCCAAAGCACCGGCCGCCGTGGAACCAATCAGGCTCGTTCCGTAGCCGAGCAGGGTTTGCGCGGTGGAAGCAGTAGTCAATGTGTTTACCACCGCCGCACTGTTCGTCACCGTGCCGGTGTTCGTTTGCGTGGCAGCGTTGGTGAGCGTGGAACCAGCCTCGTATTCCACCGTGCCGCCGCTCTCAATAGTTTGAGTGCCGCCGCTGGCAATGACCTGTTCGTCGCCACCCTGCTTGCGGTATACCTTTGGTGCGTAGGTTGTGTCTGCCATAATGAAACTCCGTTGGTTGCCGCACCGCCCGGCCGGGCAAATCGACCGGGCGGCAAGTAGTCGCTATGGACGCGGATAAACTCAGGTGGTTTGCGCAACGAGCAGTTGCTCGTCCTTGATGGTCGTGCTGGCCTGCGTAGTGCCGGAAACCATCGGGCTATACTTGATGGCGATAATTCCGCCTATCCCCTTCAGGGCCGTTCGCACCGCTTTCAGCTTCAGGTAACGGTAACGCGGTTTCGGAAAGTCCATCACAACGAGATCATACCCGGCAGTCGTTGTCGCGCTGATCGAATTGCTGGAGCTCGTCACGGCGGTATAATCCGTACTGGCCGCCGTGCTGGTCTCGGTGCCTCTCAGCGTAGTCACCGCGGTGCCGGTGCTGCCGTCCGAGGAAGTCACGACGGCAATAAGCGCAACGCCATCGAATCCTTGCATGTCAATCTGGTCGCTGTAGTTGGTAGCGGCCGTCGTGCTCCATACGCTCGAAAGCAAGGAGACTTGAACATTTGTCAATAGGTTCATGGTATCGTTATCCTTTCAGGCAGGTTGTTTAGCCAAGTTTGACGCGAACGAAGGCTTCCTCGCGGACGGGCGCGCCGTCGCTCATCATGCGGACAATGAAGCAGTCCTTGTTGTTCCGAGCGTAAAGCTCACGAAGCTGCAAGACTTCCATGTCCAGCGAATCGACAATCCAGTAATTAGAGAAGTCGCCGAGAACGGCGACGTACAGGCCGGTGGTGTACGCGGAAGGTGCGTACTCGGAAAGCAGTATAGGCTTACCAAGCAATTGCATTGGTTCACCCTGGACGATACTATCTTGCAACAGATAGCGGCCATTCCCGTCCTTCATCTTGGCGAGTAATAGCATGGTATTTCGGTGCATAATCCACACCGCGTTGTTCCAGTAACTCGCCTTGAGCGTGTAGAGGGCGTTCTTCAGGCCGTCCGGCGTCGGGCTGCTGGTGGTGTTGCCGGTCGAAACGTCACGATCGGTACTGATACCGTTGCCCGATGCCGTGAACACACCAAGTGGTTGCTGCGCGCCCGTGCCGGTCATGTAGCCGTTTTCCATTCCTTCGGCCATCACACGGGCCAGTTCCTCTCGCACGATTTGCTCGGCCATCGGGGTTTTGCGAAGCAGAACCTTCGACACGACAATCTCTTTTGTCGCGGGATTCGGGCGCAATTCACGCTTGCCAAAATCCAGAGTGGAGTCGGTTGAAGGCGTTCCGAGTTCCGAGGTCCATGCGGCGGCGGCCATCCGGTTTGTAAGCACGGGAAAACCGAGACTATCTGCACCGGCCACCGAGAACTGTCGAGCCACGCCGCGAATGAGCGTCATGTCGGTGACGTTCTTGATAAGTTCATTGACGAATGTCTCGGGGGCGTAGAGGTATCCGCCCTCGTTCGCCGTACCGGCCGACAACTGACGATGCTCTTCGTTACTGAAACGCCGTGTCCCTTCGGATATGGACCGACTCCACAACGTGCGATACTGCTGGGTTTCCCACCCGCGGGACAGGGTCCGCTCTTCGTTGGTTTCGCCGGTGCGGTTCTCTTCGTCGGTCTTCGGCTTATCCTGAGACAGCGCCGCCTCGGCAATCTGCCGATCGAGGTCGTTGCGCTTCTCGGCCGCGTCGATCTTCTCTCGCCACTCTTCGGAATCGGCGAGTGCCTTTTCCTGATTGGTCTTCTCTTCGGCGGTCAAGGTGCGCTTTTCGGCGTCTGCCTTGTCCAGCAATTCGCGGGCGGTCAAGAGCAGCTTGTGCCGGTTCTCCCGCATTTCTCGGGTGTCGATAGCCATGGTAGCTTCTCCTCTTATTGGTGTGTTTGCACCGCGGAGAAGCCAAAAGAAAACGGACGTTCTCACGCGGTAAACCGCTGTGAGACGCCCGCTACTGCAACCGTCGTCACTAGAACCCGCCGGCACTGCCTTTGGGAATGGAATCTG
>JAUWPQ010000236.1:0-5000 GCA_030611515.1 Planctomycetota bacterium | reverse complement strand
AACGGACTGCTAAGATGCGGCCGCTGGTGTGCGCACTGCTGCTTAGCGGCCCGTTGTTGCCGGTGTTTTTGGGCGATCTGTTTTTCCTGCCGGTGCTTTGGGCGGGCGTGCTGATCGCACTGTCGGTTTGCGCTTATGGCGTGAACCGCCCGTGGTTGGCGGTGACGCTCGGATTGGCGGCCGTCGTTTGCCGCGAACTGGCCTTGCCGTATTGCATTCTATGCGCCGCGATTGCCTGGCGGAACGGACGGCGCAGGGAGCTGACCGTTTGGCTGATCGGACTGGCGGCGGGGTTCGTGCTGTTCGGCCTGCATTGGTGGCAAGTAAGCGAATTGATTGCAGCCGACGCCAGGGCACATCCTCACGGCTGGCTGCAACTGGGCGGGGCGGGGTTCGTCATCTCCACCGCGCAGATGAACGCCTATCTGCTGCTCCTGCCGCAATGGGTTGCGGCATTATATCTCGTGGCGGCGATGGTCGGATTGGCCGGCTGGAGCAGTCCGCTGGGTACGCGGGTCGGACTGAGCGTGTGTCTATATCTCGCGGCGTTCGCGGTGGTCGGGCAGAGCTTCAATCAGTATTGGGGTGCGTTGATCGCCCCGCTTCTCTGTTTCGGCGTGGTCCGGCTGCCGGCGTCGATTTGCGATTTGTGGCGGGCGGCGACCCGAACGTCGGCATTGTCATTCCGAGCATCATAGCGAATGCAGCGTGGACAACTCCGGCTCGTTCATCTCCACGGCTGCAATTCCGGTTTGGAGCAACTGTTCCGTTTGCTCCAACAGTTCGACGTAAGGAGCGTCGCCGGAGCGTTCGTCCTTTGCACTGCTGGACAAGCCGGCAGTGGCACCTGAAGTGGCGAAGTTCACCGTGCGATCGACGACGTACTGCGGTCTGTCGCGGACCTGATCGTAGATGCGGATGACGTATTCTCCGAGGATGCTTATACCCAGGGCATTCAAGGCGCCGAAGAAGCTGCCCAAGAGCATGTACGACGTCCAGCCGGGAATGGCCAAGCCGGTGAACAGCTTGCAGAACAAAGCCCAGCCGCCGAGGGTCAGAAATACAATTGCGGCAACCGTTCCGATGCAGTGAAAGATAGTCAGCGGGAACGAGGAGAAGGAGAAAATCGCGGTTTTCGCCAGTCGGAACAGGCCCCGCAGCGACACCCGGGGATGATTGTCGTAGCGTTCGCCTCGCTGGACGACGATTCCCTTCTGGCGGAACCCGACCCACGATCGCAAGCCGGGGAAATACCGGTCGCTTTCGCCCATTGCCAAGATGCGTTGCACCACCCGCCGGTCGATCAACCCGAAGATACCCGCCTCCGCCGGGATCGAGACGCTTGCCACGGCCGACATCAGCCGATGAAAAGCCGCGAAGAGGAATCGTTTCGGCAGTCCCTCCTTGCGTTGTGCCCGGACGGCGTAGACCACGTCGTATCCTTCGTGCCACGCAGCCATGAATCGCGGGATGGCCGCCGGGTCGTCTTGCATATCGGAGTCCATCAGCACCACGACGTCGCCTCGGGCGTGGGCCAACCCCGCCTGCACGGCCGCCTGATGCCCGAAGTTCCGCGACAGGTGGACCACCCGAATCTTGTCGCTCGATGCGGCCAGTTGATCGAGTATCCGCGGGCTTTCGTCGCCGGAACCGTCGTTGACGAAAACGATTTCATACTGCATGAGGCACGGATTGAGCACTTCGGCGATCCGAGCCGTGAGGATCGGAATCGCCCGGGCCTCGTTGTAAACCGGAAGCACGACGCTCAACAGCGTCTCCTCGCAGGGAGGGCGAATCGATTCGGTTTGGTTGTTCATTGGAGACAATCCTCCGGCAGTCTCGACTCCGGTCGGACCATGAAGCCGAGAAAACAAAGGGACAACAAGCACAATCCAAGGCACGAAGCCATCCATCCGCGTTGCAGACTTTTCGGGCGGAATTCGAGGACGATCCGGTGTTTTCCCGCGGTCGTCAGGCAACCGATGAAATCGCCGTTCACGCGGTAAACCTCGCACGGCCGGCCGTCGATCGTGGCCCGCCAGCCGGAATGATGGCTCTCGGCCACCACCAGCAACTGCGGTGCGGGACACTCCACCTCGATATCGAGCCACCCCGGGCGCTCCGCCGTCAAGACGGCCTTGCCCGGTTTCGACGCCGGCAGACCGAGCGGCACTTCGACCAGCGCCGTGGTGTCGGGGCAAATTGTCGAGATATCGGCGCCTGGATCGCTGCTGGTCCGCGTTTGAGAGAGCAACCGCACGCGAGGCAGCGGGCCGGGCACTTCCAGCCAGCGATCATCGTATGGTTTCAGCCCGACGACGGCGGAAGTGGACTGATTCTTTTGGACCCAGCGAACTCCGGCCACTCGCAACGCGGGCAAGAGTCGATAATCGAGCCGCCTGTGCGGCGCCAGTCCGGCGTATCCGTCTGCCCGCGGCCAGCCGCGGAGCGTCATCAGGTTGCCCGTGTGAAGCCCAGGCTCGTCGAACCGCAACAGGTCTCCGACGACTCTTCCGTCAGGCTCGCCGGGCGGGGTGCGCGCCGATGCCACGTACCGTTCGAGCACGTCGTTGTGGGAATATACCAAGTAGCTCAGACCGTAGCAGCCCAGATCGGCGGCGGCAAACAAGATCAATCCGACCAGTGCCGTGGAGTGGCCCCTCGCGGCCAAAGCGACTAATCTGGCCGCAATGGCAAGCAAAACCGGTCCTGCCAGAATCGCGGGCACGGCGCCGATCTGCGGCTGATGCCGAAGCCACAGACCAACCGCGGCCACGGTGGCCGAAAATCCGACGATGCACCACAGCGGCTCGAAGTCTTTCCACAAATCCCGCCAGGAACGATGCCTCTGGATCAGTGCGGGTGGCACGCCCTTTTGATTCGGCATGTTGTCGTCGTGGTTTTTTCGGGCGAGCTTGCACTCATGGGTCAAGAGCACGAATCCGATCGCCGCCAGAACGGCCGAGGCCAACTGGAAAAGCACCAAGTAGCGGCATGGGAAGCGAAATATTCCGACCAGCGGCAGCCAGGTCAATACGCTGTATAGCGGTCCGAAACGTCCGAACGCCAACAGCAACGCCGCGACGGCAAAGCCGAACGTGGCCCACGCCAGCCGCGAGAGCGATCCCAGTTCCCTGCGACGGGCAATCAGCCAGACCACCAACACCAACGGCGCCGCGCCGATGTATAGGCCGTACTCGTGCGTGTTGCCGCCGACCACGCGGTTGGCGAACAAATACGGGGCTACCAGTTGCAGCAGGTTCATCGGGTGCAGCGATCCCCACGAGGCGAAACATTCGCCAGCCGAAAACCGCGAACTGTGCAGCCAGGCGTCCAAGGTGGGTAGCAATTGGACTCCGCCCAGCAGCAGGCCGATCCCCTTGGCAATGACCAACCGCGGCCAGGTTCGAGTCGTGCAGCCGACGCAACCGTTGCAGGTGAAATGCACGTCGCATCCGGTCCGCGCGGCGTACTTGTATGCGGTCAAGAGGAATACGGCGTAGGCAATTTCGGTGAGCAAAGAAAGCCAGACGAACTGGGGATAGCCCAACAGCAATTGCGATCCGGTCAACAGCGCGATCAGCGCGGCGGCCAAGGCAATCTTACGGCGACGCGCGTCGAGCAACACCACGTCGATGGCCCACAACAACCAGGGGATATGAGCGATCACCGCCACCGCGTTCGGATGCACGAAGTGGAGCAGATTGAAGCTGGAGAAGGTGAACAACAGCGCGCCCAAAGCGGCGCCGCCGCCGCGGCCGATCCGCCGCCGCAGCAACAGCCACGTGCCGAGCATCATCAGCGGATAGGAGAGCAAGTACTCCCACCCCAACGCGGCGCGGAGCGGAAGGATCCGGTACAGGAGTTGGTGCAGCGGATGGTAGACGCCCGCCTGTCCTTCGCCGGTCAGATAGAATCCGGAGTAAAGGGCGGGCATCCAATCGTGTGCTTCGCCGCGGGCAATCTGTTCCGCGTAGAAGGCGCGGACGGGTAGATGAAACGCGCCGAGGTCGTCGGCCGTGTAGACGCGGCCGGCGAAAAACGGCCCCGCCAACGCCGCAAACAGCAACAGACCGGCCAGCAACGCCCAAGCGGTAAGGTTTCGGCCGGAACGGTCCTCCGGCGAGATGGTCTTCTTCAATGCGTTCTTCGACATGCGCGAACCAATGCCCCTCGGAGGCGTCTAAACATACCCAGTAATAGGATAGGTTACGGAAAAACGCCTCTCGTTCCCATACTCTGCATGGGAAGGGCGACCGGCGACGCTCGACGCCGGTGTTTGCCTTACACGCCGACGCAGAGCGCCGGGAAAGACGGGTTCCCACGCAGAGCGTGGGAACCAGAAAAATAAAAAACCACCCGTCGCGGCGGGTGGAATCGTAGGATAAAAAACGATTTTTCGGGACTGTCTGCTAATGGCTGTGGATGAACTGCAAATTGACCATCAGAAACATCAACACACCGAATATCCAAGAGGGCACTTTTAGCTCCTCCGGCAATTCAAACAGACAGCAGCACTTGGGGCAGAAGTTCGGCCCGTCTCGATTCTTGGCCTGAACGACCAAGGCTTGGCAGTAAGGGCAAGTGGTGCGCATAATCTCACCTAGCCGTCTCTAGAGGAAACCCCATTTCTCTCTATTAGAAGCCTACTACGAAAATGTCAAACTCGTCGGATAATATACAGCGAAATTGAACTTGTCTTGGGACGTGTTCGGAAATCATTCATTTAGCCCGCCGTGAATACACGGCGGGGCGGGTTGACCGCGAAAAACCGCTTGCCCCGGGTGTATTCACCCGGGGCTAAATACCCAAAAAGGTGCTGGATATGTTTCGCGGCGGCGTGACAATTTTCGGAATCGGATTGATCGGGCTGGCCCTCGGCGGGTGTTCGGGGAAATCGGACTCGGCCTCGGGCAAACTCTCCTTCCGGGAGCAGATCGCCAGGGCGCAGGGCGAGACCGACCCCGCGTATCGCGCCAGGCGGCTGATCGTAATCGGCT